>NZ_JBIUSS010000012.1:0-262735 GCF_044741445.1 Kitasatospora sp. NPDC088160 | reverse complement strand
CGATGGTACTGCAGGGGGGACCCTGTGGGAGAGTAGGACGCCGCCGAACAATCATTCACAGAGAACCCCCATCCGGGAAACCGGATGGGGGTTCTTTGCGTTTCCGGCCCACAGGAGCACCTCACCAGGGTCCCTCACGAAAGTTCAAAAAAGTTCGGCCGGCCATGTCGAGAACCCGTGGCTGGCTCCGTCCCCGGGGTGAACGCGGCCACAATGGGTCGCACCAGCACCGAGGAGAACATCATGGCCAAGTACCTGCTGCTCAAGCACTACCGAGGCGCCCCGGCTCCGGTCAACAACGTGCCCATGGACCGATGGACGCCCGAGGAGATCTCGGCGCACGTGCGGTACATGCAGGACTTCGCGGACCGGCTGGAGAAGACCGGCGAGTTCGTCGACGGCCAGGCGCTCGCTCCCGAGGGGACCTTCGTCCGGTACGACGGCGAGGGGCGCCCGCCGGTGACCGACGGCCCGTTCGCCGAGACCAAGGACTTGATCGCCGGCTGGATGGTGATCGACGTCGACAGCTACGAGCGCGCCGTCGAGCTGGCCGGGGAGCTGTCGGCCGCTCCCGGGGCGGGCGGGCGGCCGATCCACGAGTGGCTGGAGCTGCGTCCGTTCCTGGCCGCGCCGCCCACCGTCACCGAGTGACCTCGCCGGTGGACGGAGTCCTGCTCCGGAGTCTCGCGCCGAGCGTGCTCGGTATCCTCGTCCGCCGCGGAGCCGACTTCGCGGCGGCCGAGGATGCCGTGCAGGACGCGCTGGTCGAGGCGGTCCGCGTCTGGCCGGCCGGTCCGCCGCGGGACCCCAAGGGCTGGCTGGTCACCGTGGCCTGGCGCCGGTTCCTCGACGCGGCCCGGGCGGACGCGGCCCGCCGCCGGCGCGAGGACCGGGTCGACGGGGAACCGGAGCCGGGGCCCGCGTCCGCGGTGGACGACACGCTCCAGCTCTACTTCCTGTGCGCGCACCCGTCGTTGACGCCGTCGTCGGCGGTCGCGCTCACGTTGCGCGCCGTGGGCGGGCTGACCACCCGCCAGATCGCCCAGGCCTACCTGGTGCCCGAGGCGACCATGGCGCAGCGCATCAGCCGGGCCAAGCGGACCATCTCGGGGGTGCGATTCGACCGGCCCGGCGATGTCGCCACCGTGCTGCGCGTCCTTTACCTGGTCTTCAACGAGGGCTACTCCGGGGACGTCGACCTCGCCGCCGAGGCCATCCGGCTGACCCGGCAGCTCGCGGAGGTGATCGACCACCCCGAGGTGGCGGGGCTGCTCGCCCTGATGCTGCTCCACCATGCCCGGCGCGGGACCCGGACCGCGTCCGACGGGAGCCTGGTGCCGCTCGCCGAGCAGGACCGTGGCCGGTGGGACACCGGGTTGATCGCCGAGGGCGTCGGGATCCTGCAAGCGGCCCTGGGCCGCGACCGGCTGGGCGAGTTCCAGGCCCAGGCCGCCATCGCGGCCCTCCATGCCGACGCGCCCACCGCGGAGGAGACCGACTGGGTGCAGATCGTCGAATGGTACGACGAGCTCGCCCGCCTGACCGAGAGCCCGGTCGTCCGGCTCAACCGCGCGGTGGCCGTCGGTGAGGCCGACGGGCCGCGCGCCGGGCTGGCGGCGCTCGGGGAGCTGGACGGTTCGCTGCCCCGCCACACGGCAGTGGCGGCGTACCTCCACGAGCGCGACGGTGACTTGGAGACGGCGGCCCGGCTGTATGCCGAGGCGGCCCACCAGGCCCCCAACCTCGCCGAGCGCGACCACCTCATGCGCCAGGCCGCCCGGCTGAACGCCCGTCGGCCTCGCTGACGGACCAGGCAGGAGGCGCGGCGTCACCACGGACTGCCCGTTGAAGGGACGAGACCGTACGACGTGACCAAGGAACGGGACCAAGGAACGGGACCAAGAGGCGGGACCGCCCGTACGGGCGAGGCTCAGAGGCGGCCGGCGGCCTTGAGCGCGAGGTAGGTGTCGGCGAGGGCGGGGGCGAGCTGGGCGGGGGAGGCGTCGAGGACGGTGACGCCGTGGCGCGTGAGGAGGTCGGCGGTGGCGCGGCGGTCGGCGCGGGTCTGTTCGGCGGCGGCGGCGCCGTAGACGGCTTCCAGGGTGCCGCGGCCGGCGGCGAGGGCGTCCAGGTGGGGGTCGGCGACGCAGGCCAGGACCACCTCGTGGCGCTTGGTGAGCAGCGGCAGCAGCGGGCGCAGGCCGTCTTCGACCGGGGCCGTGTCGAGGCCGGTGAGCAGGACGATCAGCGAGCGGTGCGGTGCCATCTTGAGGGCGGTGGAGACCAGTGAGCGCATGTCGGTCTCGTGCAGGGCCGGTTGGAGGGAGGCCATCGCGTTGGTGAAGGCCGGCAGGATCTCGCTGGGCGAGCTGCCGGCGACCGCGGCGCGCTTGCGGGCGTCGTGGGCGAGCAGGTCGACCCGGTCGCCGGCGCGGGTGGCGAGGGCGGTGAGCAGCAGGGCGGCGTCGAGGGCGGCGTCGAGGCGGGGCGCGTCGCCGACCCGGCCGGCGGAGGTGCGGCCGGTGTCGAGGACGACGAGGATGTGCCGGTCGCGTTCGGGGCGCCAGGTGCGGACGGCGACGGTGTTGCGGCGGGCGCTGGCCCGCCAGTCGATGGAGCGGACGTCGTCGCCGGGCAGGTACTCGCGCAGGGAGTCGAACTCGGTGCCCTGGCCGCGGGTCAGGACCGAGGTGCGGCCGTCGAGTTCGCGCAGCCGCGCGAGCCGGGAGGGCAGGTGCTTGCGGCTGTTGAACGGGGGCAGGGCGCGGACTGTCCAGGGCAGGTGGTGCGAGCCCTGGCGGCCGGCCAGGCCGAGCGGCCCGAGCGAACGGACCGTCACCCGTCGGGCGTGGTGGTCGCCGCGGCGGGTCGGGGTGAGCACGGTGACGGCCCGGCGCCGCTCGCCGGCGGGGACGTGCAGGGTGTGTCGGGAGGCGGCCTCGGCGGTGCCCGGCCGCCAGGCGGACGGGGCCCAGGCGTCGCGGATCCGGGCCCGGAGGGGCCGCCCGGAGGGGTTGGTGACGGTCAGTTCGACGGAGGCGGGTTCGCCGAGCCGGACGGTGGTGTCGCCGCCCCGGCCGAGTTCCAGACCGCGGACGGGGGCGGCGAGCACCAGGTCGATCGCGGCGGCGAGCAGCACGGCGCCGGTGACGAGGCCGATCCCGGCCCAGGACGGCAGCAACAGGCCCACGACGAGCGTGCCGAGCGCGGCGAGCAGGGCGGTTCGCCCGGTGAGGGCCATGCGGTGCGCTCCTTCGGGAACGGGCGGTTCAGCGGGGGGCGGGCGTCTGGGCGAGGACGGCCTGGATGACGGAGTCGGCGGTGACGCCCTCCATCTCGGCCTCGGCGCGCAGCGCGACGCGGTGCCGCAGGGTGGGCAGGGCCAGGGCCTTGACGTCGTCGGGGGTGACGTAGTCGCGGCCGGCGAGCCAGGCCCAGGCACGCGAGGCGGCCAGCAGGGCGGTGGCACCGCGCGGCGAGACGCCGATGGACAGCGACGGGGACTGCCGGGTGGCCCGGCAGAGGTCGACGATGTACGCGAGGATCTCGGGGGAGACGGTCAGCTTGGCGATCTGCTCGCGGGCGGCGGCGAGGTGCGCGGGCCCGGCGACCGGGCGGACGCCGGCGGCGGCGAGGTCGCGGGGGTCGAAGCCGGCGGCGTGCCGGGACAGGACCTGGAACTCCTGGTCCCGGTCGGGCAGCGGCAGGACCAGCTTGAGCAGGAAGCGGTCCAGCTGGGCCTCGGGCAGCGGGTAGGTGCCCTCGTACTCGACCGGGTTCTGGGTCGCGGCGACCAGGAACGGGACGGGCAGCGCGCGCGGCACGCCGTCGACGGTGACCTGGTGCTCCTCCATGGCCTCCAGCAGGGCGGCCTGGGTCTTCGGCGGGGTGCGGTTGATCTCGTCGGCGAGCAGCAGGTTGGTGAAGACCGGGCCGGGCTGGAAGGAGAACTCGGCGGTCCGGGCGTCGTAGACGAGGGAGCCGGTGACGTCGCCGGGCATCAGGTCGGGGGTGAACTGGATGCGCTTGGTGTCCAGGTTGAGCGCGGTGGACAGGGTGCGGACCAGCAGGGTCTTGGCGACGCCGGGGACGCCCTCCAGCAGGACGTGGCCGCCGCAGAGCAGGGCGACGACGAGGCCGGTGACAGCGGCGTCCTGGCCGACCACGGCCTTGCCGATCTCGGCGCGCAGGGCGGTGAGTGCGGCGCGCGGGTCGGCGGCGGTGTCGGGGGTGCCCGGGGTGGCAGCCGCCGCGCCGGGGGTGCTGGACGGGGTGGCGGTGGCCTGTTCGGTCACGGGTTCCGTACCTGCCTTTCGAGGGCGTCGAGGTCGTCGGCGAGCCGCAGCAGTGCGGTGTCGTCGGTCGGGGGCGGGCCGAAGAGGAGGGCCCGGACGTCGCCGGCGGGCTGCTCGGGGAGGCGGTCGGCCACGGCCGCGCAGAGGGTGTCGGGGTCGGGCGCGCCGGCGTGGAGCGGGACGCCCAGGGCCGGGGCGAGGCGGTGCGCGGCGGCCCGGCGCAGGGCCTCGGCGGCGCGGCCGCGGGCCTTGGCGCGGCGGTAGAGCCGGGCGCGGCCCTCGGTGGTCTCGGCGGCGCGGACCACCACGGGCAGGTTCTCGCTGATCACGGGGCCGAGTCGGCGGCCGCGCCAGAGGGCGGTCAGGACGGCGGCGGCGGCGAGCTGGTAGCCGGCCCAGCGCCAGCCGTCCGGGATGTAGTCGCCGAAGGTCTTGTCCCGGGTGCCCTGGGCGAGCGGGGCGCTGTAGTCGGGCAGGTGCCAGGTGAGGCGGGGCTGGGAGCCGAGCAGGCCGAGGGCGAGGGCGGCGTTGCCGTCCTTGGCGAGCTGCTCGTTGTGGAGGAAGGCGCCGGTGCCGAGCACGATGACGTCGCCGCCGGCGGTCGGGGCGCTGACCAGCGGGTAGCCGTGGCCGCGCGGGTAGCAGCCGGCGCCGCGGCTGCCGCTGGTGTAGAGCATTCCGCCGATCTCGGCGCTGCCGGCCCGCACGGCCTCGGTGAGCGGGCACTGTGCGGTGGTGCTGCGGACGGAGGCGTAGGAGGGCCCGCCGTCCTCGTCGGAGGGGCGGATGCCGGGGGCCAGGGCGCTGAGTGCGGCCGGACCGGGGGCGACGAGGACGAGCCGGCTGTGCCGGGCTGCGGCGACGGAGCGCAGTTCGGCGGGGCCGAGCAGGTCGGGCTCGGGCAGGACGAGGGTGTCGGCGCCGCCCGGGTGGCCGGTGAGGTCGGTGGTGAGGTCGGTCTTGAGGCCCTGGTGTTCGAGCAGCGCGAGGACGGCGTGGCTGCCGTCCTGGTCGTAGGAGCGCGGGTCGAGCGGCGGGTAGCGGCGGTCCTGGCCGAGGGCGGCCACGGCGGTGGCGCCGATCAGCAGGACGGCGAGGACGAGCAGGTACCAGCGGGCCCGGCGCCAGAGGCCGCGGCCGGTGGGGGCGAGGCTGGTCGTGGCCGGCCCGCCGGGGGCAGGGGTGGCGGGCGGCTGCGGCGCGGGCGGTGCGGGGGCGGTGCTGGTCATGCCGCTCCTCCCAGGGCCGGGCGGGCGCGTTCCAGGGTCCGGTCGAGCTCGCGCAGCAGCTGGTACGCGGCCTGGTCGGCGGTGCGCTCGCCGTAGGCGATGTCGTCGAAGGTGAGGGCGGCGGCGGCCAGGGCGGCGGCGTGGTCGGGCAGGGCCCGGCCGGCCTCGGTGGCGGCCTCGTCGGCGGTGCGGCCGGGGCGGACGTCGAGCAGGGTGCGTTCCTCCAGGGCCCGGACCAGGGCTCGCATCTGTGCGCGGACGGCCTCGTTCCAGTGCCCGGCGGCGGCGTGCCGTTCGGCGTCGGCCCGGTACTGGCCGGCGCCGCGCGGTCCTTCGACGCCGTAGACGTCGAGGACGGTGCGGGCCGCGCGCCGTGGCGCGCCTAGGCGCCACCAGAGGGCGGCACCGATCAGCAGGGCGACGATCAGGAAGAGCACCAGGCCGGTGGTGCCGCTGGTGCCGTTGCCGGAGATGCTGTCGAGCGCGTCGGTGATGTGGTCGTTGAGCCAGGTCATGACCCGTTCCAGGACGCTCGGGTCGTGCTTGTGGTACTCGGCGTTGAGCAGCTCGTCGCGGGCGGCGTCGCGGGCCGGGTCACGCGGGACGGTGACCGGGGCGCCGCCCGCGACGAGGAGCCTGTCCCCCCAGGTAGGCATCCGGGTCAGCGCCTCGCGGGGGGTCGGCCGGCCTGGTCGCCCCAGCCGGTGGCGCCGGACTCGGCGAGGCCGGCGGCGCGGGCGAGTTCGATGTCCAGGGCCTCGCGGCGGATCCGCTGGTCGACGTAGATGAGGACGCCGAGGGCGGCCCGGAAGGGGATGGTGAGGGTGGCGGCGATGATGCCGGCGATCGCGGTGGTGATCAGCATCGCGGTGGGCTCGTGGGCCGAGCTGAGGTCGACCTGGCGGTCGAGGTCGCTGAAGCCGAGGACGAGTCCGGCGAAGCGGAACGGGATCGCGATGACCATGGCGACGATGAAGGTCAGCACCTCGCCGAGCAGCGAGATGCCGAAGATGCGCCACCAGGAGCCGAGGGTCAGCCGCCGGGAGCGGGACAGCGCGGTCCGCACGCCCTGCTTCTCCAGCATCAGGGCGGGGGCGGCCAGGCTGAACCGGATCCACAGCCAGAACCCGACCGGGATGGTCAGGATGCCGACGAGGAACAGCAGGGCCTCCGTCTCGGGGGCGCCCGCCGAGCCGGAGGCGTAGAAGTACCAGGGGCTGAAGCCGAGCAGCACCACACCGCCGGACATCAGGCCGGTGAGCAGGGTCAGCCCGAGCAGCTGCGGCAGCCGGCGGCGGGCGTCGCGCCAGGCGTCCCCGGCGTTCGCGGACTGCCCGAGGACGGCGCGGCTGACGACCATGGTGAGCAGCGCGGTGGCGACCACGCCGAGCAGCACCGTCAGCGGCATCGAGGCCAGCATGGTCGTCACCTGGGTGGCGGGGCCGGTCTTGCCCTTGACCAGCAGCCGGGCGGCGACGTTGCCGGCCTGCTCGACGACGGCGATGCCGAGGGAGAGGGCGAGGGTCGTCCGCCAGTGCTTGCGGATGGTGGCGACGGAGCCGTCGAGGAGTTCGCCGAGTCCGAGCGGGCGCAGCGGGATGACGCCGGGCTTGGGGCTCTGCGGAGCGCCCCAGCCGTAGGGGTGGTGGCCGCCCGGTGCGGGCCGGCTCCAGTCGGGCCGGGCCTGCCGGCCGTTCCAGCCGGGGGCCGGGGCGGGGGCGCCCTGCGGTGGTACCGACGGCCCGGGCACGGCGGCGGGCGCGTCGGCCGGGGGCCGGGCGTCGTCGCGGGGCGGCTCGGGCGAGCCGGGCGAGGCCCAGCCCGGAGTGTCGGTCATCACTGCTCCTCGGAGGGGCGTCACGGGCGCGGTTGCGGGCGGATCTTTCGCCCGCGCGCAGCGCCCATCGTGCCATGGGGCCTGGGGAGGCCCCATGGGTATCCGGCCGCTGATCGGAAACGGGGGCCTTCCGGTGGTTGGGCGGTGGGCCGCGGGCCGTTCGAAGACGTTCCAGCCGGGCACATTAGACCGGTATGGCCGGAATTAACCGGTGGGGGGAGTTGGCCGTTGTGGAGCATTGGCACTGCTGTGCGGCAGGTCACAATCCGGTAATGAGAGGATGGACGCATGAAGGGACGCGTCCTCGTCGTTGATGACGACTCCGCACTGGCCGAGATGCTCGGTATCGTGCTGCGTGGTGAGGGTTTTGAGCCGTTTTTCGTCGCGGATGGGGACAGGGCGCTAGCTGCGTTCCGGGAGACCAAGCCCGACCTGGTCCTGCTCGACCTGATGCTGCCCGGTCGGGACGGTATCGACGTCTGCCGGCAGATCCGGGCGGAGTCCGGCATTCCGATCGTCATGCTGACCGCGAAGACCGACACGGTCGACGTCGTGGTGGGCCTGGAGTCGGGTGCCGACGACTACGTCACCAAGCCGTTCAAGCCCAAGGAGCTGGTGGCCCGGGTGCGTGCCCGGCTGCGCCGTGCCGAGGAGCCGACGCCCGAGCAGCTGACCATCGGCGACCTGGTGATCGACGTGGCCGGCCACTCGGTGAAGCGGGACGGCCGGGGCATCCCGCTGACCCCGCTGGAGTTCGACCTGCTGGTCGCGCTGGCCCGCAAGCCCTGGCAGGTGTTCACCCGTGAGGTGCTGCTGGAGCAGGTCTGGGGCTACCGGCACGCGGCGGACACCCGCCTGGTCAACGTCCACGTGCAGCGCCTGCGGTCCAAGATCGAGAAGGACCCGGAGCGCCCCGAGATCGTGGTGACCGTCCGTGGCGTCGGCTACAAGGCCGGACCCAGCTGACGTGACGCACCTGGCTGACGAAGCCCCGTCGGGTTCCGCGACCGACGGGGCCGACGCGGTTCGCGGGTCCGTGCTGAGTTCGACCACCCGCCGTCGGCGCCGGGCGGCCGCGTTCGCGCTGCTGACCCGTCAGCTGCGTCGGCCCGCGCGCCGGGTGACGGCGCTGTACCGCCGGTCGATCCAGCTGCGCGTGGTGGCGGTCTCGCTGCTCGCGTCCATCGCG
Source organism: Kitasatospora sp. NPDC088160 (assembly GCF_044741445.1). NCBI lineage: Bacteria > Bacillati > Actinomycetota > Actinomycetes > Kitasatosporales > Streptomycetaceae > Kitasatospora > Kitasatospora sp. NPDC088160. The sequence continues at coordinate 254,185 of NZ_JBIUSS010000012.1, read as the reverse complement.
GTCGTCCTGGTGCTCGGCGTGGTCGTGATGGCGCAGGTGCGCACCGGCCTGCTCGGCACCAAGATGGCGGCCGCCCGCGAGCAGGCCAGGATCGGGTTCCAGGCGGAACTGAAGAAGATCGACGAGGCGAAGGACCAGCGGCTGCGGGTCGGCGCCACGCCCGACCCCACCATCGAGGAGACCGGCACCTGGCTGCTGCGGCAGGTCAACGACCTGGCCGCGAGCGGGCAGACCGTCTACTCGGTGATCGCGATGGCCGCCGGCACCGACGCCATCGTCCCGGAGAACGGCTTCGCGCCGCGCTTCTCGGGCGACATCCTGCCCAGCAGCGTCCCCGACACCCTGCGGGACAGGGTCCACTCCGAGCCCGGCCAGATGTTCGACCAGCCGGCCCGGATCCACCGGGCCGACGAGCGGACCGAGCCCGGGCTGGCCCTCGGCATGCAGTTCACCGGCCCGGCCGGCAACAGCTACCAGATGTTCTACGTGTTCTCCTTCGGCCAGGAGACCGACACCCTCGACCTGATCACCGGCACCCTGGCGACCGCCGGCGTGTTCGTGGTGATCCTGATGGGCGGCATCGCCTGGGTCGTGGTGCGCCAGGTGGTCACCCCGGTCCGGATGGCCGCCGGCATCTCCGAGCGGCTCGCCGACGGGCACCTGGAAGAGCGGATGAAGGTCACCGGCACGGATGACATCGCCCGCCTCGGCGAGTCGTTCAACCGGATGGCCAATGCCCTCCAGGCCCAGATCCGCCAGTTGGAGGAGCTGTCCCGGGTGCAGCGGCGCTTCGTCTCGGACGTCTCGCACGAGCTGCGCACCCCGCTGACCACGGTCCGGATGGCCGCGGACCTCATCTACGACAGCCGCGAGGACCTGGACCCGATGGCGGCCCGCTCGGCGGAGCTGTTGCAGGGCCAGCTGGACCGCTTCGAGTCGCTGCTCGCCGACCTGCTGGAGATCAGCCGCTTCGACGCCGGCGCCGCGATCCTGGACGGCGAGCCGGTCGACCTGCGCGACATCGTCGCCCGGGTGGTGGAGGCCGCCGACCCGCTGGCCCAGGCCAAGGGCAGTGCGGTGGTGATCCGCGGCGACGGCGAGCCGGTCGTCGCCGAGGTGGACTCCCGCCGGATCGAGCGCATCCTGCGCAACCTGGTGGTCAACGCCCTGGAACACGGCGAGGGACGCGACGTGGTGGTGCGGCTGGGCTCGGCCGACGGCGCGGTCGCGGTCGGCGTGCGCGACTACGGCATCGGCCTCAAGCCGGGCGAGGCGTCCCGGGTGTTCCACCGCTTCTGGCGGGCCGACCCGTCCCGGGTGCGGACCACCGGCGGCACCGGCCTCGGCCTGTCCATCGCGGTCGAGGACGCGCACCTGCACGGCGGCTGGCTGCAGGCCTGGGGCGAGCCCGGCGGCGGCTCGCACTTCCGGCTCACCCTGCCGCGCACCCGGGGCGGCGAGATCAGCCGGGCGCCGTTCCGGCTGGAGCCGGAGGACTCCCGCAACAACCGGGGCCTGGGCACCTACGGCGTGCCGTACCGGCGGGCGATCAGCCCGCCCGGCGCGACCGCGATGACCGCGGCCGAGGAGCAGGCGGAGACGCCGGAGGGGCCCGTCAACGGCTTCGGCAGCGGGCTCGGCGGGGTGCTGAACATCGGCCCCGACCTGGGCAAGCGCCGGCTGCCCGAAGGGCCGCGCGCGGACCCCTCGGACGTCCGGACGGCGGGGAGCGGGTACGGTGCCACCGGCGCCCAGGTGATGGTGGACCCGACGCCCGGACGGCCGTCGGTGGCACAGCGGACGGCGGAGCCGGACGTGACGGATGGGACGGGCGGGACGGACCTGGAGGGGTCGCAGCGTGCGAAGGACGAGCAGCAGGACTGAGCCGCGGTTCACGGCGGTGGCCGGCGTGGTGCTCGGCGCCCTGGTGGCGAGCGGCTGCGCGGCCATGCCGGACTCCGGCGGCATCTCCCGGGTGGAGCTGTCGCAGGGGGCGGCCGACAAGAACCTGCAGGCCAAGGTCTACCCGGTGGCGCCGGCCAAGGGCGCCAAGCCGCGCGCCCTGCTGACCGGGTTCCTGGACGCGGTGACCGCCGACGAGGGGTACGAGACCGCGCGCCAGTACCTCACCGAGAACGCCTCCGCGCACTGGAACCCGGACGCCGGCATCCAGGTGCTCTCCGCCGCCACCCCGAACCTCCCGGCCGGCCAGGAGATCGCCGACACCGACACCAGCGTCTCCGCGACGGTGACCGGGTCGCTGATCGCCAGGATCGACGAGAAGCATTCGTACCTGGCCGAGGGGCAGCGGGACGTCTCGGCCGACTTCACCCTCGTCCGGGAGAAGGACGGCGAGTGGCGGATCGACAAGCTGCCGACCGGCGTGATCATGAACGAGACCAACTTCAACAACAGCTACCGCCAGGTCGACCGGTACTTCTACACCACGCCGGACCCGTCCTCGACCGTCACCGGGAGCGCCGGCCAGCAGGTCCTGATCCCCGACCCGATCTACCTGCGGCGCCGGACAGACCCGCTGACCGCCGCTGCCAAGGCCCTGGTCGCCGGGCCCTCGACCTGGCTCGCGCCGGTCGCCCGGACGTCCTTCCCGAGCGGCGTCAGCGTCGACCGGGTGAGCGTCGACGACGGCCGGATCGCCCACGTGCAGCTCGGCGGGGCGGACGTCAGCGAACCGGTGTCCTGCCGGCGGATGGCGACCCAGCTCTTCTACACCCTCGCCGACCAAGGCAAGGGACAGGTCGAACGGCTTGAACTCAAGGGCCAGCGGGGCAACTGCTTCGCCAGCCGCAACGACCTGCCGGCCACCGGCCCCGGCGCCCTGGCCGGGCCGCTGCCCGCGCAGCAGTACTACCAGCGCGCCGACAACGGCCTCCTGATGGTCACCGACGAGCAGCGCAACGGCGAGCCGGTGCGCGGCGTCCTCGGCAAGCCGCAGCCGGCCGGCAAGGCGCCGCTCGGCACCATGGCCGTCAACCGGGACGGCTCCCGGGCCGCCGCGATCAGCGGGGACGGCCACCAGCTCTACTCGGTGCCGCTGGCGGACAGCGCGGTGGCGCTGCCCGACCCGGTGCTCACCTCGCCGGTGAAGACCGCCGACAAGGAGGACGGCCTCGCCTCGCCCAGCTGGGACGGCCGAGGCGACCTCTGGGTGGTGGACCGCAACCCGCAGGGCCCGCGGGTGGTGATGGTCCGCGGCAACCGGACGTACCCCGTCGCGGTCGAGGGGCTGGACGGGCAGACCGTGCAGGCCCTGAAGATCTCCTCGGACGGCGCCCGGGCCGCCCTGGTGGTCAAGACCGCGGGCGTGCCCAGCCGCTCGCTGTACTTCGGCCTGGTGGTGCACGGCGGCACCCCGGAGGCGCCGACCGCGCGGATCACCGGCCTGCGCCGGGCGGCCCCCTCGCTCACCGACGTCGCCTCGGTCTCCTGGGCGGAGGCCGACCAGCTGCTGGTGCTCGGCAAGGAGGCCGACCGGATCAAGCAGCTGTACTACATCGGCACCGACGGCACGCAGAGCGCCGACACCACGCTGCAGGCCGAGAACATGCTCACGGTCTCGGCCTCCGAGTCCCGGGGCAACGTCCTGGCCCAGGCGCCGTCGGTGCTCGCGGCGGCCGGAGGCGCGATCTACCGGCTGATCGGCAGTCAGTGGCGCGAGGTCCAGTTGGCCGACAAGGCCGGGTCCTTCTTCTACGCGGGCTAGGAACCCGCCGATCACGCTCTGACGTTCCGATCCCTGACGCCACGTCGGGCCGCCCGGTGCCTCAGCCGGGCCGGTGCGCGGTGGCGGCGACCGCGGCGCCCGCCCGGGCGGGCAGTCCGGCGTCCGCCAGTGCCCGGGCCGCCTCGGCGAGGCTGGCACCGGTGGTCACCAGGTCGTCCACCAGGACCGGCTGACGGCCCAGCAGGTCGCGCCGGGCGCGCGGCAGCACGGTGAGCGCGCCGTGCAGGTTGCGGTGGCGCTCGGCCGCGCTCAGCCCGGCCTGGTCGGCGACCGGGCGGGCGTGCCGCAGCAGCGGCTCGGCCCGGGCGTCCAGGCCGCACCGGCGCAGCGAGCGGGCGGCGGCCCCGGCCAGCCGCAGCGTCGGATCGTGGCCGCGGGCGCGGACGGCGGATCGGGCCGAGGGCATCGGGACCAGCAGCAGCGGCGCGGCAGCGGCACGCGGTCCCAGGGCGGAGCGGACGGCCCGGCCGAGCGCCTCGCCGAGCGGGCCCGCCAACCGCAGCGCGCCGCGCTCCTTGTGGGCGAGCAGCAACTGCCGGACGGAGTCGGCGTACGGGGCGGCGGCGTGCGCCCAGGGCAGCAGCGTGGGGCCGGGCCGGGTGGCGGCCAGCGCGTGCCGGCAGGCCGGGCAGAGCTGGGTGCGCTCGGCGCCGCAGCCGGCGCAGCGGGCCGGGACCAGGACGTCCAGCAGTCCGGCCAGTGCGTGGCCGAACGGCCCTTGGGCGGACGGCGGACGGGTGGGGGCGGGGGGTGGTGGCACGGCTGCTCCTGGCGACGGCAGGCACGGAGAGTGAGCAAAGGATGCGCCGTACGGGGGGTGTTGTCCAGGTATTTACCCGTGCTTCACTCGCAGGAGGGTAGACAGGGTCCAACAGCTTGACCGCCCGCCCGCAGTATCGGGTCATACCCGACTCCGCGCCTGGGGAGGCGAAAACCCCGTGTGAGGTGTTCGATAAAGCTCCAAGGGGTTTCAACCGTCCCTGGTGGGGAGGAAGTGAGGTGAGGGCCAGTCGTTTCCCGCCGCTGGCGGCGGGGGCGGGGGGCCGGCAGTGGATGGGCTGGTCCAGCTGGGTCTCAGTCCGGTCCGGTAGCACCCGGATCGGCGTCAGCACGAGGGATCGGAGTTCTGCGTGGACATCGTCGTCAAGGGCCGCAAGACCGAGGTGCCCAAGAGGTTCCGCGAGCACGTGGCCGAGAAGCTGGAGAAGGTCCAGAAGTTCGACGGCAAGGTGATCAGCCTCGACGTCGAGGTGTCCAAGGAGCACAACCCGCGGCAGGCCGACCGGTCCGAGCGGGTGGAGATCACTCTCCGTACCCGTGGGCCGGTGATCCGGGCCGAAGCCGCCGCCGCCGACCCGTACGCGGCGCTCGACCTGGCCTCGGCGAAGCTCGACGCCCAGCTGCGCAAGTCCGCGGACCGGCGCCGAGTGCACAAGGGCGGCAACGGCCGCACCCCCATCAGCGTCGCCGAGGCGACCGCGGCGCTGGCCGCGCTGCCGGACACGGCGGTGCGGGAGGGCGAGACCAACGGGGCCGTCCGCAAGACCATGATGGGATCCCTGGAAGTGGAGGGCGAAGGCCCGCTGGTGGTCCGGGAGAAGACCCACCCGGCCGCCCCCATGGCGCTGGACCAGGCGCTGTACGAGATGGAACTGGTCGGCCACGACTTCTACCTCTTCGTGGAGAAGGACAGCGGCCTGCCGAGCGTCGTCTACCGCCGTCACGGCTACCACTACGGCGTCATCCACCTGCAGACCGACGGGTCGGCCGGCGCGGGCGGCGGCGCGGGCGGGGCGATCGGCGAAAGCGACGACGAGGACTGACCGTCCGAAGACAATCCTGGAGGGGTGACCCCGGCGGCCGAGTCCGCCGGGGTCACCGGCGTTTCGGGGCAGGGCGGGTGGAGCGGGAGTCGAGGGCGGGCCCGGGAGGTCACCCGATGCGGAACGGCGGCGTCGGAGGGTGACAGCAACGGCCGCGCGGCGTGGAATGATTGGCGCACGACGACCCGCGAAGGGGGAGGAGCGGATGGGGGATCACTTCGGGCTGGGGCCCGCTACGGGGCCGGTCACCGGACTGTCACCGGGACCGGAGGAGGAACCCGCGTACGCGCCGCACCGGGGTGAGCCGATCCGCGTACTGGTGGTGGACGACCACGCGTTGTTCCGCCGGGGGCTGGAGATCGTGCTCGCGGAGGAGCCGGACATCAAGGTCGTCGGCGAGGCCGGCGACGGCGCCGAGGCCGTGTTGAAGGCTGCCGACCTGCTGCCGGACATCATCCTGATGGACGTCCGGATGCCGCGCCGCAGCGGGATCGAGGCCTGCACGGCGATCAAGGACGTGGCACCCAGCACCAAGATCATCATGTTGACGATAAGCGACGAGGAGGCCGACCTCTACGAGGCGATCAAGGCGGGCGCCACCGGTTACCTGCTGAAGGAGATCTCCACCGACGAGGTCGCCACCGCGATCCGCGCGGTCGCCGACGGGCAGTCCCAGATCAGCCCGTCGATGGCGTCCAAGCTGCTCACCGAGTTCAAGTCGATGATCCAGCGTCGCTCCGACGACCGGGACCTGGTGCCCGCACCCCGGCTCACCGACCGGGAGTTGGAGGTGCTCAAGCTGGTGGCGACCGGGATGAACAACCGGGAGATCGCCAAGGAGCTGTTCATCAGCGAGAACACCGTGAAGAACCACGTGCGCAACATCCTGGAGAAGCTCCAACTGCACTCCAGGATGGAGGCGGTGGTGTACGCGATGCGCGAGAAGATCCTCGAAATAGGGTGACCGTGGCTGCGCCCCGGCCCTAGCTCGCGAGGAGTTTCTCGAGGGCCGGGCGCAGCCGTTCGTCCGGCAGGGCCTCGACCCGGACGCCGTCGCAGCCCACCCAGGCGGCCGCCTCGCGCAGGGCCGCCGCCAGCGCCTCGACGTGCCGGGCGCCGTGCCCTCGGTCGCCGGCCAGCGAGACCTGACGGGCCACCAGGGTGCGCCCCTCCCGGGCCGGGTCGACCCGGCCCACCAGCCGGCCGCCGGCCAGCAGCGGCATCGCGAAGTAGCCGTGCACCCGCTTGTGCTTGGGCGTGTAGGCCTCCAGTCGGTGCGTCATGCCGAAGATCCGCTCGGTGCGTGCGCGGTCCCAGATCAGCGAGTCGAACGGCGAGAGCAGCGTGGTGCGGTGGCGCCCGCGCGGGGTGGTGGCCAGCGCGGCCGGGTCGGCCCAGGCCGCCGCCGCGCCGCCGCCCGGGCCCCAGCCGGCCACCTCGACCGGGACGAGCCCGCAGTCCGCGAGGACCGGGTCCAGCTCCTCGGCGCGCAGCCGGTGGTAGTCCAGCAGGTCGGCCCGGGTGGCCACGCCGAGCGCGGCCCCGGCCTGGGCGACCAGAGTGCGCACGCACTCCCGGTCGGTGCGGTCCTGCCCGAACAGCGCCTCGGGGATGGCCTGTTCGGCCAGCGCGTAGACGCGCTTCCAGCTCCGGCGCTCGGTGCAGACCACGTCGCCGAAGGCCAGCGCCCGCTCCACCGCGATCTTGGTGTCCGACCAGTCCCACCACTCGGCGGTCTTCTTGGCGCCGCCCAGCTCCGTGGAGGTCAACGGGCCCTCGGCGCGCAGCTTGTCGAGCACGTGCCGGTACGTCTCGGGCGTCACCTGGTGGCCCCAGAGGTGGCCGCGCTCGCGGTAGCGGCGGCGCCGGAACGCGAACAGCGGCCACTCCTCGACCGGCAGGATGCAGGCCGCGTGCGACCAGTACTCGAAGCTCGTGCCCGCGCCCCAGTACGCCGCCTCGACGGCCGGACGGCCGACCGCGCCGAGCCGGGCGTACGGCACCAGTTCGTGCGAGCGGGCCAGCACCGAGATGGTGTCCAACTGGACGGCGCCCAGGTGCCGCAGCACCCCGCGCACCCCGGCCCGGCGGTCCGGCGCGCCGAGCAGGCCCTGGGCGCGAAGGGCGATCCGGCGGGCTTCGTCGGCGCTCAGGACGGTGACGGGCGGCGGGCCGGCGGGGGAGCCGGCGGCAGGCAGGGCGGTCATGTCGGCGAGGGTAGTCCGGGGCACCGACAGCCGGTCGGGGGGCGCCGGCGCGGACGTCAGGGGCGGAGGTCCGGGAGGTCCGGGAGGTCCGAGGCGAGCAGCGAGGCGACCCAGGCGTCGTGGAAGGTGCCGCGCTGCTCGGCGTACGAGCGCAGGGTGCCCTCGAAGCGGTAGCCGACCTTCTCGGCCACCGCGCGGGAGCCCTCGTTACCCACGTAGGCCTGCCACTCCAGGCGGCGCAGACCGAGTTCGACCAGGCCGTGGCGGGCGACCGCGCGGGCGGCCTCGACCGTGTAGCCGCGGCCGCGGAACTCCTTCGTCGCCCACCAGCCGACCTCGGCGGAGCCCGGGTCGCCGTGGCGCAGCACGAGGCCCTGGGTGCCGACCAGGGCGTCGGAGCCGCGCTCGAACACGCACCAGATCCGGTTCTCGCCGGTGCGCCAGCCCTGCGCGGCGAGGTCGCGGACGAAGTACTCGGCGTCCTCGCGCCGGTACGGGCTCGGGACGACCGTCCAGCGCTGGATCTCGGCGTCCTGGCAGGCGGCGAAGACGGCGTCGATGTCCGACTCCTGCGGGGCCCGCAGGACGAGGCGGTCCGTGGTGAGGGTGACGGTGCGGGGCTCTTCCATGGGCGGATTATTCCGTGGAGAGAGGAATTCGGGCATCCGAATATCGAGCCGACCCCTCGATCCGCTGACCGGTTTGTCCCGGTGGGCGGTGCTATCGGATCAAGTGCTCGCGCGGGTGACACGGGAATACCGTGCTGACGCACCTCCCGGGGCATTGGACTCCTCGCATACGATGGCCCGTGCGGTGGGGTGAACCCGCCGTGCAGTCGTCCAGTGCCAATACAGGCAAGGAGCCCGCCCAAGTGTCCGTCTTCGACAAGATCCTGCGCGCCGGCGAAGGCAAGATCCTTCGCAAGCTGCAGCGGATTGCTGCCCAGGTCAACTCCATCGAAGAGGACTTCGTCAACCTCACCGACGCCGAGCTGCGCGCGCTGACCGACGAGTACAAGCAGCGGCTCGCGGACGGCGAGACCCTGGACGACATCCTCCCCGAGGCGTTCGCCACGGTGCGCGAGGCCGCCAAGCGGGTGCTCGGTCAGCGGCACTACGACGTTCAGCTCATGGGTGGCGCGGCCCTGCACCACGGGTACGTCGCGGAGATGCGCACCGGTGAGGGCAAGACCCTCGTCGGCACCCTGCCCGCGTACCTGAACGCGCTCACCGGCAAGGGCGTCCACCTGATCACCGTCAACGACTACCTCGCCGAGCGCGACTCGGAGTGGATGGGCCGGGTGCACCGCTTCCTCGGCCTCGAAGTCGGCGTGATCCTCGGCAACATGACGCCCGCCGAGCGCAAGCACCAGTACTCGATGGACATCACGTACGGCACGAACAACGAGTTCGGCTTCGACTACCTGCGCGACAACATGGCCTGGTCGAAGGACGAACTCGTCCAGCGCGGCCACAACTTCGCGGTCGTCGACGAGGTCGACTCGATCCTCATCGACGAGGCCCGCACCCCGCTGATCATCTCCGGCCCGGCCGACCAGGCGACCAAGTGGTACGCCGACTTCGCCAAGCTGGTGCTGCGCCTGAAGATCGACCGCGACTACGAGGTCGACGAGAAGAAGCGCACCGTCGGCATCCTGGAGGAGGGCGTCACCCGGGTCGAGGACTACCTCGGCATCGACAACCTCTACGAGTCGGTGAACACCCCGCTGGTCGGCTTCCTGAACAACGCCATCAAGGCGAAGGAGCTGTACCGGGCGGACAAGGACTACGTCGTCATGAACGGCGAGGTCATGATCGTCGACGAGCACACCGGCCGCATCCTGGCCGGCCGCCGCTACAACGAGGGCATGCACCAGGCGATCGAGGCGAAGGAGGGGGTGGAGGTCCAGAACGAGAACCAGACGCTGGCCACCATCACCCTGCAGAACTTCTTCCGCCTGTACGACAAGCTCGCCGGCATGACCGGTACCGGCACCACCGAGGCCGCCGAGTTCCACCAGATCTACAAGCTCGGCGTGGTGCCGATCCCGACCAACAAGAACCCGCTGCGCATCGACCAGCCCGACCTGATCTACAAGTCGGAGCCGGCCAAGTTCGCCGCCGTGGTCGAGGACATCGCCGAGAAGCACGAGAAGGGCCAGCCGGTGCTGGTCGGCACCGTGTCGGTGGAGAAGTCCGAGTACCTCTCGCAGGAGCTGCGCAAGCGCGGCATCCCGCACGAGGTGCTGAACGCCAAGCACCACGAGCGCGAGGCGCAGATCGTCGCGCAGGCGGGCCGCAAGGGCGCCGTGACTGTCGCCACCAACATGGCCGGCCGCGGTACCGACATCATGCTCGGCGGCAACTCCGACCACCTCGCGGCGGCCGAGCTGGCGCAGCGCGGGCTCACCCCGACCGAGACCCCGGAGGAGTACGAGGCCGCGTTCCCCGCCGCCCTGGAGAAGGCCAAGGCCTCGGTCAAGGCGGAGCAGGACGAGGTCAAGGAGGCCGGCGGCCTCTACGTGCTGGGCACCGAGCGGCACGAGTCCCGCCGGATCGACAACCAGCTGCGCGGCCGCTCCGGCCGTCAGGGCGACCCGGGCGAGTCCCGCTTCTACCTGTCGCTGGGCGACGACCTGATGCGCCTGTTCAAGGCCGGCATGGTCGAGCGCGTGCTGTCGATGGCCAACGTGCCCGAGGACGTGCCGATCGAGTCCAAGATGGTCACCCGGGCGATCGCCTCCGCGCAGACCCAGGTCGAGCAGCAGAACTTCGAGATCCGCAAGAACGTCCTCAAGTACGACGAGGTGCTGAACCGCCAGCGCGAGGTCATCTACGGCGAGCGCCGCCGCGTGCTGGAGGGCGAGGACCTGCAGGAGCAGGTCGGCCACTTCATGGACGACACCGTCGAGGCCTACGTCAAGGCGGCCACCGGCGAGGGCTTCGAGGACGACTGGGACCTGGAGAAGCTCTGGACCGCGCTCAAGCAGCTCTACCCGCTCACCCTTGACCTGGAGGAGCTGGAGGAGGAGGCCGGCGGCTCCGCCGGGATGACCTCCGAGTTCCTGGTCAAGGTCGTCCAGGAGGACATCCAGGCGCAGTACGGCGCCCGCGAGGACCAGCTCGGCGCCGAGATCATGCGTGAGCTGGAGCGCCGGGTCGTGCTGTCGGTGCTGGACCGCCGCTGGCGCGAGCACCTCTACGAGATGGACTACCTCCAGGAGGGCATCGGCCTGCGGGCCATGGCGCAGCGCGACCCGCTGATCGAGTACCAGCGCGAGGGCTTCGACATGTTCACCGCGATGATGGAGGGCATCAAGGAGGAGTCCGTCGGCTACCTGTTCAACCTGGAGGTCCAGGTCGAGCAGCAGGTCGAGGAGGTCCCGGTCGCGGACGCCGAGGTGCTGCTCGACAAGCTGGAGAAGGACGCCGCCCGCCCGGAGATCAAGGCCAAGGGCCTGGAGGCCCCGAAGCCGCAGCGGCTGCACTACACGGCCCCCTCGGACGAGGTCGGCGGCGGTGTCATCGAGGGCGACTTCGAGGACCTCGCGCCGGAGGACGAGGGCGACGGGCTGACCCGCGCCGAGCGCCGCAAGGCCGCGAAGTCGGCCAAGGGCCGCCGCCGCAAGGGCTGAGCAGGCCGCAGGACGCCGCACAGGGCGCCGCTCCCGGACGGGGGTGGCGCCCTGTGCCGTCCCGGGCCGGCACGCGGTCGTGGGGGCCGCTGTGGCCGCCCTGGCCGCTGTGACGACCGTGGTCGCCGTGACGGCCGTGGTCATCGGGCCTCCACGGCGGTGCACTGCCACTGCCCGGCCTGGCCGCGCTGCTCCAGCCGGAAGGCCACCATGTGGTGCCGCCGGCCGAGGTCGACCCGGACGCAGGCCTCGACCGCGTCGGGCGAGGGCGACCGGTCGTGCACCGGGCCCAGCCGGGGCCGGTCGGCGGCGCCGCCGCGGCGCAGCGCGCCGGCCCGGACCAGGGAGGCGAGCTGCCCGTAGCCGTCCAGGCTGGTGTGCCGCATCAGCTGGCCGGAGGGCCGGGCGCCGGTGAGCACCTCGACCAGCTGGTGGGCGAAGCGGGAGGCCAGCGCCCGGGGGTCGTGGCCGCCCGGGCCGGTGCAGGCGGCGCGGGGGTGGCGCGGGCGGCGCCCGGCCGGGTCGTGGGCGGCGGTCGTGCGCGGCCGGCGGTGCGGGCGGGCGGTGAGCGGTGCGGTCACGGTGGGCTCCTCGACACGGTGGTGCGGGTGCGGACGGGTCCTTGCTAGCGGTGGGCCGCGTCGGGCGGCAAGGGCTTTTGCCGCTGCCCCCGGAGTGACCGGCAAGTTCACCTATCCGAGTGAATCGATCAGTGCGGTGCCGGGCCCGGCGCGCGGTCGCACGGTGCCCGATTGACGTGCGTGGGCGGGCCGTACGGTCCGAAAGAGGACGGTTCGATGCGCCGGACCGGGTGGCCCGAATCGCCGCCCCCGTTGCGGTGCCCGGCCGTCGGCGCGCACCATCGGAGCCTGATCGGGAACCGCGCGGAGCGGGACGGGGCCGGGCGGCCACGACCGCACCCACGACGACGGGCGGCCGCGATGACGACACGGGTAGCGGCGGTTCCGGCTCCGGCAGTCGCGGGCACCGCCCCGCCGACCGGGGACGCACCCCGGCGCGGCCTGGTGCTGGGCGGCGGCGGGATGCTCGGTGCGGCCTGGACGGTCGGCGCGCTCTGCGCCGTCGAGGAGGCCACCGGCTGGCGGCCGGGCCGCGCGGACGTGCTGCTCGGCACCTCGGCGGGCTCGATCCTCGGCGCGATGCTGGCCGGCGGGGTCCGCACCGAGCAACTGCGTGACCACCAGCGCGGCCTGCCGATCACCGACGGCCCGCTGGCCGGGGTGGACTTCGACTACGACACGGCCGCCGGCGGCGCGCTGCCGCCCCGCCCCGGGGCGGGCATCGGCTCGCCCGGCCTGCTGCGGGACGCCGTCCGGCACCCGCGCGAGTACCCGCTGCTGACCATGGTGTCGGCGATGGCGCCGCCCGGCCGCGGTTCGCTGGCCCCGGTCGGCGAGCTGGTGCGCGGCCTGCTCGGCCCGGGCGGCTGGCCGCCGCCGGGCGCCGACGGCGAGGCCGGCGCCGGGGCCGCGGCGCTGCGGGTGGCGGCCGTGGACTACCGCAGCGGCCGCCGGGTGGTCTTCGGGGACCCGGACGCCCCGGCGGTCGCGGTCGCCGACGCGGTGATGGCCTCCTGCTCGATCCCCGGCTGGTTCGCGCCGGTGCGGCTGAACGGCTCGGCGTACGTGGACGGCGGCTGCTGGTCCGCCACCAACGCCGACCTGCTGCTCGGCCGCGGCCTGGACGAGGTGTACGTGCTCGCCCCGATGGCCCTGCGGCTGCGCCCCCGTGCCGACCGCGCCGACCGCGCCGACGCCGACGCCGACGCCGGCGGGGTCGCCGGCACCAGCGGGCTCGCGGGCTCCCTCGCCGCGCTGCGCGAGTGGCGCGCCCGGGACCGCCCGCGCGGCGTGCTGGCCCAGCTGGTCAGTCGCTACCGCCGCGCCGTCACCCGGCAGCTGCTGCGCGAGGCCGTGCTGCTGCGGGCCGAGGGCGTACGGGTGCGGCTGCTCGCGCCGACGCCGGCCGACCTGGCCGTGATGGGCCCGAACATGATGGACCCGGCCCGCCGCGACGCGGTGCTGGAGAGCGCCCTGCGCACGTGCGGTGAGGCCCTGCGGGCCGCCCGCTGAGTCGGGCCGAGGTGATCACGCCCGGCCCGGCGGCGCTTATTCTTGGGGCGCTGGAAGCTGTGCCGCTGGACGAACCGGAGAGTGCCACCGATGCGCGTGTACGTGCCCACCACCCTGAACGGCCTGGCGGCGGCGCACCCGGGTGGTGCCCTGGACCAGTCCGCGGCCTACGCCGTGACGCCCGCGCTGCGCGAGTGGTACGTCAGTGACGACCTGGAGGAACTGGAGTACGCGGCGCTGAACCGGGCCGCGCAGTCCTCCCTGCGGCTGCTGGCCGCCGACCCGGACGCCCCGCGCCGCCGGGTCGTGGTGGCCCTGGACGTGGCCGACTCGGCCGTCCGGCCGTTCCCCGGCGACGAGTACCAGGACCAGGCCTCGCTCGGCCGGGTGGTGCTGGCCGGCCCGCTGCCGCTGGCGAAGGCGGCGGCGGTGCACGCGGACGTCGCCGACGGCGAGGTGGTCGAGGACGTCGCGGCGGCGGTGGCGGCGGTGGCCGCGGCCGACGCGGGCGACCAGGACGCCCAGTTCACCGTGGACGGGGCCGAGGACCACGACCTGCTCTGGTTCGCCACCCAGGAGATCTCCGCGCTGCTGGCCTGAACGGCCGGTCGCGCCGGAGCGGAGCAGCAGGGTGCGTGAGCCCCGTCCTACCGGCGTGTCGGTGGTCGGGGCTACCGTTTCGCGCGTGGCTACACACATCGTTTGGGACTGGAACGGCACGCTCTTCCACGACATGGAGGCGGTGCTCGGCGCGAGCAACGCCGCGTTCGCGACCATCGGCGTCGGGCCGATGACCATGCGGGAGTACCGCGAGCAGTACGAGATCCCGATCCCCCGGTTCTACGAGCGGCTGCTCGGCCGGATGCCGTCCCAGGAGGAGTGGCTCCGGCTGGACGAGGCCTTCCACGACCGCTACCGGGAGCTGAGCCCGGCCTGCGGGCTGACGGACGGCGTGCACGAGCTGATGGACGGCTGGCGGGAGGCCGGGCACAGCCAGTCGCTGCTGTCGATGTACGAGCACGAGAAGCTGCTGCCGCTGGTCGACGCCTTCGGCCTGACCGGCCGGTTCCTGCGGGTGGACGGCCGCAGCGGCCCGTCCGGCGGCCAGAAGGCGGAGCAGCTGGCCCGGCACCTGGCCGCGCTCGGCGAGCGGGTGGACCCGGCCCGTACGGTGCTGATCGGCGACGCCGCGGACGACGCCCGGGCGGCGCTGGGCGCGGGTGCGCACGCGGTGCTCTACACCGGCGGCTCGCACACCCGGGAGAAGCTGGAGCCGCTCGGGGTGCCGGTGGTGGACAGCCTGGCGGAGGCGGTCGAGCTGGCCGGGCGGCTGGGGCGGGGCTGACCGTCCGCGGCGGGCGTGGCGGGCGCCACGTCCGCCGTCCGCGTGTCTGAGCGGGCGGATCGCGCGGCCGCTGGTCAGGCTGGACCAGGGCCTGTCCGGTGGATCGGGCCCTCCCACCGGAGCAGTCAGCAGGACGGAGCCGCCATGCCGATCGACGCAGTCACCGAGGTGCCCCTCCCGGTCAACGAGCCGGTGCTGGGGTACGCGCCCGGCAGCCCGGAGCGGGACCGGCTGGTCCGGCGGCTGGACGAGCTGGCGGCCGAGCAGATCCCGTTGCCGATGACCATCGGCGGCGAGCAGCGGTTCGGCGGCGGTGAGCGGATCGACGTCGTCCAGCCGCACCACCACGCCGCCAAGCTGGGGGTGCTCGGCAACGCCACCCGGGAGGACGCCCGCGCGGCGGTGGACTCGGCGCTCGCGGCGGGCCGGCAGTGGCGGTCGCTGTCCTTCGACGACCGGGCGGCGGTCTTCCTGCGGGCCGCCGACCTGCTGGCCGGGCCCTGGCGGGAGACCCTCAACGCGGCCACCATGCTCGGCCAGTCCAAGACCGCGCAGCAGGCCGAGATCGACTCCGCCTGCGAGCTGATCGACTTCTGGCGGTTCAACGTCCAGTTCGCCCGGCGGATCCTGGCCGAGCAGCCGATCTCCGCACCGGGCGTCTGGAACCGGGTGGACCACCGCCCGCTGGAGGGTTTCGTCTACGCGATCACCCCGTTCAACTTCACCGCGATCGCCGGCAACCTGCCGACCGCGCCCGCGCTGATGGGCAACACCGTGGTCTGGAAGCCCGCGCCGACCCAGACCCTGGCCGCGCACTACCTGATGCGGCTGCTGGAGGCGGCCGGTCTGCCGCCCGGGGTGGTCAACCTGGTCACCGGCGACGGCGTCCAGCTGTCCGCGGTCGCCCTCGCCGACCCGGCGCTCGCCGGGCTGCACTTCACCGGCTCCACCGCCACCTTCCAGTCGCTCTGGCAGACCATCGGCGCCAACATCGGCGGCTACCGGACGTACCCGCGGATCGTCGGCGAGACCGGCGGCAAGGACTTCCTGCTGGCCCACCGCTCGGCCGATCCGGCGATCCTGAAGGCGGCGCTGGTCCGCGGCGCGTTCGAGTACCAGGGCCAGAAGTGCTCGGCGCTCTCCCGGGCCTACCTGCCGCGCAGCCTCTGGCAGAAGATCAAGGACGAGCTGGTGGCCGAGGTGGACGCGCTGACGGTGGGCGACGTCACCGACCTCTCCAACTTCATGGGCGCCCTCATCGACCGGCGCGCGTTCGAGAAGAACCGGGACGCCATCGAGCGGGCCAAGGCCGATCCGACGATCGAGCTGGCGGCGGGCGGCCAGTACGACGACGCGATCGGCTGGTTCGTCCGGCCGACCGTCCTGGTCTCCTCCGACTACCGCAACGAGATCTTCCGGACGGAGTACTTCGGTCCGATCCTGGCCGTCCACGTCTACGAGGACGCCCGCTGGGAGGACGTGCTGCGCCGGGTCGACTCCGGCGCCCCGTACGGCCTGACCGGCTCGGTGATCGCGCAGGATCGTTACGCCATCGCCCAGGCGGTCGAGGCGCTGCGGTTCACCGCCGGGAACTTCTACATCAACGACAAGCCGACCGGCGCGGTCGTCGGCCAGCAGCCCTTCGGCGGCGGCCGGGCCTCCGGGACCAACGACAAGGCGGGCGCCGCCCAGAACCTCCTGCGCTGGACCTCGGCCCGCGCGATCAAGGAGACCTTCGTTCCCCCCACGGACCTGCGGTACCCGCACATGGGCTGAGAGTGAACGGGAGGCTCCGGTTTGGACATGGTGTCCAGGACGGACCGATCATCCTGCGGGTTTGCGCCTCCCTGTCCCTGTCCACCTTCGATTGATCCGGTTAGGCTGGCTGGCGTCGTCGGGTGGCTCCGCAGGACGAATCGTCCTACCCGCTGCGAAGGTATTTCATGCGTGCCATGAAGCCTTTTCAGTTGGAAGGTGCGGCAGGATTGCGAGTGACCCGTCGGTGTACACCCACACACCACCGAGTCACGCAACGGCGCGCGACAGGAGCCAAGAAGTCATGCAGACCAAGCTGGACGCAGCCAAGGCAGACCTGCTCAAGAAGGCAGCCACAGCCGCTGAGAACAGCCAGGTGGGGGGAGCGGCGCCGGGGGAAGGCCTGAGCAACGGCGCTCTGACCGCGTACCTGCACCACTACTACCTCCACACCGCGCCCGAGGACCTGGTCGACCGCGACCCGGTCGACGTCTACGGCGCGGCGGCCTCCCACTACCGGCTGGGCCTCAAGCGCCCGCAGGGCACCGCCGAGGTGCGGGTGTACACCCCCTCGGTCGAGGAGAACGGCTGGTCCTGCGGCCACACCGTGGTCGAGGTCGTCACCGACGACATGCCCTTCCTGGTCGACTCCGTCACCAACGAGCTGTCCCGCCAGGACCGCGCCATCCACGTCGTGATCCACCCCCAGCTGGTCGTCCGCCGTGACATCACCGGCAAGCTGCTGGAGATCCTGGACGTCGACGCCTGCTCCCGCAGCCAGGCCGCCGGCACCGAGTGGCCCGCCGACGCGACCGTCGAGTCGTGGATGCACATCGAGATCGACCGCGAGACCGACCGCGACGACCTGCGCGCGATCGAGACCGACCTGCGCCGGGTGCTCGGCGACGTCCGCGAGGTCGTCGGGGACTGGAGCAAGATGCGCGAGAGCGCGCTGCGCCTGGCCGACGAGCTCGCCGAGGAGCCCCCGACCGGCCTGCCCGAGCAGGAGGTCGGCGAGGCCTGGGAGCTGATGCGCTGGCTCGCCGACGACCACTTCACCTTCCTCGGCTACCGCGAGTACGACCTGGTCGAGCACGAGGGCGAGGAGGTCCTGAAGGCCGTCGCCGGGACCGGCCTCGGCATCCTGCGCTCCGACCCGCGCGGCCACGACGACCACCACCACCCGGCCAGCGAGGCCTTCGGCCGCCTCTCCGCGCCGGTCCGCGCCAAGGCCCACGAGAAGAAGCTGCTCGTCCTCACCAAGGCCAACAGCCGCTCCACCGTGCACCGCCCGTCCTACCTGGACTACGTCGGCGTCAAGAAGTTCAACGCCGCCGGCGAGCCGATCGGCGAGCGCCGCTTCCTCGGCCTGTTCTCCTCCGCCGCCTACACCGAGTCGGTCACCCGCATCCCGGTCGTGCGCCGCAAGGTGCAGGAGGTGCTCGAAGGCTCCGGCTTCTCCAGCGAGAGCCACGACGGCCGCGACCTGCTGCAGATCATGGAGACCTTCCCGCGGGACGAGATGTTCCAGACCGCGGCCTCCGAGCTGATCTCCATCGCCACCAGCGTGCTGTACCTCCAGGAGCGCCGTAAGCTGCGGCTCTTCCTGCGCCAGGACGAGTACGGGCGCTACTTCTCCGCGTTCATCTACCTGCCGCGCGACCGCTACACCACCCGGATCCGGCTGCTGCTCACCGAGATCCTCAAGGAGGAGCTGAACGGCGCCACCATCGACTACACGGTGTACGCCACCGAGTCGGTGCTGACCCGTCTGCACTTCGTGGTCCGCGTCGCCCCCGGCACCGAACTGCCGCGGCTCACCGACTCCGACATCGAGCGGATCGAGAACCGCCTCGCCGAGGCCGCCCGGTTCTGGATGGACGGCTTCCACGACCAGCTGCACACCGAACTGGGCGAGGAGAAGGCCGCCGAGCTCGGCCACAAGTACGCCAACGCCTTCCCCGACGGCTACCGCGCCGACTTCCCGCCGCGCACCGCCGTCGCCGACATCAAGCAGATCGAGTCGCTGCACGGCGAGGGCGACTTCCGCCTCAACCTGTACCAGCCGGTCGGCGCGGGCGACGACGAGCGCCGCTTCAAGGTCTACCGGGTCGGCGGCCCGATCTCGCTCACCGAGGTCCTGCCGGTGCTCCAGCGCCTGGGCGTCGAGGTGCTGGACGAGCACCCGTACGCGCTGCGCCGCTCCGACGACACCACCGCGTGGGTGTACGACTTCGGCCTGAGGCTGCGCGAGGCCACCGAGCTCACCGACGAGGCCCGCGAGCGCTTCCAGGAGACCTTCGCCGCCACCTGGACCGGCAAGGCCGAGAACGACGGCTTCAACGAGCTGGTCCTCACCGCCGGGCTGACCTGGCGCCAGGCGACGGTGCTGCGCGCGTACGCCAAGTACCTGCGCCAGGCGGGCTCCACGTTCTCCCAGGACTACATGGAGGACGCGCTCCGCAACAACACCCACACCACCCGGCTGCTGGTCAACCTGTTCGAGGCCCGGCTGAGCCCCAGCCACCAGCAGGGCGCCGCCGAGCTGACCGAGGGCATCCTGGAGGAGCTGTCCGGCGCGCTCGACGAGGTCGTCTCGCTGGACGAGGACCGCATCCTGCGCTCCTTCCTGCACCTCATCACGGCCACCCTGCGGACCAACTTCTTCCAGCACGACGGCTCCGGTGACTGGCACTCCTACGTGTCGATGAAGTTCGACCCGAAGGCCATCCCGGACCTGCCGGCCCCGCGCCCCGCGTTCGAGATCTGGGTGTACTCGCCGCAGGTCGAGGGCGTGCACCTGCGCTTCGGCAAGGTCGCCCGCGGCGGTCTGCGCTGGTCCGACCGGCGCGAGGACTTCCGCACCGAGATCCTCGGCCTGGTCAAGGCGCAGATGGTCAAGAACACCGTCATCGTGCCGGTCGGCGCCAAGGGCGGCTTCGTCGCCAAGCAGCTGCCGGACCCGTCGGTCGACCGGGACGCCTGGCTGGCCGAGGGCATCTCCTCGTACAAGACGTTCATCTCCGCGCTGCTCGACATCACCGACAACCTGGTCGCCGGCGAGGTCGTCCACCCGGCCGACGTCGTCCGCCACGACGAGGACGACACCTACCTCGTCGTCGCCGCCGACAAGGGCACCGCGACCTTCTCCGACATCGCCAACGGCGTCGCCGAGTCCTACGGCTTCTGGCTGGGCGACGCGTTCGCCTCCGGCGGTTCGGCCGGCTACGACCACAAGGGCATGGGCATCACGGCCCGCGGCGCCTGGGAGTCGGTCAAGCGCAACTTCCGCGAGCTCGGCGTCGACACCCAGACCGAGGACTTCAAGGTCATCGGCATCGGCGACATGTCCGGCGACGTCTTCGGCAACGGCATGCTGCTCAGCGAGCACATCCGCTTGGTCGCCGCCTTCGACCACCGCCACATCTTCCTCGACCCGAACCCGGACGCCGCCGCCTCCTACGCCGAGCGGCGCCGGCTCTTCGAACTGCCCCGCAGCTCCTGGGACGACTACGACAAGTCGCTGATCTCGGCCGGCGGCGGCGTCTTCCCGCGCACCGCCAAGTCGATCCAGCTCAGCACGCAGGTCCGGGCCGCCCTCGGCGTCCAGGACACCCGGCTCACCCCGGCCGAGCTGATGAAGGCGATCCTCCAGGCGCCGGTCGACCTGTTCTGGAACGGCGGCATCGGCACCTACGTCAAGGCCTCCACCGAGACCAACGCCGAGGTCGGCGACAAGGCCAACGACGCCATCCGCGTCAACGGCGACCAGGTCCGGGCCCGCGTCATCGGCGAGGGCGGCAACCTCGGCTGCACCCAGCTCGGCCGCATCGAGTACGCCGCGGTCGGCGGCCCCGAGAGCGCCGGCGGCTGGATCAACACCGACGCCATCGACAACTCGGCCGGTGTGGACACCTCGGACCACGAGGTCAACATCAAGATCCTGCTCAACCAGGTCGTCGCCGACGGCGACATGACGGTCAAGCAGCGCAACGTCCTGCTCGCCGAGATGACCGACGAGGTCGGCCACCTGGTGCTGCGCAACAACTACGCGCAGAACGTGGTGTTGGCCAACGCCGTCGCCCAGGCGCACAGCATGGTCAACGTCCACTCCCGGATGATCAACCGGCTGGAGTCGGCCGGCCAGCTCGACCGGGGCCTGGAGTTCCTGCCCACCGAGCGCCAGATCCGCGAGCGCCAGCAGAACGGCCGCGGCCTCTCGCAGCCCGAGATGTCCGTCCTGCTCGCGTACACCAAGATCACGCTGGCCGAGGAGCTGCTCGCCACCGCGCTGCCCGACGACCCGTACTTCCGCACCGCGCTGCACGACTACTTCCCGAGCGCGCTGCGGGCCCGGTTCGCCGACGCGATCGACAACCACGCGCTGCGCCGCGAGATCATCACCACCCTGATCGTCAACGACACGATCAACCGCGGCGGCTGCACCTTCGCCTTCCGGCTGAAGGAGGAGACCGGCGCGACCTACGAGGAGATCGCCCGGACCCACACCGCCGCCAGGGCCGTGTTCGACCTGGAGGACATCTGGGCCGAGATCGAGGGCCTGGACAACGAGGTCACGGCCCGGGTCCAGACCAAGATGCGGCTGCACTCGCGGCGCCTGGTCGAGCGTGCCACCCGGTGGATGCTCAACAACCGCCGCCAGCCGCTCGACATCGCCGGCACCATCGAGTTCTTCCACGACCGGGTCGACCAGGTCTGGGGCTCGCTGCCCAAGCCGCTGCGCGGCGACGACCTGGTCTGGTTCGAGGCCGTCTACAACGAGCTCGCCTCGGCCGGGGTGCCGGAGGAACTGGCCACCCGGATCGCCGGCCTCTCCTCGACCTTCCCGACCCTGGACATCAGCGAGGTCGCGGACCGCTCCGACAAGGACGTCGCCGAGGTCGCCGAGCTCTACTACGACCTCGCCGACCGCCTCCAGATCACCCACCTGCTCGACCGCATCATCGAGCTGCCCCGCACCGACCGCTGGTCGTCGATGGCCCGGGCCGCGATCCGCGAGGACCTCTTCGCGGCGCACGCGGCGCTGACCGCCGACATCCTCGCCTGCGGCCCCGAGGGCGCCACCCCGGAGGAGCGCTACAGCGCCTGGGCGGACCTCAACGCCACCCTGCTGAACCGCGCCAAGAGCACCCTCGACGACATAAGGGGTTCGGACAACTACGAGCTGTCCAGCCTCTCGGTCGCGATGCGGGTCATCCGCACCCTCCTGCGCACGGGCTCCATGCGCTGACGGCCGGCGGTACAGCCAGGCGGCGGGCCCGCGTCCACGGACGCGGGCCCGCCGCTTTTCGCGACCGGCCGACGGGCGGCGGATTCCGGATGGTGACGGAGTCGTCACGCTGCGCACGAGCCGGGGCGTGGTCGGGATATGTCCTTGCGATTAACGTCGCGCTACGAAGTCCGCCAAGTCCCACCGGAGTTCCCGGCCGGTCGCGGAACTTCGCCCCAACTGCCCTTTTTGGTAGCTGTTCTGACCTACCAGGAGTTGCAGTAGGCTGACTCCGCGATAGGCGTCGCCGCAGGTCCCGTGCCGGAAAGCACCGCGATGTGATGTGACATCAGGTGTCTTTCGGAGGGGTTCAGGCCGCCAGTCCCATTCGCGCCTTGGGGCCCGGACCGGCTCCACGCGGTGCCACCTGAAGAGAGTTTCATGACGTCATTTGTGCAGGAACCCTTTTTCTGGGTCTTCATCGTGGTGATGCTCGTAGCCGTCGGAGCGGCCCTCCAGGCCCGCAGGACGAACCTCGCCCTGCGGCGGCGAAACGTTTCCCTGGAGGAGGCCGGCGCCCTGGCGCAGCGGCAGCGCGACGAGTTCGCCGTGCTGCACGACCACCTGCGGAGCCAGCACGCGTCCGAGCTGACGGACGTCCGCCGCGACGCCGAGGAGGACACCAAGGCCGTCCTCAAGGCGGCGATGCGGACGCTGCAGGGCTTGGCCGACGAGCAGCAGGTCGTCATCGACAAGGTGCAGCGGAAGTACGGCGACAGCCCGCAGATCCTGGCCGACCTGATGACGATCGACCACACGAACAGCCAGTTCGGCCGGCGTGCCCAGGGCATCGCGGTGCTCTGCGGCGGCTGGCTGGGCCGCCGTGAGAGCGTCGCCTCGGTCTACGACGTGGTCCGCAGCGCCCAGGGCCGGATCCGGCACTTCGACCGGGTGCGGATCCACTCCCAGGTCAGCGTCGCGCTCGTCAGCAAGGTCGTCGAGCCGGTCGCCGTCGTGCTGTCCGAGCTGCTCGCCAACGCGACCAACTACTCCGCCCCGGACACCCCGGTGGAGGTCAGCGTCCAGGCCGTCCCCACCGGCGTCTGCCTGATCGTCGACGACGCCGGCCTCGGCATGGGCCAGGAGGAGAAGGACCGCGCGGCGGTGCTCCTGAACCCGGGCGCGCCGATCGGCCTCACCAGCCTGGGCAACCCCCCGAAGTTCGGCTTCGCCGTCTCCGGCATGCTGGCCGCCCGCTACGGCTTCCGGGTCTCCGTCGACTCGGTCTCCCCGTACGGGGGCGTGCGGGCCGTGGTGCTGCTGCCGGCCGAGCTGCTCAGCAGCGAGGTCGCGGCCCCGGCCACCGCCGTGCACGGCGAGCACCAGGCCGCGCACGGTGACCACCAGGGCGCGCGCGGCGACTACCAGGCCCCGCCGGCGGAGCAGCCCGCGCCGGCCTGGGCGCAGGCCCCCGGTCAGCGACTCGTGTCGCTGCCCGAACCGGCGGCGCCCCTGGCCCCGGTGCCGCCGGCGGCGGTGACGGAACCGGAGATGACCGCGGACGGACAGCTGCCCCGCCGCCGCCGCCACCGCCCGGTGTCGGTCCTCCCCTCCCCGCAGGACCCCGGCCGGGCCGAGGCGCCGGCGCGGAGCCCCGGCCAGAACACGCCGTCCCGCCTCGGCGCGTTCCAGCGCGGCACGCTGTCCGGGCGTAACACCACGAACACGGAAGGAACCGAGATCCAGTGAGCCGCGATCTTTCCTGGGTGCTCAACGACGTACTCCAGGTACCCGGCGCCCGGCACGCCATCCTCGTCTCCGCCGACGGCCTCCTGCTCGAACGGTCCAGCGAGATAGGCCGTGACGAGGCGGAGACCAACGCCGCCGCGATGAGCTCGATGCAGTCGCTGAGCCGCGCGGTCGCCCCGTTCGTCGGCGGAGACGGCGCAGGCGGCGGGGTCTGGCGCCAGACCCTGCTGGAGTACGACCACGGCTGGATCTTCCTGATCGCGGCCGGCAGCGGCGCGTACCTGGCCGCCTCCACCGCCCCCGACGTCGACATGGAGGCGATGTCCTTCCGGATGCAGCAGCAGGTGGGCGCGCTCGGACGGGCGATGTCGGCGGCGCCGCGCCAGAGCACGCTCAGCGGCTCATGACGGCCGGCGGCGAGGAACAGCGGGTCACCGGCGGCTTCATCCGCTCCTACGTGATCACCGGTGGGCGCGAGTTACCGAGTGCGGAAGCCCTGTCTCTGATCACCTTGGTCACCGTCGCGCCCGAGCAGGACCTCCCTGCCCTGCCGAGCCCGGAGACCCGGGCGATCTGGGAGCTGTGCTCCGGCGGCTACCTCTCGGTGGCCGAGGTCGCGGCCCGGCTGGAGCTGCCGGTGGGGGTCGTGAGGCTGCTGCTGACGGACCTGATCCATGAGGGACGGTTGCTGTGCCGGTCGGCCCCGCCCCCGGCCCAGGCCCCGGATCCGAGACTTCTAGAGAAGGTACTGCATGGACTTCAACGCCGGTTCGCCTGAGGACATCTACGTCCCGGGCGCGGTGACGACCGCGGTCAAGATCCTGGTCGTGGGGCACTTCGCGGTCGGCAAGACCACGCTCATCGGGGCCTTGTCGGAGATCGCCCCGCTGAGCACCGAGGAGAGCATGACGCAGGCGTCCATCCGTGTCGACGACCTCCGCGGCGTACCGGACAAGAAGACCACGACCGTCGCCCTGGACTTCGGCCGGCTGACACTCGGCGACGACCTGGTGCTGTACCTGTTCGGCACGCCGGGGCAGCAACGGTTCATGCAGCTCTGGGAGGACATGGCGCGGGGCGCGCTGGGGGCGCTGCTGCTGGCCGACCCGACCCGCCTCGCGGACACCTTCCCCGTCATCGACCTGATCGAGCAGTACGGCCTGGAGTACGCCGTGGCGGTCAACAGCTTCGACCGGCAGGACGAGTACACAGAGGACCAGCTGCGCGAGGCGCTCGACCTGCTGCCGCACACACCGGTGGTGTTCTGCGACGCGCGGGACCAGCGTTCCTCGGCCAACGCCCTGCTGACGCTCGTCCGGCACCTGCTCGACCGCGCCTCCTGACCTCGACCGCGGCTCCTGACCTCCCCCGCGACTCCTGACCTCCCCCACGCCTCCCTCCCCTCACGCCTCCCGGGTCCGCACCCGCCCGGGGCCACCTCCAAGGAACGACCCATGGAATCTCCGCAGCGACCCGCCCCGCAGTCGCCTCCGCAGGGCTGCCCGATGCACGTCGGCGTGAGCACACCGCTCTACGGGGAGATGTTCTCGTCCGACCCCGGCGCGGTCTACGACAAGCTGCGCGCCAACGGTCCCGCCGCGCCGGTGGAGTTGGCCCCGGGGGTCGAGGCCACCCTGGTCACCTCGCACGAGGCCGCTCTGCGGGTGCTGCAGAACCCGGGGATGTTCGCCCGGGACTCGCGGCGCTGGGCGGCGCTCAACGAAGGACGGGTGCCGCTGGACAGCCCCGTCCTGCCGATGATGTTCTACCGGCCCAACTGCCTCTTCACGGACGGCGCCGAGCACCTGCGGCTGCGCAAGGCCGTCACCGAGAGCCTGGGCCGGCTCAACGACAACCGGCTCAACCGGCACGTCGAACGGATAGCCGGCTACCTGATCGACCAGTTCAGTCCGCTGGGCCGGGCCGACCTGCTCAACGACTACGCCAAGCTGCTGCCGCTGCTGCTGTTCAACCAGCTGTTCGGCTGCCCGGCCGACATCGGCGACCGGCTGACCCGCAGCATGTCCGCGCTCTTCGACGGCCTCGACGTGATCCAGGCCAACGAGGAGCTGACCGCCTGCCTGATGGACCTGGTCGCGCTGAAGCGCCGCCAGCCCGGCGACGACATCACCTCGTGGCTCATCCAGCACCCGGCCGGCCTGCGGGACGAGGAGCTCAAGGACCAGCTGGTCATGCTGATGGGCGCCGGCGTCGAGCCCGAGCGCAACCTGATCGGCAACGCGCTGCTCCTGCTGCTGTCCGGCGAGGGCCGCTCCGGACTGCGCATCGAGGACGCCCTCGACGACGTGCTGTGGAACAACCCGCCGATCGCCAACTACGCCACGCACTACCCGATGCAGGACCTCGACGTGGGCGGGGTCCCGATGGACGCGGGCAGCCCGGTGGTGATCAGCTTCGCCGCCGCCAACAGCGACCCCGCGCTGACGGACGCCCGGCTGACCCTCAGCAAGGGGGCCCACCTGGCCTGGGGCGCCGGCCCGCACGCGTGCCCGGCCAAGTCCCCGGCCCAGCTGATCGCCCTGAGCGCGATCGAGTGCCTGCTCAACGCCCTCCCGGACGTCACGCTCGCGGTGCCCGCGGAGAGCGTGGAGTGGCGGCCGGGCCCGTTCCAGCGCGGCCTGGTCTCGCTGCCGGTGCGGTTCAGCCCGGCGCCCGCCCGCACCACGCGGCCGGCCGCGGGTGCGGACACCGCGCCGGGCGGATCACCGGTCGGCCCCGAGGCGACGCAGGCGTACCCGCAGGCCACCGCCCCCGCGCCGGGCCGGGCCGGGCAGAAGAAGGGGTGGTGGAGCTCCTTCCTGGACGTCTTCCGGGTCTGACACACCCCGGGCTCCGATCCGACGCGCCGTCGGAAGCCGTTCCGCCACCGCGGCGTGAACGGAGTCCGACGGCGGTGCGGGTACGTGACGGGGGCAACACGGATCGACGCTTGAGCGCGCTGTTGCTGGGTAGATCGCCGCCGTACTGCCCGCCCGCGCGTAAGGAGCCCCGTGTGACCGCCACGTTGGAAGCCCGCCCCGCAGACCCGGAGCGCCCGGACGGAAGGGTGGTCGACCGCCGCGCCGCCGTGCCGCTCCTGCGCAGGCTGCGGTCGGCCGAGGGACTCGCCGACCCGAGCCCGGTCTACGACGGGCTGCGGGCGCTGGGAGACCTCGTCCCGGCGCCCTGGGGCGGCTACCTGGTCACCGGGTACGACGCGTGCGACCAGGTCCTGCGCGGCAGGACCTGGCTCGTCCCCGATTTCGCCTGGCAGGAACGGCAGACCGGGACGGAGCGCTGGGAGGCCGTCGCCACCCAGGAGATGAGCCGGACGCTCTCCCGGCTCAACGCCCCCGAGCACACCCGGCAGCGGCGCAGCCTCGGAAACCTCTTCAACCACGCCACCCTGCGGGACATGCAGCCGGAGATCGAGGCCGACGTCACCGGGCTGCTCGACCGCCTGGCCGAGCGAATACGGGCGGACGGCGAGGCGGACCTCTCGTCCCTGGTCAGCGAGCAGCTGCCGATCGGCACCGTCGGGCGCTGGCTGGACATCGCCCCGGCGGACTACCCGCACATCCTGACGATGACCCACAACCAGGTGCACGCCCAGGAACTCCTGCCCACCAAGAGCCAGCTGGCGGTTTCGGAGCAGGCCACCATGGACCTGCGCGAGTACTTCACCCGCCTCGTCCGGGAGCGCCGCGACAACGACGGCGACGACGTGATCGCCGGCTGGATCCGCACCTGGGACGCGCTGGAGTCCGACCGCGAGGCCACCGACCGGATGGTCTACCAGCTCACCATGTTCGTCACCATCGCCTCGCTGGAGACCACGGCGACGCTGCTCTCCTCGCTGGTGTGGTCGCTGCTGCGGTCGCCCGGCCGGTGGGAGTGGCTGCGGGAGCGGCCGGAGCACATCGACGCCGCGATCGACGAGGCGCTGCGCTACGACCCGCCGATCCGCGTCAACAGCCGCGTCGCGGGCGAGGACACCGAGCTGGCCGGGGTGTTCCTGCCCAAGGACACCATGGTCCACGTGATGTACGGCGCGGCGAACCGCGATCCGCGCCGCAACCCGGACCCGCACGCTTTCGACGTGCTCCGCCGGGGCACCCACCTCACCTTCGGCGGCGGCGCCCACTACTGCCTCGGCGCGGGCCTGGCCAGGCTGGAGGCACGTGCCCTGCTCGGCCAGCTGCTGCGGCGCTTCCCGACCCTGCGGGCGGTGAGCCCGCCCGAGTACGCACCCCGGATGGTCTTCCACCGGGTGACGTCCCTGAGAGTGGCCGCATGAACGTGTCCCCGCAGGTTCCCCAGGTTCCCCAGGTTCCCCAGGTTCCGCAGTACCCGCCGTACGCGGCGCAGCCGTCGTACCTCCCGTACCCGTACCCGTACCCCGAGCCCGTCGCGTCGCCCGTCCCGTCGCCCGCCCCGGAGCCCGTCCCCGCGCCCGCGGTGGCCCGTACGGTCCGTACCGAGCGCCAGGGCCCCGTGCTCCACATCGAGCTGGACAGCCCGGCGACCGGGAACGCCGTCACCTCGGCCATGCTGGACGAACTCCTCGCCGTGCTGGCCGTACCCGACCCGGCCGTGCGCGTGATCGTGCTGTCCGGGGCCGGCCGGGACTTCTGCCTCGGCGGCGACCGGGACGAACTCTTCGCAGGCCTGGACCAGGACCCGACCGGCGGCGGCATACGGAACTACGGGGAGAAGGCCCGCAGGGTCTGCGATGCCCTCACCAACAGCTCCGCCGTGACCGTCGCGCGGGTCCAGGGCCGGGCCACCGGTGCCGGCTTTGCCCTGGCGCTCGCCTGCGACCTGCGGGTCGGCGCCGACAACGCCGTCTTCCGGCTGCCCGAGCTGGCCCTGGGCCTGCCCGTCGCCTGGGGCGGCCTGCTGCCCCGGCTGCTCCACGAGGTCGGCGCGGCCAGGGTCCGCGAGATCATCCTCACCAGCCGCCCGGTCGGCGCGGTGGAGGCGCGGGAGCTCGCCATCCTGCAACGCGTCGTCCCCGAGCAGGACCTGGACGGGGCGGTGGCCGAGTGGGTCAGGCCCGTCACCCGCCGCCCCGAGGCCGCACTGAGGGTCACCAAGACGCTGCTCGCCTCCCACGCGGCGGCCACCCGGCTGGCCGACGCCTCCGTGCTCGACGCCGAGTTGATGGCCTCGGTCCTCGCCGCCGCCCACTACACCCGCGGCCTCGCCGCGCAGCCCCCGGCCCACTGACCGGCAGCTGCCGTCCGCCGCCTACGGAAGACGGCGGACGGCGGGGTGGCCAGTCGTCGGCCGTTCACGGCGACGGCCCTTCCGCTGGTGTGGAAACCGATTGTGGATCATGCCCGCATATTCGCTACCGTGTGTGATCGACACAGGGGAGGGGATCACCGTGGGGATGACGCGCAGCGCGCGCACGGCGGGGGCCGTACTGACGGTGGCTCTGGTCGTGGCCGGAGCGGCGGCCTGCGAGGGCGGCAAGGACGCGGGGCGGAAGACCGGCGCGACCTCGGCGGCCAGCACGCCGCCGCAGCCGTTCGGCACCGGCGGCTACCGCGGACTGCGGCTGTCGATGACCAAGGACGAGGCGCTCGCCTCCGGAGCCCTGGAGCCGTCGCCGGTCTCGCTGCTCAACGGCTGCACCGACTACGCGTACAAGGGCGGCCCGGCGCCGGACCCGGTTCGGATGGCGGCCGAGACGGAGGCCCGCGCGAAGTCCGACAAGGCGATTGCCAGGATCGACGAGATGCGGGCGAACCGGAAGCCGTTCGAGACCCTGGCGCCCGGGGCCTCGCCGGAGGAGATGGTGAAGCACAGCGAGCGCCTCCAGGAGCGGCTGAAGCAGGAGGCCGCCGAACGGCAGGAGTCCGACGCGCTGTTCAAGGAGGCGGACGTCATCGTGACCGCCCGTAAGAACCGGGACCAGGCCTTCCTGGCCACCGGCCGGGTCAACTTCGGCACCGAGGGCCTGCGCCAGTTGGTCGCCCCGGCGGACGCCCGCACCGCCGAGGGAGTCGGCGCCGGTTCGGCGGAGGACGAGCTCGAGCGAGCCTACGAGGGCAAGGCCCTCAAGCCGACCGAGGACGGCAAGTACGAACTCCCGGCCGAGGGCGGCAACGGCGGCCCGGACTGGTTCTACGAGTTCACCATGGCCGAGGGCAAGGTCGCCGGCCTCGCCCTGGTCAAGCACAACACGTACTGCTCCTGAGAGACCGCCTGTAGACCGTGGTCGCACTCTCGATGCGGCGACCATCGAATGATCAAGTGAAGGTTGTGGCATGAGGAAGAACCGAGCCTTGGTCCGCGCAGTGGGCGTGGGCATCTCGGTGGCACTGCTGGTCGCCGGTGCGGCGGCCTGTACGTCCGACGACAAGAACGACGAGAAGGACACCGCGAAGGCTCCGGCCACGACCGGGGCGCCCGCGGCGACGCCCGCGCCCGCGTCCACGTCGAAGGGCCCGGAGGCCTTCGCGGCGGCCGGGTACCGGGGGTTGAAGCCGGGGATGGCCAAGGACGCCGGGCTGGCCACCGGCGCTCTGGAGGGCGTGCCGGTCTCGCTGCTCGACGGCTGCACGGACTTCGTCTACAAGGGCGGCCCGGCGCCGGACCAGGCCCGGATGACCGCCGAGGCGGCCACCGAGGCCCGCTACAAGGACCTGAACGCCAAGGCCGACGCGGCCTCGGGCAAGGCGCCCGCCCCGGGGGGCACCCTGCCGCCGAACGCCTCCGCCAAGGACGCGGCCGCCGCCGCCGCGGGCTCCGCCGCCGGGGCCAAGGGCTTGGCCGACGCCGCCAAGGCGATCGCGGACGCGACGATGGCCCTGGTCGACCTGCGGTTCGCCCAGGAGGCCAAGGACAAGGCGTACCTGGCCACCGGCCGGGTCTCCTTCGCGGCGACGGGCCTGCGCGAACTGGTTGCCCCGGCCGAGGCGAAGACGGCCGAGGGCCTCGGGGCCGGCTCCACCGTGGAGGCGCTCCAGCAGGCGTACGGCGCCAAGGGCCTCCAGCTCGCCAAGGGCGGCAAGTACGTGATGCCGGTCGAGGGGCAGCAGGGCTGGCAGTACGAGTTCACCGTGGACGGCGACAAGGTCGCCGGGATGGCCGTGGTGAACCGCGAGATCAAGTGCGCCTGACCGCCTGACGGTTGGATGAAGGGCCGCCCGTGGTGATCAGCCGTCGAACGCCACCACGGGAAGCCCGGGCCGTCCGCGCAGGGCCGCACGGGCCCGGGTGACGCCGCCGGGGGGCGACGGTGCTCCGGCGTCGACGGCGACGGCCCTGCCGCCGAGGCCCGCACGGGCGCGGCAGATCCCCGGGCGGGGCACCGGGTCGTGGCAGCGCCCGCATTCGGCGTACGAGGCCGGTCGGGCGGGTCCGCGTCCTCGGATGTGGGCCCGCCGGCTCCCGAGTGTCTCGGGGAGGTCCGTACACGCACCGCCCCTGCCGCGATGGTGATCGCGGCAGGGGCGGTGGAGGTCGTTCTGCCCGGTCAGTGGGCGGCCGCGCGTTGGAGGGCGCTGGCGAGGAGGGCGAGGTCGGTGGGGCCGTTGCCGAGTTCGCGGACCGGGCGGCGGGCGGGTGGGGCGCCGAGTTGGAGCGGGTCGATCGCGACGACGGTGGGGCGCAGGGTGGCGGTGCGCGGGATGCGGCCGCTGATCCGGGCGGTCTGGAAGGCGGTGACGCCGCCGTCCGGCAGGCGCAGGTAGCCGCGGCCGGGGGTGTCCTCGGGCAGGGCGGCCGCGTCGCCGAGGTGGATCAGCAGGTCGGAGTCGGCCGGGTCCTCGGTGCGCAGCGCGATGCGGAGCAGGGCGGCCTCGTCGACCTCGGTGCCGGCGCTCTCCTCCGGGTGGCCGGTGGTGACCGCGAGGTGGACGCCGAGCGGGCCGCCGTGGCGGGCGACGGCGGCGAGGGCGCGGGCGAGCGGGCGGCCGGCCGGGGAGGTGGGGGAGAGCAGGGCGTCGTAGTCGTCCACGACGACGACCAGGCGGGCGGGGCAGGGGACGGCGGCGGGGGAGGTGACCGGCCGGGCGCCGTCGCCGCTGCGCGGGTGGATGATCTTCGGGGTGGCGGCGGAGGCCGCGCCGACGACGGCGGGCACCGGGACGGCCGGGTGTCCGACGAGGCTCTGTCCGGCCAGGCCCTGCCCGTCCAGGCTCTGTGCGTCCAGGCTCTGTCCGTCCAGGATGCGGGCGGCGTGCCAGGAGGCGAAGTCCAGTCCGTCGAACAGCCGCTCGCGCAGGGCGAGTTCGTCCTCCAGGGCCTCCGCGGCGAGCAGCGCGGCCCGCGGGTCGTCGGCGGCGTTCACCAGACCGGTGACGTGCGGCAGTTCGGTGCAGCCGTCCAGGCCGTCCTCGGTGGACCGGCCCTCGATGAGGGTGACGGTGAGGCGCTCGGGGCGTTCGGAGACGGCGAGCGAGGCGACCAGGGTGCGCAGCAGCTCGGTCTTGCCGGAGCCGCGGGCGCCGCCGATGAGCAGGTGCGGGCCGCCCGGGTCGGGGGAGGGGAGGGCGAGTTCGGGGTCGGCCAGGTCGAGCGTGCAGAGCTCGTCCCGGGTGGTGCCGAGCAGCGCGGTGGCGGCTCCGATGCCGCCGGCGTGCGCCGCCCAGCGGGCGGACAGCTTGGCCGGGGTGACGGTGTCGAGCTGGAGCAGGTCGAGCAGCCGCAGCGCGTCGGGCAGCGGGCCGCGGGCGGCCGGGGCGGCCTCGCGCAGCGGGGCGAGCACGCGGGCGAGCCGTTCGGCCCAGGCGTCGGAGACGGCGTCCAGGGAGACCTCGTGCAAGGTCTCCCGGCCGCGGGCGACGGGGCGGTCGAGGGAGAGCTGGGTGCCGACCTCGCCGGTGATCAGGGCGGTGGCGCCGAGGCCGCGGGGGAGCAGTTCGGGCTGCTCGGCGAGGCAGACCGGGAAGATGCCGACGGCCGGGCCCTGGCGCAGCAGCAGGTCGACGGCCTGCCGGGCGGTCTCGGTGGTCGGGCGGCCGTCCACCACGACGACGGTGGCGGGGTGGCCGCCGAGGCCGGCCGGGCCGCTGAGCCGGGCGGTGAGTTCGGTCAGCCGGGCGGTGGCCTGTTCGTCGTCGAGGCCGAGCAGCAGGCGGCAGTCCTGGCCGTCGGCGGGGCGCAGGTGGGGCAGCCAGAGGGCCCAGGCCCAGGTGTCCGCGCGTTCTTCGGGGGTGCGGGCCTGGTCGGCGTCGACGACGACCAGGCTCAGGCCGGTCGGCGGGTGCAGGGCGGCGAGCTGGGCGACGACGGCGCGGGTGAGCGCGTCCAGGCGTTCGCGCGGGCCGCTGAGGCCGAGGCTGCCGGCGGTCTGCAGGTCGAGGGTGACGGGGACGGCGGGCAGCATGGTGCCGGGCGCGGTGCCGGGGCCGCCGGGGCGGTCGGCGGTGCCCAGGCGCAGGGTGAGCGCGTCGGGGTGGCCGGGGCCGCGCTCCCAGAGCCGGGGGCCGGGGCCGACGGCGTTGAGCAGCAGGGTGGCGAGATCCGGCCATCGTTCGCGCTGGGCGGCGGCCTGGCGCAGCCGTACGGCGGTGTGGTGGCGTTCGGCGCTCTCCTGGCCGGGCGGTTCGGCGGTGCGGCCGAGCCGCAGCGAGAGCAGGCCGCGGCCGCGGCCGGGGGCGGGTTCGGGGGCCGCTGGCGGTTCGGCCACCGGCGGGGTGGGGCGGACCGGGCCGGGGGCGGCGAGCTGGAGGTGGCCGTGGCCGTCGGGCAGGGCGGCGCGGCCGGTGCCGTCGGCCGGGTCGGGGGCGGCCACGTGCAGGGTGGATTCGCCGATGCGCAGCAGGGCGCCGGCTTCCAGCGGGACGGCTTCCTCGGGGGCTCCGGGCGGGACGAGCCGACCGTCCAGGGTGGTGCCGTTGGTGGAGCCGAGGTCGCGGACGGTGATCCTGCCGTCGTCGGCGAGGTGCAGGGCCAGGTGCAGCCGGGAGACGTCGGGGTCGTCGAGCGGGACGTCGGCTTCGCCGGAGCGGCCGATCCGGATCTCCCGGCCGTGCAGCCGGTGCACTCCGCCGGCGTCCGGGCCGCCGACCACGCGCAGTTCGGCGGCGGCGGGGGTGTCGTCGGGGTCGTCGGCGGTCGGGTCGGCCTCGTTGAGGCTGAGGACGGCCCCGTCGAGGAGCGGGGGGTGGCCGAGCAGCGTGTGCTCGTCGACCCGGTGCGCCCCGGCGTACAGGTGCACGTGGGTGGCGGCCCGGGGCCCGCGCACGCCGACGGCGCCCGCGAGGGCGCCCGCGAGGGAGCCGAGCGCGGTGCCGACGGGTGCGGTGACCAGCACGTCCACGTAGGGGATGGCGGAGCCGGCGGCGGTCGGGCCGCTGCGCGGTCGGAGGACGGTCAGCCGGATCTGCATCTCGCCCGCGGGTCCCTTCTGCTGGTGTGGAGCCTGGTACCGCTGCCCGGTGTCGTCGCGGGCGCGCGGGGCGGCCGCGGCGACCCTTTGGGCCACACGAGTGGCGAGTGTCCATCCTGCCATCCGTCACGGACAGTCCGCGCACCGTACCGGATTTGACGATCTTGCGATCATCGCCATGGTGGAGGCGACGGAGGGTCAGGTCAACCGGTGCGGCGGGGGCCCTGTCGGCGGGCCCGCCGAACCGGTCCGGGAACTCCCCTAGGGGATGTCCCCCAACCCCTCCGGGATGGCCTGCCGGTCGCCCCAAAAACCTGAACGGACACCGTTAGAGTGGCCGCAGACACGGGCCCGGCAGGCTCACCGCACCGGCGGAGGAGCGCCCCGCGCGGGCGGCACGACGAGGAGTGCGACAGGTGCGGCCAGTCGGCAGCAAGTATCTGCTTGAGGAGACCCTCGGACGGGGTGCCACCGGGACGGTCTGGCGCGGCCGGGTGCGCCCCGACGTCCAGGTGCCCGGCAGCGAGCCCGGGCAGCTGGTGGCGATCAAGGTGCTGCGCGAGGAACTGGCGGCCGACCCGGACGTCGTGATGCGCTTCCTGCGCGAGCGCTCGCTGCTGCTGCGACTGACCCATCCGAACATCGTCCGGGTCCGCGACCTGGTGGTCGAGGGCGAGCTGCTGGCCCTGGTGATGGACCTGATCGACGGCCCCGACCTGGCCCGCTACCTGCGTTCCAACGGCCCGTTCAGCCCGATCGCCGGCGCCCTGCTGATGGCCCAGGTCGCGGACGCGCTGGCGGCCAGCCACGAGGACGGGATCGTCCACCGCGACCTCAAGCCGGCCAACGTGCTGCTCGCCTCCACGGTGCTGGACGGCACCGAGCAGATGCACCCGATGCTGACCGACTTCGGCATCGCCCGCCTCGCCGACTCCCCGGGCATCACCCGCACCCACGAGTTCGTCGGCACCCCCGCCTACATCGCGCCGGAGTCCGCCGAGGGCCGCCCGCAGACTTCCGCGGTGGACGTCTACGGCGCCGGGATCATGCTGTACGAGCTGGTCACCGGCCGCCAGCCGTTCCAGGGCGACAGCGCGATCGCGCTCCTCCACGCCCACCTGGCGCAGGAGCCGCAGCGGCCCAGCACCATGCCCGAGCCGCTGTGGACGGTGATCGAGCGCTGCCTGCGCAAGGACCCGGCGCAGCGGCCGTCCGCGACCTCGCTGGCCGGCGCGCTGCGGGTGGTGGCGGCCGGCGTCGGGGTGCACGCCTCCCCGGCGGCGGTGGACGAGGCGCTCGCGGTCGGCTCGCTGCTGCTGCCGGACCCGCGCCCGACCTCCGTCCCGAGCGCAGGCGCGGGCGTCCCCGGCCTGTCGCCGGCGGCTCCGGCCGCCCCGCCGGCCCCGCAATACGACCCGGCCGCGCAGTACGACCCGGCCGCGCAGTACGACCCGGCTGCGGCGACCCGGGTGATGGGCACCCAGCCGCCGCCCGCCCCGCCGTTCGGGGCCCCGGACCGCACCCAGGTGATGCCGCCCACCGTCGTGCCGCCGCTCCCGCCGGGCGCTCCGGGCACTCCGGGCGCTCCGGGGGAGGAGACGCCGCACCCGTGGCAGACGCAGCTACGGGCGGCCCGGGACCGCAACCAGCAGACCCAGGTCGGCTACTTCGGCCCGGAGGACTTCGAGGACCCGCAGGTCGCCCCGCGGCCCTTCCAGGCCGGGCCGGGCGGCCGCCCGGGCTACCAGCAACCGCAGCCGCCGGCCGGCTACCACCCCGACCAGCGGCGCCAGGGCCCGCCGCCGCCCGGGTACGCCCAGCGGCCGCCGGTGGCCCCGCCGCCGTACCAGGGCGGTCAGGGCGGCCAGGGCTACCAGGCCGGGCAGACCGGTCACGGCGGCCAGCCGCAGCCCGGGCCCGGTGGACGTCCGCAGCCGCCCGGCGGCTACCGGCCGGCTCCGGCCGCGTACGGGCAGTCGCAGGGCGGCTACCCGCCGCCGCCCCCGCCCACCCCGGTCCCGCGCCGGGCCGAGCCGCCGCAGCACCGCGAGCCGCCGCAGCACCGCGAGCCCCCGCAGCGTCGGGAGGAGCCGCGCGAGCAGGACCGCCGCGAGCCCGCCCCGCCGCGCGAGCGGCGCCCGCGCAGCCGCAACCGGATGTACATCCCCGGGCTCGGCTGCCTCAAGGGGTGCCTGATGGTGCTGGTGGTGCTGGTGGTGGCCGGGGTGGCGCTGTGGAACTTCACGTCGCTGCCGCACTACTGGGACAACGTCCAGGGCTGGTTCAACACCGTGCGCGACTGGGCGGACGCCCTGTTCGGCAGCTCGAAGAACTGACGCCGGGCCAGGCCCCGCCGCGCGGGGCCGCCCGGTCCAGGACCGGGCCCGCGCGGCGGGATTGACGCTTTGTCGACAATTCATAAGATTTCTCGCCCGAGACTGCCCGCCCAGGGCCCTCGGGCGGCCCGCGCGGGGCGCCGGGGCGCGTAGGTTGGTCGCTGTTGTCCCGCCCCATCGAGCGCACCGGACCCCCGGGCGCGCTCCCGCGCCGCCCACGGAGCAGCATTGGCACGCAAGATCGGCAGCCGGTACACCGTCCACCAGGTGATCGGCCGGGGTTCGGCCGGGACGGTCTGGCTCGGTGAGGGGCCCGACGGCCCGGTGGCGGTCAAGCTGCTGCGCGAGGACCTGGCCGCCGACCAGGTGCTGGTCGGCCGCTTCGTCCAGGAGCGCGCCGCGCTGACCAGCCTCGACCACCCCCGGGTGGTCGGCGTGCGCGACATGGTCGTGGACGGCAGCGACCTCGCCCTGGTGATGGAGCTGGTCCAGGGCACCGACCTGCGCTCCCGGCTGGAGCGCGACGGCGCGCTCCCGCCGCAGACCGCCGCCTCGGTCATCGCGGACGTCGCCGACGGCCTGGCCGCCGCGCACGCCGCCGGCATCGTCCACCGCGACGTCAAGCCGGAGAACGTCCTGCTCGACCTCGCCGCCGCCCCGGGCCCCGGCGGCGCCCCGCGCGCCAAGCTCACCGACTTCGGCGTGGCCCGCCTGGTCGACGCCCCGCGCCGCACCCGGGCCACCCGGATCATCGGCACCCCCGACTACCTCGCCCCGGAGATCATCGAGGGCCTGGAGCCGCGCGCCGCCGTCGACATCTACGCCCTCGCCACCGTGCTGTACGAGCTGCTGGCCGGGTTCACCCCGTTCGGCGGCGGCCACACCGGCGCGGTGCTGCGCCGGCACGTCACCGAGCAGGTGCCGCCGATCCCGGGCCTGCCGGACGGGCTGTGGCGGATCATCTCCGAGTGCCTGGCCAAGGCCCCGGCCTCCCGGCTGCGGGCCGCCGAGCTGGCCGCCCGGCTGCGCGAGCAGCTGCCCTCGCTGGCCGGCCTGCCGGTGCTGGCCGTCCCCTCCCAGGGCCGTGCCCCGGCGGAGGAGGCGCTGACCCCCGGTGAGGCCGTGTACGCCGAGGTGGACGCCGGCCCGGGCATCCACAAGCGCCGCCGGGGCCCGGCCGTCCCGCTGGTGCCCGGCGTCGCCCCCGACTCCACCCGGGACACCCACACCAGCCTGCGCCGCCCCTCCGCGGACGAGCTGGCCGCGTACGCCGCGGAGTCCCGCGCCCAGCGCACCGCCCCGGGCACCGGGCACCGCCGGGACCGGCAGGCGCTGCTGCGCCGCCGCCGGCTGCTGGCCGTCCTGCTGGCCACCGTCCTGCTGCTGGCGGGCGCCGCCGCGGCCTGGACGGCCTTCGCGGCCACCGCCCCGGACGCCGGCCACCCGGCCCGCCCGACGGTGTCCGGCACGGCCCCGCGGGCGCCGTAGAGGGCCGTCGGGCGGGTACCGCGAGAGCCAGAGGACCCCGGTGTCGTCATGACCACCCCCGGAACCATTACCCTGGGGGCGTGGCAGCCGTCGATCCTTCCGAAGAGCTCAAGAACCTCGAATCGACCATGGGGTCGATCGAGGCCGTCCTCGACCTGGACAAGATCCGGGCCGACATCGCTGTCCTGGAGGAGGCGGCAGGCGCCCCCAACCTGTGGGACGACATCGCGAACGCGCAGAAGGTGACCAGCCGGCTCTCCTTCCTCCAGGGTGAACTGCGCAAGGTCGAGGGCCTGCGCAGCCGTATCGACGACCTGGGCGTGCTGTTCGAGCTGGCCGAGGCCGAGGACGACGCGGACACCCGGGTCGAGGCCGAGTCCGAGCTCGTCTCCCTCCAGAAGGCGGTCGAGGAGCTGGAGGTCCGCACCCTCCTGTCCGGCGAGTACGACGCCCGCGAGGCGCTGATCAACATCCGTGCCGAGGCCGGTGGCGTCGACGCCGCCGACTTCGCCGAGCAGCTGATGCGCATGTACCTGCGCTGGGCCGAGCGGCACGGGTACCCCACCGAGGTGTACGACACCTCGTACGCCGAAGAGGCCGGCATCAAGTCCGCGACCTTCACGGTCAAGGCGCCGTACGCCTACGGCACCCTGTCGGTCGAGCAGGGCACCCACCGCCTGGTCCGCATCTCGCCCTTCGACAACCAGGGCCGCCGGCAGACCTCCTTCGCCGGTGTCGAGGTGCTCCCGGTCGTCGAGCAGTCCGACCACGTCGACATCGACGAGGGCGACCTGCGGATCGACGTCTACCGCGCCTCCGGTCCCGGCGGCCAGGGCGTCAACACCACCGACTCGGCGGTGCGCATCACGCACCTCCCGACCGGTGTCGTGGTCTCCTGCCAGAACGAGCGCTCGCAGATCCAGAACAAGGCGTCCGCGATGAACGTCCTCCAGGCGAAGCTGCTGGAGCGGCGCCGCCAGGAGGAGCGGGCGGCGATGGACGCGCTCAAGGACAGCGGCAGCTCCTGGGGCAACCAGATGCGCTCCTACGTGCTGCACCCGTACCAGATGGTCAAGGACGTCCGGACCGAGTACGAGGTCGGCAACCCGCAGGGCGTGCTGGACGGCGACATCGACGGCTTCATCGAGGCCGGCATCCGCTGGCGCAAGCAGCGCGAGACCGCCGCGCAGTAGGCGCCGACGGACGAAACAGGGCCCCCGACCGCAGTGGTCGGGGGCCCTTTCGTGTGCCTCGGTGGGTTCAGGCCAGTGCCTGCCGGGCGATCAGCGCCACCGCGAGCAGACCGGCCAGCAGGGCCAGCAGCATCGCGGGGGAGAGCGCCGCGAACGGACCCTGCTGCTCCTGCAGCCGGGCCCGGTTGGCGCGGCAGACCGCGCAGCGCCCGTCACTCACGCGGCCGTTGCAGTTGGCGCACACCAGATGGTCGCAGGTCATGCGATCTCCTCCTCGCTGCTACAGCCAACGCACCGGACGGGGCTTTGGTTCCTCTTCTTGCCCTGTGCGGGGGAGCGCCCGAACACGGGGACGCCACCTCCACTCTGCCAGGTTCTGACCGTTCCGGCTCCCGGGCTGTGAGATGCCTCCCAATTTTCGGGGCATAACCAGACATTCTCCCCCAGATTCCGACGGCTGTCCTGGGCGGGCCCTGCACGCCGACCGCCGATTCGCGTATGGTCCCAGACCGGGAGCGGCCCTTTCCGCTCCCGCCACCCGCCCCAGGGCCGGGCGCCCGGGGTGGATCGACCGAGGACTGGCGCCGCCTAGGATGGCCTCCGTGATGCAGCCGTGATCAGATTCGACAACGTCTCCAAGACCTATCCCAAGCAGAACCGTCCCGCCCTGGACAACGTCTCGCTGGAGATCGAGAAGGGTGAGTTCGTCTTCCTGGTCGGCTCGTCCGGCTCGGGTAAGTCCACCTTCCTGCGCCTGTGCCTGCGCGAGGAGCGTCCCTCCACGGGCGAGGTGCACGTGCTGGGCAAGGACCTCGGCAAGCTGTCCAACTGGAAGGTGCCGCACATGCGCCGCCAGCTGGGCACCGTCTTCCAGGACTTCCGCCTGCTGCCCAACAAGACGGTCGCGCAGAACGTCGCCTTCGCCCTCGAAGTGATCGGCAAGCCCAAGAGCGCCATCAACAAGGTGGTGCCCGAGGTGCTGGAGCTGGTCGGCCTCGGCGGCAAGGAGGACCGCATGCCGGGCGAGCTCTCCGGCGGTGAGCAGCAGCGCGTGGCGATCGCCCGCGCGTTCGTGAACCGTCCGATGCTGCTGATCGCGGACGAGCCCACCGGCAACCTCGACCCGCAGAACTCGGTCGGCATCATGAAGCTGCTCGACCGCATCAACCGCACCGGCACCACGGTGCTGATGGCCACCCACGACCAGGCCATCGTCGACCAGATGCGCAAGCGCGTCATCGAGCTCGACAAGGGGCTGCTCGTCCGCGACCAGGCCCGCGGCGTCTACGGATACCAGCACTGACCGACCGGCGCAGCCGGCGCTGAACCCGTAGGGCCGTCCGCCCGCGTCGCCAGACCAGCAGTACCGACCCTGGAGTTGTTACCCGCATGCGTGCCCAGTTCGTCCTGTCGGAGATCGGTGTGGGTCTCCGCCGCAACCTGACGATGACCATCGCGGTCGTGGTCAGTGTCGCGCTCTCCCTCGCCCTGGCCGGTTCCTCGCTCCTGGTCCGTGACCAGGTGAACTCCATGAAGGGGTACTGGTACGACAAGGTCGAGGTGAGCATCTACTTCTGCACCAAGTCGGACGCGCGCAACTCGCCGCAGTGCGACAAGGGTGCGGCCACCGACCAGCAGGTGCAGGACATCAAGGCCCAGCTGGACAAGATGGACTCGGTGGTCCAGTCGTCGACCTTCGAGAGCTCCGCCGAGGCGTACAAGCACTGGAAGGAGATGAACCCGGACAACCCGCTCATCTCCGTCCTGGGCCCGGACGCGATGCCGCAGTCCTGGCGGGTCAAGCTGAACGACCCGACCAAGTACGACGTCATCCAGAGCGCCTTCGCCGGCAAACCCGGCGTCAAGTCGGTGGAGGACCAGCGGAAGATCCTGGAGAACCTGTTCGGCCTGCTCAACGGCCTCCAGACGGCGGCCTTCGTGATCATGGTGCTGATGCTGTTCGTCGCCCTGCTGCTGATCGTCAACACCGTCCGGGTGTCGGCGTACAGCAGGCGGCGCGAAACCGGCATCATGCGCCTGGTCGGTGCCTCGAACTTCTACGTCCAGATGCCGTTCATCGCCGAGGCCGCGTTCTCCGCGCTGCTCGGCGCGGCCATGGCCTCCGGGCTGCTGGTCGGCGGGCACTTCTTCGTCCAGAACTGGCTGGCCGACCGGGTGCAGTTCATCCACTTCATCGGCCTCGGCTCGGTGCTCGCGGTGATACCGCTGCTGATCGTGGTCGGTATGGGCATGGCCGGCGTGGCGGCGTTCTTCACCCTGCGCAAGTACCTCAAGGTCTGACCATCCCCGGCCCCGGCGGCCCCGGACGGCACTGCGCCGTCCGGGGCCGCCGCCGTTTCGCCCGCCGTTGCGGCCCGTCGGGCCCGACGCGGTGTCTACACTCCGGTGCCATGCTGGAAACTCCGCGCAGGGCACGTCAGGTGGCCACCCTCAGCCTGGTGTTCGGCGTCGTGCTGATCGCCGGGGCCGCCACTGGCGCCTGGGGCGACCCGCCGCGGCGCCCGGCCGCCGGTGCCGCCCCGGTCGCGGGCGCCGCCCCGGGCCTCCCGGCGGACCCGGCCGGCACCGCCCTGTCCGAGCAGCAGGCCGAGCACCTGCTCGGGGCCAACGGCGACCGTTGGGGCGCCTACTACAGCGCCCAGGAGTATGCCGCGTTCAGCCAGGGACTGGACGGCCGCTACCTGGGCGTCGGGCTCTCGGTCGGCCGCGGCCAGGACGGCGTCACCGCGATCTCCCAGGTGGCGCCCGCAGGGCCCGCCGCCACGGCCGGGATCGAGGCCGGCGACCGGCTGCTGCGGATCGACCAGGACCAGGCCGACCACCTGCCGGTCACCGAGGTGGTGGCCCGGCTGCGCGGGCGCGACGGCGAGCGCGGGGTGGGCTCCGAGGTCACCCTCGCCGTGCGGCGCGGTGTCGGCGAGGTCCGCGAACTGCGGCTGCGGCGGGCCCTGTTGGACAGCCAGCAGGTCACCGCCGAGCAGTTGGAGAAGGGCGTGCTGCGGATCGCCGTGCGGGCCTTCACCAGCGGCGTGACCGATCAGGTGCGCGCCGCGCTGCGCGCCCCGCACGCCGGTGTGGTGCTCGATCTGCGCGGCAACTCGGGCGGGTTGGTCGAGGAGGCCGCCGGCACTGCCGGGATCTTCCTGGACGGCGGAGCGGTCGGCTCGTACCAGGAGCGCGGCGAGACCCGGGAGTTGACCGCCCCGCCCGGGGGCGACCAGCGCACCCCGCTGGTGGTGCTGGTCGACGGCGGCACGATGAGCGCCGCCGAACTGCTCACCGGCGCGCTCCAGGACCGCAGCCGCGCCGTGGTGGTCGGCTCCCGGACCTTCGGCAAGGGCACCGTCCAGCAGCCCAGCCGGCTCGCCGACGGCGCCGTGCTGGAGCTGACCGTCGGCCGCTACTACACCCCGGCCGGCCGCTCCCCGGAGGGCACCGGCCTGACCCCGGACGTCCCGGCGGCGGCTGGCGAGGACGCCGACGCGCTCGCCCTGCGGGTGCTGGCCGGGCTCGGTACCCGGGCCTAAAGGGGCTGCCCCGAACCGGCCGAAGTGCGAGAATGGCCGCGCTATGGCAAAGGAAACCGGACAGAAGCTGATCGCGCAGAACAAGAAGGCGCGACACGAGTACACGATCCTCGACACCTACGAGTGCGGCCTCGTGCTCACCGGTACGGAGGTGAAGTCACTGCGCGAGGGGCGGGCCAACCTGGTCGACGGCTACGCCTACATCCAGAACCACGAGGCCTGGATCGACAACGTGTTCATCCCCGAGTACACCCAGGGGACGTGGACCAACCACGCGGCCCGGCGCAAGCGCAAGCTGCTGCTGCACCGGCTGGAGATCCGCAAGATCGAGAGCACGGTCCGCGACGCGGGCCACACGCTCGTCCCGCTCTCGCTGTACTTCAAGGACGGCCGGGTGAAGCTCGAACTGGCGCTCGCGGTCGGCAAGAAGCTGTACGACAAGCGGCAGACGCTGCGCGAGAAGCAGGACACCCGCGAGACGGCCCGTGCGGTGGCGGCCGCCCGGCGGCGCCAGCGTTAATCCGCTGGACCCTCACCCGCTGCCTCGCGTACTATGGCGGCAGCAACACGGACGGTCACCGTCCGGCTGTTTCTCAACAAAACATGGGGATGATCGGTTTCGACAGGGGATGTTGAAACAGGGGAAGCGAGCCGAGGAACGCGGCAATGATCTCGTTAACCACGTGTCGCAAAAAAATAATCGCCAACTCTAAGCGCGATTCCCAGCAGTTCGCTCTCGCTGCCTAATAAGCACCGATAGCGCTTGGGTGTCAGACCGGGGAGTTCCCGACCCGGACCCTGGCATAATCTAGGGAACTCAACCGTCCACCCGGGCTGCGAGGGTGGATGGGAAATCAAACAGCAGCTGGGCCTGTTGGCGGCTTGTCCGTGTGACTGCCAGGGCCGAGAAAATCACAGCGGACTGCGCTCGGAGAAGCCCTGAATTAACTCCACTGGACCCGGGTTCGATTCCCGGCATCTCCACCACCCCATGTTGACAGTGAAGGCCGTCCACCGCTTTGCGGTGGGCGGCCTTCACGTTTACCCCGGTTGGGGCGTAGGATCATCCGTCCGCTCGTTTTCCGGAGCCGGATTCCGCCGCTACCACCGAGGCCATGCAGAGCAACACGGACACCACCGCCGCCACCGACCGCGAGACCGCGCGCGAGCGCGAGATCGCCGGTGAGCAGCAGCACCTCGACACCGTCTACCGCCGGCTGGAGGAGAAACTCGCCGAGGCCGAGTACATCCTGGAGGACGCCGCCAAGCGGGTCCACGTCGGCACCCCCGGCGCGCTCGCCGAGCGCGACGCCCAGGTCTACCGGGCCGGCGCCCACCTCCAGCGCCTGAACAACGAGTTCGAGGACTTCCTGTTCGGCCGGATCGACCTCCAGCGGGCGGACGCCCCGGAGGAACACGGCATCCCCTCCGACACGCCGCTCGACCCGGCCGACCCGGCCGTCGCCGAGACCCTGCACATCGGCCGTCTGGGCGTGCTGGATGCCGAGTACGGTCCGCTGGTGATCGACTGGCGGGCGCCCGCCGCCGCGCCGTTCTACCGCGCCACCCCGGTCGAGCCGGGCCGGGTGGTCCGCCGCCGGGTGATCCGGTCCAAGGGGCGCCGGGTGATCGGCGTCGAGGACGACCTGCTGCGTCCCGACCTCACCCCGACCCTGAACGGCCGGGAGCTGGCGGTGGTCGGCGACGGCGCGCTGATGGCCTCGCTCGGCCGCGCCCGCAGCCACTCGATGCGCGACATCGTCTCCTCCATCCAGAAGGAGCAGGACGAGGTGATCCGGGCGGCCGCCGCCGGCGCCACGCTCGTCACCGGCGGCCCGGGCACCGGCAAGACCGCCGTGGCCCTGCACCGCGCCGCGTACCTGCTGTACCAGGACCGCCGCCGCTACGCCGGGGGCATCCTGGTGGTCTCGCCGACCCCGCTGCTGGTCTCCTACACCGAGGGCGTGCTGCCCTCGCTCGGCGAGGAGGGGCAGGTCGCCATCCGCGCGGTCGGCTCGCTGGTGGACGGCATCGAGGCGGGCACCTACGACAGTCCGGAGGCGGCCCGGGTCAAGGGCTCGGGCCGGATGGTTCAGCTGCTGCGCCGGGCGGCCCGGGCCGCGCTGGAGCTGGG
The DNA here is from genome assembly GCF_044741445.1 of Kitasatospora sp. NPDC088160. Taxonomy (NCBI): domain Bacteria; kingdom Bacillati; phylum Actinomycetota; class Actinomycetes; order Kitasatosporales; family Streptomycetaceae; genus Kitasatospora; species Kitasatospora sp. NPDC088160. Next base: position 209,560 of record NZ_JBIUSS010000012.1, on the reverse strand, counting down.
CGCGCCGCAGGAGCTGAAGGTGGTCGCCCGCGGCGAGGTGCTCAAGCTGGACGCGGGCCGACTCAAGGCCGTGCGCGGCAACGTGATCGGCTCCGGCGGCACCCCGCTGAACCTGCTGCGCCCGCGCGCCCGCCGCCTGCTGCTGGACGCCCTGTGGCAGGAGGTCACCCGGCACCTGCCGAAGCCGACCGACCACTACGCCCGCGAGCAGCGCCAGGAGGAGAAGGAGTCCTTCGACGAGTACGTCTCGGACGAGGCGTCGTTCCTGGACTTCCTGGACGCCTGGTGGCCCGCCGTGACCCCGCGCCGGGTGCTCGGCACGCTCAAGCAGCACCGGCACATCAACCGGATCGCCCGCCGCGCCGTCTCCCCGGACGAGGCGAGGCTGCTGGCGGCGTCCTGGCGCCGGCTGTCCCCGAACGGCGAGGGCGCGCTGTCCGCGCACGACGTCGCGCTGGTGGACGAGCTCCAGGTGCTGCTCGGCGAGGCGGCCCGGCCGAAGGTGCGCGAGGTGGACGCGGTGGACCTGCTGAGCGGGCTGGAGGAGGTCACCACCTTCGCCGACCGCAGCTCCCGCCAGCGCGAGCGCGTCCCCGTCGAGCGCACCGAGTACGCGCACGTGATCGTGGACGAGGCGCAGGACCTCACCCCGATGCAGTGGCGGATGATCGGCCGCCGGGCCCGGATGGCGACCTGGACGATCGTCGGCGACCCGGCGCAGTCCTCCTGGCCGTTCCCGCAGGAGGCGCAGGCCGCGCTGGACGAGGTGCTGTCCGGCAAGCCGCGCCGCCGCTTCACGCTGACCGTCAACTACCGCAACCCGGCGGAGATCGCCGAGGTCGCGGCCAAGGTGCTGGCGCTGGCCGCGCCGGGCACCCCGTCGCCGACCGCGGTGCGCCGGGTCGGCGTCGAGCCGCGCTTCGCGGCCGTCGTGGACCCCGCCCCGGAGGCCTTCGGCGCGGCGGCCCGGGCGGAGCTGGAGCGGCTGCTGGGCGAGGTGGACGGCACCGTGGCGATCGTGGTGCCGATGGACCGCCGGGCCGAGGCGGCCGGCTGGGCCGAGGGCCTGGGCGAGCGGGCGGTGGTGCTGGGCAGCCTGGAGGCGAAGGGTCTGGAGTACGACGCGACCGTGGTGGCCGACCCGACCGGCATCGCCGGCGAGTCGGAGGCCGGCCTGCGGGTGCTGTACGTGGCGCTCACCCGGGCGACCCAGCGGCTGACCGTGCTGTCCGGTCCGGACGACCTGCCGGACGCGGCCGGCGTGCCCGCGCTGCTGCACGGCTGACGGCCGGTCCGCCGGACGAAGAAGGCCCCTCACCGGATGGTGAGGGGCCTTCAGACGTTAGTGACACCGACCCGCCATGCTCGCCTCGCGGCAAGTGGTCCCTCGAAGGGACGAAGGTTGGGCCCGGGGGCTTGGATCGAGCCGGTGTCCCGTCCAATGTAACGCATCGGCCCGGAGAGGCAAGAAGTTGTCGGGTCCGCACACTCAATGAACGTTATTTCTGGCTATCCCTTGGAAGGTGCGACGATCGAGGTCTAGCATGCGCAGGCGATGCCTTCAACAAAATGTTGAACCTGCCGCACGGACGGAAGAAGGAAGCGTCGATGGCGACGGTGCCCAGTGTCTCCAACTCGATCACGGTGCGGCTGGAGGTCCCGGCCCGGGGCAACGCCGTCAGTGCGATCACCACGGCCGTGGAGTCCTCCGGCGGTTCGGTGACCGGTCTCGACGTCACCGCCTCCGGCCTGGAGGCGCTGCGGATCGACGTGACGGTGGCGGCCTCCTCGGTCGCGCACGGCGAGGAGATCGTCGAGAAGCTGCGGGCGATCGACGGCGTGTCGATCGGCAAGGTCTCGGACCGCACCTTCCTGATGCACCTCGGCGGCAAGATCGAGATGTCGTCCAAGCTCCCGATCCGCAACCGTGACGACCTCAGCATGATCTACACCCCGGGCGTCGCCCGGGTCTGCATGGCGATCGCCGAGAACCCCGAGGACGCCCGCCGCCTCACCATCAAGCGCAATAGCGTCGCTGTGGTCACCGACGGCTCGGCGGTGCTGGGCCTGGGCAACATCGGCCCGGCCGCCGCGCTGCCGGTCATGGAGGGCAAGGCGGCCCTGTTCAAGCGCTTCGCCGGGATCGACGCCTGGCCGATCTGCCTGGACACCCAGGACACCGACGAGATCGTGGCCATCGTCAAGGCGATCGCCCCCGGCTTCGCGGGCATCAACCTGGAGGACATCTCCGCGCCGCGCTGCTTCGAGATCGAGGCCCGGCTGCGCGAGGCCCTGGACATCCCGGTCTTCCACGACGACCAGCACGGCACCGCGATCGTGGTGCTGGCCGCCCTCACCAACGCGCTGAAGGTGGTCGGCAAGGAGATCAGCGACATCCGGGTGGTGATGTCGGGCGCCGGCGCCGCCGGTACCGCGATCCTCAAGCTGCTGCTGGCGGCCGGCGTCGAGCACGCCACCGTGGCGGACGTGCGCGGTGTGGTCCACCAGGGCCGGGAGGACCTCAACGACAGCCTGCGCTGGATCGCCGAGCACACCAACCGCTCGGGCCGCACGGGCAGCCTCAAGGAGGCCGTGGCGGACGCCGACGTCTTCATCGGCGTCTCGGCCCCGAACGTCCTGGACGGCGACGACCTGGCCACCATGGCCGAGGACTCGATCGTCTTCGCGCTGGCCAACCCGGACCCGGAGGTCGACCCGGCCATCGCCCGGCAGACCGCCGCCGTGGTCGCCACCGGCCGCAGCGACTTCCCCAACCAGATCAACAACGTGCTGGTCTTCCCGGGTGTCTTCCGCGGCCTCCTGGACGCCCAGAGCCGCACCGTCAACACCGAGATGATGATCGCCGCCGCCCGGGCGCTGGCCACCACCGTCGCCGACGACGAGCTGAACGCCAACTACATCATCCCGAGCGTCTTCCACAAGGACGTCGCCAAGACGGTCGCCTCGGCGGTGCGCGAGGCGGCGCTGGCGGGCGTCCAGGAGAGCACGGAGCCGGCCCGTCCGACCCCGGGAATCGTCGGCACGCTCGACGCCTCCTCCTTCCCCACCGTCAAGCTCTGACCGGCGAGGCGGCCGACGTGTCGCTGATCGGTCAAATGTCCGAATAGCGGCCTTACCCGCCCGAGCCCGCCCCGAACCCTTGCGACACAAGGGCGAGGGGCGTGTTTGGGCTTGTCGTGCCTAGGGCGTACGGTAGCCCTGCACGGGGCAGGCGTGTCCGACAAGTACGGAACGTCCCCCTGGTCTTCCGGCGCGTCATCCCGACCGCCGCCCGGGCCCGGTCCGCCGGAGCCGACGGAGCGTCACACCTCCAACGGGTGGGGTTCGTTCGGGTGTCGTGGCCGGGGCCCGATTGGCTTTCTCGGGGCTGGTCGGGGCAGGATTCGTATCCAGGCAGGCGGACGGGCCTTCGACGGCACCGGCGCGCGGCATCGGGTACGGACCCGGCCTGCGACCACGCATTGCCTGCATGAGCACAGTGTGCGGACCTGCGGCCTATCCGGGTGCCCCCCGGTGGGAGTACCGATGGGCCCCCGCACACCGCAAGCGAACAGACCACAGGAGTACACATGAACCGCAGTGAGCTGGTGGCCGCGCTGTCCGAGCGCGCCGAGGTGACCCGCAAGGACGCCGACGCCGTTCTGGCCGCCTTCGCCGAGATCGTCGGCGAGGTCGTCGCCAAGGGCGACGAGAAGGTCACCATCCCCGGTTTCCTGACCTTCGAGCGCACCCACCGCGCCGCCCGCACCGCCCGCAACCCGCAGACCGGTGAGCCGATCCAGATCGCGGCCGGCTACAGCGCCAAGGTGAGCGCCGGCTCCAAGCTGAAGGAAGCCGCCAAGGGCGCCTGAACCACCCCTTGAACGCCCGAGAGGCCGGGCTCCCCTTCTGGGGAGCCCGGCCTCTCGTCGTGGGCCCGCGGGCCCGTGGCCCGGTGGGCCCTGCGGATCAGGCGTCGACCAGCTGCTCGGACGGCAGCTCGACGTGGGCGCCCAGGTCGCGCAGCTTGTCCATGAAGTTCTCGTAGCCGCGGTTGATCAGGTCGATGCCGTGCACGGTCGAGGTGCCCTCGGCCGCCAGCGCCGCGATCAGGTACGAGAAGCCGCCGCGCAGGTCGGGGATGACCAGCTCGGCGCCCATCAGCTTGGACGGGCCGGAGACGACCGCCGAGTGCAGGAAGTTGCGCGCGCCGAAGCGGCACGGGGTGGCGCCCAGGCACTCGCGGTACAGCTGGATGTGTGCACCCATCTGGTTGAGCGCGCCGGTGAATCCGAGCCGCGACTCGTACACCGTCTCGTGGACGATGGACAGGCCGGTGGCCTGGGTCAGGGCGACGACCAGCGGCTGCTGCCAGTCGGTCTGGAAGCCCGGGTGCACGTCGGTCTCCAGGGCGATCGCCTTGAGCTCGCCGCCCGGGTGCCAGAAACGGATGCCCTCGTCCTCCACCTCGAAGGCGCCGCCGACCTTCCGGAAGGTGTTCAGGAAGGTCATCATCTCCAGCTGGCGGGCGCCGCGGACGTAGATGTCGCCCCTGGTGGCCAGCGCCGCGCAGGCCCAGGAAGCGGCCTCCAGGCGGTCCGGCAGCGCGCGGTGGGTGTAGCCGCCCAGCTCGTCGACGCCGGTGATCAGGATGGTCCGGTCGGTGCCCAGGGTGATGATCGCGCCCATCTTCTGCAGCACGCAGATCAGGTCGACGATCTCCGGCTCGATGGCCGCGTTGCGCAGCTCGGTGACGCCCTCGGCGAGGACGGCGGTGAGCAGCACCTGCTCGGTCGCGCCGACCGAGGGGTAGGGCAGCTCGATCTTGGTGCCGCGCAGGCGCTGCTGGGCGACCAGGTAGGTGCCCTGCGGGTGCTTCTCGATGGTGGCGCCGAACTGGCGCAGCACCTCGAAGTGGAAGTCGACCGGACGGCCGCCGATGTCGCAGCCGCCCAGGCCCGGGATGAAGGCGTGGCCGAGGCGGTGCAGCAGCGGGCCGCAGAACAGGATCGGGATCCGCGAGGAGCCCGCGTGCGCGTCGATGTCGGTGACGTTCGCACTCTCCACGTGCGACGGGTCGAGGATCAGCTCGCCGTCCTCGTCGCCGGTCCGCACGGTGACCCCGTGCAGCTGGAGCAGTCCGCGGACCACCTTGACGTCGCGGATGTCCGGGACGTTGCGCAGTCTGCTGGGGCCCTGGCCGAGGAGGGCGGCGACCATGGCCTTGGGCACCAGGTTCTTCGCACCGCGGACGCGGATCTCGCCTTCGAGCGGGTTTCCGCCGTGGACCAGCAGGACGTCGTCGGTCATCGTTCTCGCAATCCGGGGTGCCAGAGGAGTGGGAAGGCTCCGGTAGAGAGCCGGTGGTGGACCGGTTGGTACGGGCGCGCTCGGGCCCCCGGCAAAACCGAGTCGGCACCGTAGAAGGGCGTCCACCATCCGTAGATGGTAGTGGGCGTGCCGATGGTTCCCGTGAGCCTCTCCCGTGATGGTCCTCTCTCCGGGCTCGCTCCCGCCCGCCGGAGGGGCCGTTCGGGTGTTTGTCCGGCGTGGCGGGGTTTCGATCGTTGAGGTGTCCGACTCCGGCCGTTCTGCGGGATCATGTGGGCATGACGGCGGCCCACTCGCACGCAGGACGGTCCCACACCGGCCGTCTGCTCGTCGCGACGCCCCTGCTCACCGACCCGAACTTCGCCCGGGCGGTGGTGCTGCTCCTCGACCACGACGTCGAGGGGGCGCTCGGCGTGGTCCTCAACCGGCCGACGCCGGTCGAGGTGGGCAGCGTGCTGGACGGCTGGGGGCGGCTGGTCGGGCAGCCCGCCGTGGTGTTCCAGGGCGGACCGGTGGCGCTGGACTCGGCGCTCGGCCTCGCCGTGGCGCCGGGGGAGCCGGGCACCGGCGAGCCGCTCGGCTGGCGGCGGGTGCACGGCGCGATCGGCCTGGTGGACCTGGAGGCGCCGCCCGAGGTGCTGGCCGGCGAGCTGGGCGCGCTGCGGATCTTCGCCGGGTACGCCGGCTGGTCGCCGGGCCAGCTGGAGACGGAACTGGGGAGCGGCGCCTGGTACCTGGTGGACTGCGAGCCGGGGGACATCTCCAGCCCGGAACCGGAGCGGCTGTGGCGCTCGGTGCTGCGCCGCCAGCGCGGCCCGCTGGCGCTGCTCGCGACCTATCCGGACGACCCGACGCTGAACTGACGTACGGGCCGCCGTCGCGATACTGGCCGGGTTTCGCGGGGCGCCCATAGACTTGGCACCTATGAGCACTCTTGAGCCCGAGCGCGGCCTCGGCACCGGCACCTTGGTCGAGCCAGTCCCCCAGGTGTCCCACGGGGACGGCGACCACGAGCGCTTCGCGCACTACGTCCAGAAGGACAAGATCATGGAGAGCGCGCTCTCCGGCTCGCCCGTGGTGGCGCTCTGCGGCAAGGTCTGGGTGCCCGGGCGCGACCCGAAGAAGTACCCGGTCTGCCCGATGTGCAAGGAGATCTACGACGGCATCGGCAAGCCGCAGGGCGGCGACGACAACAACGGCGGCAAGTAGCACCGACCGCCGCGGGCCGGTGCCCGGCGCCGTTGCGCACGGTGTGGTTGTGCACAGCGCCGTTTTGCATAGTGCCGCGTTTCCGAAGTGGTCTATGCCAGTCGTCCGGGGCGGGGGCAGGATGTCGGAATGGACCTCATTCCCGTGCCTTCGAGTGCCGTCCGCCGCCCGGACGAGGACTTCCCCCTCGACGACGCCACCACGCTGACCGCGCCGCCCGGGCTGGCCGACGCCGAGCGGTGGCTGCGCACCGCGCTGTCCGCGGCCACCGGGCTGCCGCTCGGCCCGGGCCGGCCGGGCGCGGGCATCGAACTGGTCCAGGACGACGCGCTGGCCGCCGAGGCGTACCGGATCACGGTGCGCCGCGGCCACGCCCTGATAGCCGCGGGCGGGCCGGCCGGTGCGCTGTGGGGGGCGCAGACCCTGCGGCAGCTGCTCGGCCCGGACGCCTTCCGCCGTTCCCCGCTGCGCGGCACCGGCTGGGTGCTGCCCGGCGCGGACATCGAGGACGCCCCGCGGTTCGGCTGGCGCGGTGCGCTGCTCGACGTCGCCCGGCACTTCCTGCCCAAGTCGGACGTGCTGCGCTTCGTCGACCTGCTGGCCGCGCACAAGCTCAACGTGTTGCACCTGCACCTGACCGACGACCAGGGCTGGCGGGTGGAGATCAAGCGCTACCCCGGCCTGACCGAGCGCGGCGCCTGGCGGGACCGCTCGATGGTCGGCTACCGGGCCGGCCAGCGCCGCGACGACCGCCCGCACGGCGGCTACTACACCCAGGACGACCTGCGCGAGATCGTCGCCTACGCGGCCGCGCGCGGGGTCACCGTCGTCCCGGAGGTCGACCTGCCCGGGCACACCCAGGCCGCCGTCGCGGCCTACCCCGAGCTGGGCAACACCGACGTGGTGGACACCGCGGCGCTCGGCGTCTGGACGGACTGGGGCGTCAGCCACAACGTGCTCAACGCCTCCGAGGACACCCTGCGCTTCTTCGAGGGCGTGCTGGAGGAGGTCCTGGAACTCTTCCCGTCCGAGTTCATCCACCTCGGCGGCGACGAGTGCCCCAAGGAGCAGTGGAAGGACAGCGCGGCCGCCCAGGCGCGGATCCGCGAGCTCGGCCTGGCCAACGAGGACGAGCTGCAGAGCTTCGTGATCCGGCACTTCGACCGCTGGCTGGCCGAGCGCGGCCGCCGGCTGATCGGCTGGGACGAGATCCTGGAGGGCGGGCTCGCCCCGGGCGCCGCCGTCTCCTCCTGGCGCGGGTTCGGTGGCGGGATCGCCGCGGCCAAGGCCGGGCACGACGTGGTGATGTGCCCCGAGCAGCACGTCTACTTCGACCACCGGCAGGCCGACGGCCCGGACGAGCCGATCCCGGTCGGCTTCGTGCGCACGCTGGAGGACGTGTACCGCTTCGAGCCGGTGCCCGGGCAGCTGGACGAGACCGCGGCCCGGCACGTGATCGGCACCCAGGCCAACCTGTGGAGCGAGTTCATGGACAGCGCCCGGGACATCGACTACCGGGCCTTCCCCCGGTTGGTGGCCTTCGCCGAGGTCGCCTGGTCCGACCTGCCCACCGATCCGGCCGAGCGCGACTACGCCGGCTTCCAGCACCGGCTGGAGGCGCACCTGAAGGTGCTGGACGCGCTCGGCGTGGAGTACCGCCCGGCGGACGGCCCGCACCCCTGGCAGCGCTGGCCTGGGGTGGCCGGCCGGCCGATCGAGGGCCCGCCGCCGGTGCGCTGAGCGCGACGGACTCGTTCCGGCGGGAACTTCTGAGTGGTCATCTGACGTCAAGAACAGATGAACATCTGCCCTGGTCCGGTTCGGGCCGGGGCAGATACCGCCCGGTATCCGTCCCAATCGGGCAGTCCCGTTCACCTGCCCCGAAATGATCATCGAGCATTGTGTGCCAGAGTTGCCCAACCCGGCCCGATCGCCCGTACCCTACGGGCCAGGCCGGGCTGCTGACGCGGACACCACGGCCGAAGGCCGCGGGCGGCAGCCGATCGATGAGCAAGTGGAGCACGGTGGGACCCAGGTGAACCGGACGATCATGCTGCCGGCCTCCCTCGACGAGGCCGTCGACGCGCTGGCCGCCACCCCGGCCGCGGTACCGGTGGCCGGAGCCACCGACCTGATGGAAGCCGTCAACGCCGGACGGCTACGCCCCGCCGCCCTGGTCGGCCTCGGCCGGATCACCGAACTGCGCGGCTGGCGCTACGAGGACGGCGGCACCGCCGTCCTCGGCGCCGGACTCACCCACGCCCGGATGGACCGCCCCGACTTCGCCGCGCTCATCCCCGCGCTCGCGGACGCCGCCCGCACCGCCGGCCCGCCGCAGGTCCGCAACGTCGGCACCCTCGGCGGCAACATCGTCACCGCCGCCCCGGCCGGCGACACCCTCCCGGTGCTCACCGCCCTGGAGGCCAGCGTCACCCTCGCCCGGGCCGGCGCCAGCCGCGAGGTGCCGGTCAGTCACCTGCTCACCGGCCTCGACCCGGTGCGCCCCGGCGAACTCCTCACCTGGGTGCGCGTCCCGCTGCTGCACGCCCCGCAGGTCTTCCTCAAGGCCACCGGCCGCAGCGGCCCGGCCCGCGCCACCGCCTCCGTCGCGCTGGTCCTCGACCCCGCCCGGCGCGCCGTGCGCTGCGCGGTCGGCGCCGTCGCACCGGTGCCGCTGCGCCCGCTGGAGGCCGAGGCCTGGGTCGCCGGCTGCATCGACTGGGACGGCAGCCGGGAGATCGACCCGGCCGCGACCGCCGCCTTCGGCGAGTACGTGGCCACCGCCTGCGTCCCCGACAGCTACGGCGCCGAAGGCGCCTGGGAGGCCGTGACCGAGGGGCCGAGCGCGGCCGCCGTTCGGCTGCGGCGTACCGTATCGGTGCTGGCCCGACGGGCACTGGGAAGGGCGCTGAAGTGACCACAGACCCCATCGAGACCCTCGACGCCGACCCGCTCGGCCTCACCCCGCAGGTCAGTCGCGAGCTGCGCCCGTGCGCCTCGTACACCTTGCGGGTCAACGGTTTCGAACGGCCCGTCACCGACGCCTGGATCGGCGAGAGCCTGCTCTACGTGCTGCGCGAGCGGCTCGGCCTGGCCGGTGCCAAGGACGGCTGCGAGCAGGGCGAGTGCGGGGCCTGCTCGGTGCAGGTGGACGGCCAGCTGGTGGCCGGCTGCCTGGTGCCCGCCGCGCTGGCCGCCGACAGCGAGATCAACACCGTCGAGGGCCTGTCGGCCGCCGGCGGCGCGAGCGACGTCCAGCAGGCGCTGGCCGAGTCCGGCGCGGTGCAGTGCGGCTACTGCACCCCCGGCATGGCGATGGCGGTGCACGACCTGCTCCAGCGCAACCACCGCCCGACCGAGGTCGAGGCCCGCCAGGCGCTCTGCGGCAACCTCTGCCGCTGCACCGGCTACCGCGGCGTGCTGGCCGCCGTCCAGAGCATCGCCGACGCGCGCGCCGAGGACGCCGAGGAGACGGAGGAAGCGGCCTCTCCGGTCGCCGCCCAGGCCGCCGCCCCGGTCGCGGGACAGCCCGCCGAACAGCCCGCCGGGGAAGCGGCCGCCGGACCGGAGCCGGCCGCCGAACCGCCGGTCTACGCCGACGCCGACGCCTGGATCGAGCACGTCCCGCAGCCGCCCGCCGAGCAGCCCCCGGCCGGCACCGACCAGCCGTACGGCGACGGCCAGGGCGGCTACGACACCGGCGTGTACGACACCGCCGTCCTGACGCCGGTCCAGGGCATCCCCGCCCAGACCGCCGACGACCAGGTGTACTACCCGCCCCAGGGCTACCCCGAGCAGCCGTACCAGGGCACCCCCGCCCACGGCACCTACGTGCCCGGCGGCTACCCGCAGCAGAACGGCTACGACGCCGGGTACGACGCCCCGGTCTACGAACCCACCCCCGCGCACGGCACGCCGCTGCCCGGGGCCGCCTTCGACGGCACGCCCCCGCACGGCACGCCGTACGTCGCCACGCCCCCGCACGGCACGCCGTACGTCGCCACGCCCCCGCACGGCGCTCCGGCCGGCGGCACCGCCCCGGCCGGCGTCCCGTACGGCGCCACCCCCGCCCACGGCATCCGGCTCCCCGAGGACGACCACGCATCATGACGTCGCCTACCGACATCGGCGCAGCACTCCAGCAGGACGGCGGCGAGGGCGGCGCACCGGAGCCGTTCGGCCTGGGCAGCTCACCGCTGCGCAGCGACGCGCTGCCCAAGGCGCTCGGCATCTACCCGTACGCGGCCGACCTGTGGGCCGAGGGGCTGCTCTGGGGCGCGGTGCTGCGCTCGCCGCACCCGCACGCCCGGATCAGGGGCATCGACACCGCGGCCGCGCTCGCGCTGCCCGGCGTGCACGCCGTGGTCACCGCCGCCGACCTGCCGCCCGGCCCGGACGGAACCCCGGACGGCGCCCCGGCCGGGCCGATCGTCGCCGACCGGCCGGTGCTGGCCGCGGGCGTGGTGCGCCACCACGGCGAGCCGATCGCCGCGGTGGCCGCCGACCACCCGGACACCGCCCGGCTGGCGGTCGGTCTGATCGCGGTCGACTACGAGCCGCTGGAGGCCGTCACCGACCCCGAGCAGGCCTTCACCGCCCCGTCGCTGCACCCGGACGGCAACCTGTTCCGCCACCTGCCGCTGCGCACCGGGGACCCGGACGCGGCCGGCGAGATCATCATCGAGGGCCTCTACCAGGTCGGCCGTCAGGACCCGGCCCCGCTCGGGGCCGAGGCCGGGCTGGCCGTGCCGCGCCCGGACGGCGGCGTCGAACTGCACCTGTCCTCCACCGACCCGCACGGCGACCGCGACCGCACCGCCGCCTGCCTCGGCCTGGAGCCCGACCGGGTCCGGCTGGTGGTCACCGGCGTGCCCGGGGCCACCACCGACCGCGAGGACCTCTCCTTCCAGGTCACCCTGGCGCTGCTGGCGCTGCGCACCGGCCGCCCGGTGAAGATGACCCTCACCCGCGAGGAGTCCTTCCACACCCACCCCTCGCGCCACCCCGCGCTGCTGCGCTACCGCCACCACGCCGACGCCGAGGGCACCCTGGTGAAGGTCGAGGCGCAGATCCTGCTGGACGGCGGCGCGTACGCGGACGTCTCCGCCGAGGCGCTGGCCGCCGCCACCGCGTTCTCGGTCGGCCCGTACGTCTGCCCGAACGTCTTCGTGGACGCCTGGGCGGTGCGCACCAACAACCCGCCGGCCGGGCGGATGCGCGGCGAGGGCGCGTTGCAGGCCTGCTTCGCCTACGAGTCGCAGCTGGACCAGCTGGCCGCCCGGATCGGCGTGGACCCGGTGGAGATCCGCCGCCGCAACGCGATGGCCACCGGCGACCCGATGCCCACCGGACAGGCCGTCACCTGCCCGGCGCCGGTCGGCGCGCTGCTGGAGGCCGTCGCGGCCGAGCCGCTGCCGGCCCTGCCGGTGGACGACCCGGACGCCGAGTGGCTGCTGCCGGGCGGGCCCGGTGGGGCCGGCGACCCGGCGGCGGTGCGGCGCGGGATCGGCTACGCCGTCGGCATGGTGCACATGCTCGGCGCCGAGGGCGAGGACGAGGTCTCCACCGCCACCGTGCGGGTCAGCGGCGACCACGCCACGGTGATCTGCGCGGCCGTCGACTCCGGACAGGGCTTCGCCACGCTGGCCCGGCAGATCGTGCAGACCGTGCTGGGCGTCAGCGAGGTGTACATCGCGCCGGCCGACAGCGACCAGTCCATCGCCGGTCCCTCCGCCCGTGGCCGGCACACCTGGGTCTCCGGCGGCGCCGTCGAGCGCGCCGCGCTGATGGTCCGCCACCAGCTGCTCCAGCCGATCGCCGCCAACTTCGGGATGTCGGTGGAACTGCTGCAGATCGCCGACGGCAAGATCACCTCGTACGACGGGGTGCTCGGCATGCCGGTCGCCGAGGCGCTGGAGGGCAAGGAGCTCTGGGCGACGGCCCAGTGCCGCCCGCACCCCACCGAGCCGCTGGACGAGTCCGGGCAGGGCGACGCCTTCGTGTCGATCGCGTTCTGCGCGATGCGCGCGGTGGTGGACGTGGACATCGAGCTGGGCGCCGTCCGGGTGGTCGAGATGACGGTCGCCCAGGACGTCGGCCGGGCGCTGAACCCGCGGCAGATCGAGGACCGGATCGAGGCGGGCGTGGCCCAGGGCGTCGGCCTGGCGCTGCTGGAGGACCTGCGCACCGAGGGCGGCGTGCTGCTGAACCCCTCGCTCACCGGCTACCGGCTGCCCACCGCGCTGGACACCCCGCAGGTGCGCATCGCCGCCCTGCTGGAGGAGCGGGACGTGGTCGCCACCTTCGGGGCCAAGGCGGTCAGCGCCGCCCCCGCGGTGGTCGCCCCGGCGGCCGTGGCCGCCGCCGTCCGGGCGGCCACCGGCCTGCCGGTCGGCCGGCTGCCGATCCGGCCGGAGGACGCGGTCGCGGTCTGACGGGCGGGGGCGGCGGCTTCGGCCGACCGCCCCGGAAATACCGGAAACAGGAATTGCCGGTCGACGGAATGTCGACCGGCAATTCCATTTCCGGCGAGGCCATGACGGGAATCGAACCCGTGTACACCGCTTTGCAGACGGTTCCCTAAGCCACTCGGGCACACGGCCAGTGAATTCATAGTGGCGGAATGCGCGGGGGGCCGTCAACGGCGGAATGTAAATTCTGTATGGCGGCTTGTGCTACGGTCGGAACCAGGTGGTCGGTTGCCCGGCCGCCCCGGACGAGCGCGTCGTACCCGGTGACGACAAGACGGCGCAGTTCAGCGGCAATCCGGCCGCTGTGGACTGCGGAGGTAGGCCGTCATGGCATGGCTCGTTCTGATCATCTCGGGTGTCCTGGAGACCGTGTGGGCGGTGGCCCTGGAGTCGTCCAAGGGCTTTTCCCGGCTCACCCCCAGCCTCGTCTTCGGTGTGGCCCTGCTGCTGAGCATGGGCGGGCTGGCGTACGCGATGCGCACCATTCCGATCGGCACCGGCTACGCGGTCTGGGTCGGCATCGGTGCGGTCGGCACCGCGCTCTACGGCATGGCCGTCCTGGGGGACGCGGTGACGGCGGCCCGGATCGGCTGCCTGCTGCTCATCGTCTCCGGCGTGGTCGGCCTGAAGGTGCTCCACTGACCGCCGCCTGAGCTTCGCCCGCCCTTCCCCCGACCCCGGTCCTAGGCCCAGCGACCTAGCTGGTCACCGACTCGGGTCAGGGGTCATGAAGGCAGACGGCCCTTACGATGTTACGTATGACCACTGCCTCCCCCACCTCGGTCGACTCCGCCTCGATACCCTCCGAACTCGACCCAGGTGGCGGGGTCCTCAGCGGCCGCTACCGCGCTCTGACGCTGGGGATCGTGTCGGTGGTCCTGGTGATCGCCTTCGAGGCGACCGCCGTCAACACCGCGATGCCGACCGCGGCCCGCCAGCTGAACGGCATCGGGCTGTACGCCTTCGCCTTCTCCGGCTACTTCACCACCACGCTGTTCGCGCTGGTCGTCTCCGGGCAGTGGTGCGACCGGCGCGGGCCGATGCAGCCGCTGTTCACCGGCATCGCGGTGTTCGGTGTGGGCCTGGTGGTGGCCGGGACGGCGCCGGGCATGTGGGTGTTCGTGGCCGGGCGGGCGATCCAGGGCCTGGGCGGCGGGCTGGTGATCGTCGCGCTGTACGTGGTGGTCGGCCGGGCCTACCCGGAGCGGCTGCGGCCGGCGGTGTTCGCGGCCTTCTCCTCGGCCTGGGTGCTGCCCTCGATCATCGGGCCGCTGGTCTCCGGCGCGATCACCCAGCACCTCGGCTGGCGCTGGGTGTTCCTGGCCGTGCCGGTGCTGATCCTGCTGCCGCTGGCCGTGATGGGCCCCGCGCTGACCCGCTCCGAGCGGGAGCACCCGGTGGCCAGGGGCTCGGACTTCGACCGCCGGCGCACCCTGCTGGCCGCGATGGCGGCGCTCGGTGCCGGCCTGCTGCAGTACGCGGGCGGGCGGCACGACCTGATCGGGCTGCTCCCCGGGATCGTCGGGGCGGCGCTGCTGGTGCCGGCCGTCCTGGGGCTGTTGCCCGAGCGGACCCTGCGGGCAGGGCGGGGGCTGCCGGCGGTGATCCTGCTGCGCGGACTGGCGGCCGGGGCGTTCCTCGGGGCCGAGGCCTTCGTTCCGCTGATGATGACCACCGAGCGCGGCCTCTCGCCGACGATGTCGGGGCTCACCCTGACCAGCGGCGGGCTCACCTGGGCGCTGGGCTCCTGGCTACAGGGGCGGCCGGGAGCCGAGCGCTACCGCGAGGCGATGATCCGGGGCGGGTTCGTGCTGACCGCGGTGGCGATCGCGGGCGCCGCGCTGGTGCTGGTCCCGGCGGTGCCGGCCTGGGTGGCGGCGGTGGCCTGGGGCGTCGGCGGCATCGGGATGGGACTGACGGTCGCGAGCGTCAGCGTGCTGATGATGAAGCTCTCCGCGCCGGAGGACGCCGGGGTGAACTCGGCGGCCCTGCAGATGAGCGACGCGCTGGGCAACGTCCTGCTGACGGGCCTGGCGGGGGTGATGTTCGCGGTGCTGGGCGGCGGCTCGCTCGCCGCCGCCCACGAGGGCGCCGGGGCCACCGCCTCGTCCGGGGCCGCCGGCTCGCCCGGGGCCTTCGCGGTGATCCTGCTGGCCATGGCCGGCGTGGCGCTGCTGGGGGCGCTGCTCGCCGGCCGGGTCCGGGCCAGGTCCTGAGGGTCAGCCGGCAGCGGCGGCGGAGGGCACCGGCGGTGCCCCGGGGGTGCCGAGGAAGGCCTCCCAGCCGCCGGTCGGCGCCTGGCCCGGGGCGAGGCCCTGGAGCTTGCGCAGCACCGCCGGGTCCTGGGCGTCCAGCCAGTCCACCAGTTGGCGGAACGAGACCAGCCGGACCTCCGGCTTGTCCGCGATCGTCCGGAGCACGTCCTCGAC
This sequence comes from Kitasatospora sp. NPDC088160, assembly GCF_044741445.1. Classification (NCBI taxonomy): domain Bacteria; kingdom Bacillati; phylum Actinomycetota; class Actinomycetes; order Kitasatosporales; family Streptomycetaceae; genus Kitasatospora; species Kitasatospora sp. NPDC088160. Next base: position 194,121 of record NZ_JBIUSS010000012.1, on the reverse strand, counting down.
GGCGTTCATGTAGATGCCGCCGTTCCACTCCTCGAAGTGGTTGCCGATGACGTACGGCGCCCGGTTGCCGTTGTAGGTGCGGTCGAATCCCAGCAGGTAGGAGTCGCGGGCCTGGGCCTGGAAGCCCGGGTAGAGCGCCGGGTCGGCCTTGGTGTTGGGGCCGCACTGGTTGTACATGATGTTGTAGTCCATCGACAGCACCTGGAAGGTGTGCCCGGGGAAGGGGATGGACTGCAGCGGGAGGTCCCAGAGCGCACCGCCCTGGATCTTCTGCGGCCACACCTGGGTGCCGTTGCCGCTGCTGTCGTAGCGCCAGCCGCGCTTGACCGCGGTGGGCAGCAGGTTGCGCTGGCCCTCCAGGCAGGGGGTGCGGCTGCCGATCAGCTCCCTGCGGTAGTCGAAGGGCAGGGCCGGCAGGTCGGTGAAGCCGGTGTTGGTGCGCCAGTTCGTCACGAAGTCCATGGCCTGCTGGATCTCGCTGTCCCACTCCTCCGGGGACCACTTGCCGACGCCGGTGGCGCCGCAGAAGTGGCCGTTGAAGTGGGTGCCGATCTCGTGGCCCTCCAGCCAGGCCGCGTGCACGTTCTCCAGGGTGTCGTGGATGTGCTGGTCGGTGAGGTAGCCGATCTCGGAGGCGCCGACCTTGTGCTGCGGGGGGCGGTAGAGGTCCTTCTTGGACTCGGGCAGCAGGTAGAGGCCGCTGAGGAAGAAGGTCATCGAGGCGTTGTGCTCCTGCGCCAGCCGGCGGAAGCGGGCGAACAGTCCGTTGTCGAGTTCGCCGGCGCCGTCCCAGGAGAAGACCACGAACTGCGGCGGCCGTTCGCCGGCCTTGAGCCGCTCGGGGGTGGGCTGGTGGGGCTGGGCCCCGGTGTCGGAGGTGGAGCCGTCGCCGATCAGGACGGCCTGCTGCTCGGTGGCGTCGGTGGGGTCCGAACTCTGGTCGACGGCCGCGCCGGTGGGGGGAACGGCCGAACCGATCATCGGCTTGTCGGCGCTGTTGCTTCCGCAGCCGGTCGCCAGGGTGGCGGCGGAGGCCGCACCGGCGGCCAGCAGGGTGCGGCGGGAGAGAGCGGCCATGGTCACTCCGTTCATGAGGCGTTCGGCAGGCGTACAGGCGTGCGGAAATCCGGTCGGACAAGTGGGGTGATAGAACCCGTGACCGGGTCAGCATGGCAGCTGGGCTCGATCGGTCGGCCAGGCGCCACTGGCGGTCGTCATCGATCGCCCGATTGACGCAACCGGACCGACCCCCCGCGCCGTCGAAGCTCGTACCGAGGCGTTCCGGTGGCGCCGTCACCTGGGAAACGGCCGTCGCGTTCCGTCACCGGATGCCCACTGGGCGCACGGATTCGGGCGGTTGCCCTGCCGATCGGGGGGTGTCATTACGCCCATCGTGTGGACGTGCTTTAAGGTCCGATCCGATTGAATTGTTTCCCAGGAAACTCCCAGGATCGGGAATCCGTCGGTAGAGGGGAGCGCCCGTGGGCGTCCAGCAGAGCAGGAGCCCGTGGCCGGGCACCCTGGCGGCCGGTGCCGCGCTGGTGCTCGGTGCCTGGCTGCTGCACGACGGCGGGCAGGGCGCGCTGCCGCCCGCCCCCGGCAGCACGCAGACGCTGTCCGGCTTCGCCCCGGTCTCCGTCGTCCCGCCGCTGGGCCCCTCCGACCCCATCCGCATCCGCATCCCGGCCGTCCGGCTGGACGCCCCGGTCACCGCGCTCGGGCTCGACCCCGACGGCCACCTCCAGGCCCCGCCCGAGGCGGACCGCAACCTGGCGGGCTGGTACCGCGGCGGAGCCAGCCCCGGGCAGCGCGGCACCGCCATCCTGGCCGGGCACGTCGACAACAAGGCCGGCCCGGCCGTCTTCTACAACCTGGGGGCGCTCCGGCGCGGAGACCGGATCGAGATCGCCCGCGCGGACGGCGCCGTCGCCGTCTACCAGCTGTACGCCATCGAAGTGCACGACCGAAAGGACTTCCCGGACGACCGGGTCTACCGCCAGGCCGCCGACGCTCAGCTGCGGGTCATCACCTGCGGCGGCGCGTACAGCGCCGAGCACGGCTACGAGGGCAACGTCGTCGCCTACGGCTTCCTGGCCGACACCACCCGGCCGGGCAAAGCCGCATGACCACGCTGACCCTCGCCACCCGTTGGAACCCGATCGACTGGCCGCTCACCCACGGCCCGATCCCGTACGCCGTGCTCGCCGCGGGCTGGGGGTCGCTGGTCCTGCTCGCGTTCTCCCGCCACGAACGCTGGCGGGCCCCGCGCCTCTTCGGCGCCCTGATGCTGGCCGGAACGCTCACCGCCCTGGTGAAGCTCGGCGTCGACGGCTGGTGGCACCCCTTCCCGGAGGGCACACCGGACTTCGTCCTGCGCTGGATAGCCGTCGCGCTGTTCGCGATATCCCTGGTCTGCTTCCGCGCGCCGCTGCTCGCCGTCCGCCGCCGGCTGCTGGCGACCGGAGCCGCCGTCCTGGTGCTGCTGATGGCCGCCTCGCAGGTCAACCGGGGTTTCGACCAGTACCCGACCGCCCGGGCCATGCTGGTGCCCGGGGTCCAGGCGCTGACCACGGGCAAGGTGGCCAGCACCGTCGCCGCCACGCCCGGCAAGCCCGTCGAGGAGCTCTGGCACGCGCCGCCCGGCCTGCCCGCGAAGGGCACCCTCTCCACGGTGACCATCCCCGGCACCAAGTCCGGCTTCACGGCCCGCGACGGGTACGTCTACCTGCCGCCCGCCTACCAGGCCAACCCCCGGCCGCTGCTGCCCGTCGTGGTGCTGCTGCCCGGCCAGCCCGGCGCCCCGGTGGACTGGATCACCTCCGGGGCCATCCAGGAGACCCTGGACGCCTTCGCCGCCGACCACCAGGGCCTCGCCCCGATCGTGGTGGTCGCCGACCCCACCGGCAGCCCGTTCACCAACACGCTCTGCATGGACTCCCGGATCGCCAAGGCGCACACCTACCTGGCCACCGACGTCCCGGACTGGATCCACCACAACCTGCAGACCGCCACCGGCCGGGGCGCCTTCGCCATCGGCGGGCTCTCGCTCGGCGGCACCTGCTCGCTCCAGCTGGCCGTCAACGCGCCGGGGGTCTACGGCACCTTCCTGGACATCTCCGGCCAGGACGAGCCGACCCTGGGCGACCGCGGCGAGACCGTCGACAAGGCCTTCGGCGGCGACGAGGCCGCGTTCGACGCCGTCGACCCGGTGCACGTCATGGCCCGGCAGAAGTTCCCCGACACCGCAGGCATGTTCGTGGTCGGCGCCAACGACCCGGACTTCCGACCCATGCAGGAGAAGGCCTATGCGGCGGCACAGGCGGCCGGAATGAAGGTCGGCTACCAGACCATCCCCGGCTGGCACAGCTGGGTCGTGTTCCGCCAGGCCTTCGAACAGAACCTGGCCTGGCTCTCCCAGCAGACCGGGCTGATCCGGTGATCCGGCTCCCCGCGGCCCCCGCGCCGGCCAAGGAGCAGGAGTGGCCGTCGGACCGCGCGCCGGTCGCCGGGACGCCGGAGCCGCGCCCGCAGCGGGCCTGGCGGGCGACCCGGACGTTCGGCGTGTGGCTGCGCTCGGCGCCGCTCACCCTGGTGCTGCTGGCCGGGCTCTGGGCGCTCGGCGCGGCCACCGGCAGCCTGGCCCACGGGCCGTCCGAGCGGCTGCTCGACCGGGTCGGGGCCGGCGTGCCCACGCTCGCCGAGGGCCACTGGTGGACGCCGTTCACCTCGCTGTTCTGGTGCTCCGGCCTGGGCTCGTACGTGTTCACCAGCCTGCTGCTGGTCCTGGTCGGCCCGGCCGCCGAGCACCGGCTCGGGTGGCTGCGCACGCTCGCGGTGCTGGTCGGCGGGCAGCTGGCGGGCACCCTGCTCGGCACCGGGCTGATCGCGGTCGGCTCCCGGGTCGGCGAGCAGTGGACCGTCTCGGTGGCCGACCAGACCTCGGTCGGCCCCGGTGTCGGCCTGTTCGCGCTGGCCGGGGTGCTCGGCTACCGGCTCACCGTGCTCTGGCGCCGCCGGCTGCACCTGCTGGTGCTGCTCGCCCCGCTGGTCATGACGCTGTACGTGGGCCACCTGCAGAGCGTCCAGCGGTGCGCCGCCGCGTTCGTCGGGCTGGGCGCCGGCGCGCTGCTCGCCCGGGGCGGGCTGCACCTGCGCACCCACCGCTCCTCGCACTCCGAGACCCGGGTGCTGGTGGCGCTCTGCCTGGTCGCCGCCGCCCTCGGCCCGCTGATCGCCTCGCTGTACGACAACGCCAGCGGGCCGTTCAACACCTTCTCCGAGCTGTACTTCTCGCACCGGCTCAGCCCGGAGGAGGTGGCCGACTTCTGCGCGCTGTCGGCGCACGACTGCGCCCGCGCGCACGCCGTCGAGCGGATCTTCGACACCCCGGGCCGGCTGATGGCCGCGCTGTTCCCGGCGCTGCTGCTGGTCCTGGCCGAGGGGCTGCGCCGGGGGCTGCGGCTCGCCTGGCGGATCACCGTCGCCACCGAGCTGCTCTGGGCGGCGCTGCTGGGCTGGCTGTACCTCGACTCCGGCCCGGTCAGCGGCGACGTGGTCCAGTACTTCGTCGAGGCGCTGCTGCTGCCGCTGCTCACCCTCGGCCTGCTGCTGGCCACCCGGCAGCGCTTCCGGCTGCGGCTGGCCGGCCGGGCGGTGCTGCGGCTGGGCGCGCTGCTCGGCGGCGCCGCCCTGGCGGCCTCGGCCGCGTACGTGGGGCTCGGGCGCCTCGCGGCCGACCAGTTCGAGCCGGGGGCGAACATCCGCCGGCTACTGCACGGGCTGCCCGCGCAGTTCCTGCCGCCCGCCTACAACGACCTGCTGCCGGACTACCCGATCGCGGTCGGCCCGGTGGCGCTGTTCCTGGAGACGTACTGCGGGCTGGCCTTCTGGGTGGTCGCGCTGACCGCGCTGCTGCTGGCCTTCCGCCGGCCGGTGCTGCACACCGACGCGGAGGCGGCCGCCCGGGCCAGGGCGCTGCTCACCGCGTACGGCGGCGGGACGCTGTCCTTCATCACCACCTGGGACGGCAACCACTACTGGTTCGACGAGGAGGGCCGGGCGGCCGTCGCCTACCGGGTGCACAACACGGTGGCGCTGACCACCGGCGACCCGTTCGGCGCGCCGGAGGCCCGGGCCCGGGCGGTGGCCGGGTTCGCCCGGTTCTGCGACCAGCGCGGCTGGACCCCGTGCTTCTACAGCGTCTCCCCGCAGACCCGGGAGGCCGCCGCGCAGCTCGGCTGGCGCTCGGTGCAGGTCGCCGAGGACACCGTGGTGGCGCTGCCCGAGCTGGCCTTCACCGGCCGCAAGTGGCAGGACATCCGGACCGCGCTGAACAAGGCCGGCAAGCAGGGCATCACCGCCGAGTGGTGGTCCCACCACGAGGCGCCGCGCGCGCTGCGGGACCAGATCCGGGCGATCTCCGAGGAGTGGGTCTCCGAGAAGGGCCTGCCCGAGATGGGCTTCACGCTCGGCGGACTGGAGGAGCTGGACGACCCGGACGTGCGGGTGCTGATCGCGGTGGACGAGCAGCGTGTCGTGCACGGCCTGACCAGCTGGATGCCGGTGTACGAGAACGGCGTGCCGGTCGGCTGGACGCTGGACTTCATGCGCCGGCGCTCGGACGGCTTCCGCGGCGTCAACGAGTTCCTGATCGCCTCGGCCGCGCTGGGCTTCAAGGAGGAGGGCGCGCGCTTCCTGTCGCTGTCCGGCGCGCCGCTGGCCCGCTCCGGGCAGGACGAGGAGCCCTCCGGCCTGCAGCGGATGCTGGACTGGATGGGACGGGTGCTGGAGCCGGTGTACGGCTTCCGCTCGCTGCTCGCGTTCAAGGCGAAGTTCCAGCCGGAGTACCGGCCGATGTACATGGCCTACCCCGACCCCGCCGCGCTGCCGAGCATCACCAGGGCGATCGGCAAGGCGTACCTGCCGCACCTGACGCCGGCGCAGGGCGTCCGGCTGATGCGCAGGCTGTCGGGCTGAGGCGCCCTGGGCCCCGGACCCGGGTGACGGCCGGAAGCGCGCTGACGCCCCCGGACGCCGGCCCCGCGCGCCGCTCAGCCGAGCAGCTCGGCGAGCGCGCGGTCGGCGTCCAGGTGCAGGTGCTCCTCGCCCTCGGGGACGAGCAGCCGGCTGCGCCACAGGAAGCGGCGCAGGTCGGTGGTGTCGAACTGGAGCAGCGCGGTGCCCTCCGGCGCCCGCAGCTCGACCATGGTGCGCCGGCCGACCGCGGGCCGGACGTGGACGTCGCCGACGCCGGCCGGCAGCTCCAGGCCGGCCGAGAGCAGCTGGCGGGCGAAGACCCAGACGATGTCGTCGGCGCCGTCCGAGCCCGCGCCGCCGTCCGCCGGTTCGTCCAGCGAGAACTCGGCGGGGAAGGCCATCCGGACGGCGAGCGGGTCCTCCGGCAGGTAGCTCAGGAGCACCCGCAGCCGGACGGAGCGGTGGAGCGAGAGGATCAGACGGGCCTGGACGGTCTCTTCGGCGGCGGTGTGCACGGCGAGTCCCTTCGGGTCGGTGTGAGGCCGGTCGACAAGGGGGAGGGTTGGGGCGGCCTCACCCTGGTGAGAGTCCCGGGACCGGCCGTGATTACTCGGTTTCGGAATCGATCGGATGTGATCCGGGTCACGTCGATTTCCGGCCGCCCGGGCCCGGCGCGGAGCCTCGCCTGGCCGCCCCGACGGCGCCGGGCCGGTACGCTGGGCGGGTTGTCCGATCGCCGCCCTTCCGCGGGGCGGGGCTGAGAAACCGCCCCTGACCTGCGATGATCCCCCCTCGGAGACCGTGAGTACTGCCGCCGCCTCCTCGATGCCGCTGTTCTCCGACGTGCCGGAGCCGCAGGCGCCCGCCCGGGGCGCCGGACCCGCCGCGTCCGCCGCCTCGCACCACCTCTCGCCGGCCTTCCCCGGCCGCGCCCCCTGGGGCACCGCGGGCAAGCTGCGGGCCTGGCAGCAGGGCGCGCTGGACAGGTACATCGAGACGCAGCCGCGCGACTTCCTCGCGGTCGCCACCCCGGGCGCCGGTAAGACCACCTTCGCGCTCACCCTGGCCTCGTACCTGCTGCACAACCACCTGGTGCAGCAGGTGACCGTCATCGCGCCGACCGAGCACCTGAAGAAGCAGTGGGCCGAGGCCGCCGCGCGGATAGGCATCCGGCTCGACCCGGCCTACTCCTCCGGCCCGCTCTCCCGGGACTACCACGGCATCGTGGTCACCTACGCGGGCGTCGGGGTCAACCCGATGCTGCACCGCAACCGGACCGAGGCGCGCAAGACCCTCGTGATCATGGACGAGATCCACCACGCCGGCGACTCCAAGTCCTGGGGCGAGGCCTGCTTCGAGGCCTTCGAGCCGGCCACCCGCCGGCTGGCGCTGACCGGGACGCCGTTCCGCTCCGACACCAACCCGATCCCGTTCGTCCAGTACGAGGCCGGCGGCGACGGCATCCGCAAGTCCGTCGCCGACTACACCTACGGCTACGGGCACGCGCTCGCCGACCACGTCGTCCGCCCGGTGATCTTCCTCAGCTACAGCGGCAACATGCGCTGGCGCACCAAGTCCGGTGACGAGCTGGAGGCCCGGCTCGGCGAGCCGATGACCAAGGACCTGATCGCCCAGGCCTGGCGCACCGCGCTGGCCCCGCAGGGCGAGTGGATCCCGTCCGTGCTGCAGGCTGCCGACCGGCGGCTGTCCGAGGTCCGCAAGGCGATCCCGGACGCCGGCGGGCTGGTCATCGCCACCGACCAGAACACCGCGCGCGCCTACGCCAAGATCCTGCGCGAGATCTCCGGCGAGAAGGCCACCGTGGTGCTCTCCGACGAGACCGAGGCCTCCCAGCGGATCTCCGACTACGCGGCCGGGGACTCGCGCTGGATGGTCGCGGTCCGGATGGTGTCCGAAGGCGTCGACGTGCCCCGGCTGTGCGTCGGGGTGTACGCCACCTCGATCTCCACCCCGCTGTTCTTCGCCCAGGCCGTCGGCCGCTTCGTGCGAGCCCGCAAGCGCGGCGAGACCGCCTCGGTGTTCCTGCCCACCATCCCGACGCTGCTCGGCTTCGCCAACGAGATGGAGGTCCAGCGCGACCACGTGCTGGACCGGCCGAAGAAGGAGGGCGAGGGCCTCTTCGACGAGGAGGACCGGCTGCTCGCCGAGGCCGAGCGGGCCAACGACGGGCCGGACGGCGCGGGCGGCGACGAGTTCTCCTACGAGGCGATCGGCTCCGACGCGGTCTTCGACCGGGTGCTGTACAACTCCATGGAGTTCGGCATGCAGGCCCACCCGGGGAGCGAGGAGGAGGACGACTACCTCGGCATCCCGGGCCTGCTGGAGCCGGACCAGGTGCAGATGCTGCTGCAGAAGCGCCAGCACCGGCAGATCCAGCGCAGCAAGGGCAAGCCCGCCGAGGAGGCCGACCTGCTGGAGCTGCCGGCCGAGCAGCGGCCGGTCGTCACCCACCAGGAACTCCGGGAGCTGCGCAAGGAGCTGAACGCGCTGGTGGCCGCCTGGCACCACCGCACCGACCAGCCGCACGGCACCGTCCACAACGAGCTGCGCCGCCAGTGCGGCGGCCCGCTGACCGCGCAGGCCACGGCCAACCAGCTGAAGGCGCGGATCGCCAAGATCCGCGAGTGGGCGAAGTAGCCGCGGCGGGCAGGCGGGCAGGCGGGCCGGGCAGGCGGGTTCGGGAACGGGCTCGGAAACGGGCTTGGAGTCAGCCGCGGAATCAGGCGCGGGAACGGCACGGCGCGCGGCCGCGGGCCGGCCGCTCCGTTCCCGCGTGTCCGGACTCCGGAGCGCGGCCGGACCCGCGCGCCGGCGGGCCCGGAGAAATGCGGGCATTTGTCCCGGTTCCGTCGCGCTGTTGAAGTCGATCACGCCCGAATTTTGGACAACCACTTCCGTCGCGACATTTCCTTCACTACCTTTCCCCCACGCTCTTCCACCGGGCAACCCCCACAGGACGGGCGCCGCAGGACCGCACGCACGTCAAGGACGACACCGCGAGCGGTCCGAGCGCGGCCACCCCACCTGCGCGCGACACCGAACCCGGTCCGGCGCCGCCTGCCCCGCGAGCGCCGCGGAAAGGATGCCCGTCGTGACTGCCGAGACCTCCCAGACCCTGGACCGTGGAGTCCGGGTCCTCAAACTCCTCGCCGACTCCGAGCGCGGGCTCACCGTCACCGAGCTGGCCGCCCGACTGGCCGTCAACCGCACCGTCGTCTACCGGCTGCTGGCCACCCTGGAACAGCACGGCCTGGTCCGCCGGGACATCGGCGGCCGCGCCCGGGTCGGCCTGGGCGTCCTGCGCCTGGCCCACCGGGTGCACCCGCTGCTGCGCGAGGCCGCGCTGCCGGCCCTGCGCAGCCTGGCCGAGGACCTCGGCGCCACCGCCCACCTCACCCTGGTGGACGGCAACGAGGCGCTGGCCGTCGCCGTGGTCGAGCCGAGCTGGACCGACTTCCACGTCGCCTACCGCACCGGGCTGCGCCACCCGCTCGGCGAGAGCGCGGCCGGCCGGGCCATCCTGGAGGCGCGCACCTTCCCCAGCCAGCGCCGGCCGGAGCAGGGTTTCGTCATCACCCGTGCGGAGGAGCAGTCCGGGGCCTGCGGCGCGGCCGCCGCGCTGATCGGACTGAGCGGCATCGAGGGCAGCGTCGGCGTGGTGATGCTGAACGGGCTGGTCCCCGAGCGGGTCGGCCCCCGGGTGGTGGAGGCGGCGACCGAGGTGGCCGACGCGCTGCGGTAGGCCGGCACGGGCCCCGGTGTGTTTGGATTCCCCTTGTGTCCGACACCAAGCTGCCCAAGGCCCTCACCTCCCCGCGGACCCGCGCGCTCACGCTCTGCGGGGTGCTGGTCGCCGCGCTGTTCGGCGTGGCCGCCTTCGTCCCGCTGCCGTACACGCTGACCTGGCCGGGCCTGACCGCGGACACCCTCGGCACGTACAAGGACAAGCCGGTCCTCACCGTGACCGGGGCGCCGCTGCGCACCACCGAGGGCGAGCTGCGGATGGTCACCATCTCGGCCACCAACCCGGGGGAGAAGACCACCTTCTGGCGCGCGCTCCAGGCCTGGTTCGACCAGGACGAGGCGGTGCGCCCGACCGACACGGTCTACCCGCCGGGCAACCCGGCCAAGGCCGAGGAGCAGACCGCCCAGCAGATGGCCGAGTCGCAGAACAGCGCCACCGCCGCCGCGCTCGGCTACCTCCACCTCTCGCCGGACCAGGTCAAGGTGAAGGTCGACCTGGGTGACGTCGGCGGCCCGAGCGCCGGGCAGATGCTGGCGCTGGGCATCATCGACAAGCTCGCCGGCGACGGCAAGGGCGGCGACCTCACCGGCGGGCTCACGATCGCGGGCACCGGCACCATCGACGACCAGGGCGTCGTCGGCGCGGTCGGCGGCGTCCCGCTCAAGACCCAGGCGGCCGCCCGGGACGGCGCGACGGTGTTCCTGCTGCCCAAGGACGAGTGCACGGACGCCAAGGTCAACACGCCCAAGACGCTGCGCCTGGTACCGGTCGGCACGCTCGGCGAGGCGGTCTCGGTGCTGGAGGCGCTGAAGAGCGGCGGCGGCGTCCCCAGCTGCTGACGGGGGCGGAGGCCTCTGCCGTCGCGCGGGCCCTACTCGGCAGCGGCCTGGTCCACCAGCGGCAGGATGCGGTACGGCACCGGGTTCTCCAGCGCGATCGCGGTCGCCGAGCGGACGATCCCGTCGAAGCCCACCACCCGGTCGATCACCCGTTGCAGATCGGCGTTGGAGCGGGCCACGATCCGCACCATCATGTCCCCGGCCCCGGTGATGGTGTGCAGTTCCAGCACCTCCGGCACGTTCGCCAGGTGCGTCCGGACGTCGGCGCCCTGGCCCTGGGAGATCTCCAGGGTGGCGAAGGCCGTCACCGGGTAGCCGAGCGCCGCCGGGTCGACCTCCGGGCCGAAGCCGCCGATCACCCCCTTGGCCTGCAACCGGTCCAGCCGGGCCTGCACGGTGCCCCGGGCGACCTGGAGCCGGCGCGAGCACTCCAGCACCCCGATCCGGGGCTCCTCGGCGAGCAGCCGGATCAGCCGGCCGTCCAGCGCGTCGATCGAGTCGTTCCCGCCGCCCGTCCCGGGGGCGGCCGAAGCGCCCGGCGGGGCGGGGGAGTTGGGCGAGCCGGGGGAGCTCGGGGACTGGGCGGGGGGCATCGCGGCTCCGTCCTCCGGTGGGCATTCTGTACAGCGGCGCCGCCGATTCTCCCGCCCCGACGCACAGCTTGACCAGGAGGAAACGGAACAGTTGCGCGCCGGTCGGCTCGGCGCCACCCTCCAGCCACAACGCCGTGCGCCGGGCCCCACACCGGCGCACGGTCGCACCCGCCGTGGTCCGCACGCCTACCGGGAGGGCCGTCATGACCGACACCGCCGCCGAACCCGTCCTGCTCGCCGCAGGACCCGGACAGTCCGACCCCCTCCCGATGGGCCGCGCCGACGCGGTGGTCTTCGCGGTCGGCGATGCCGAGCGGGCCGCCCGCCGCTACACCGCCGCGCTCGGACTGCGCTGTACCGCGTACGCCGGGCCGGAGACCGGGGAGCCGGAGACGGTCTCGTACGTGCTGGACGCGCCCGGGACCAGGATCGTGCTCACCTCGCTGGTCCAGGTGATCGGCCCGCGCGGCCGGGAGCTGGCCGCGCACCTGGCCCGGCACGGGGACGGGGTGCTGGACCTCGCGGTGAGCGTGCCGGACGTCTTCTACGCCTACGACTACGCGGTGGACCGGGGCGCCCTGTCGCTGGCCGAGCCGTACGAGGCGCGGGACCGCTTCGGCACGGCGGTGCTCGCGACGATCGGTGTGCCGGGCGGGACCAGGCACACCCTGGTCGACCGGTCCGGCTACGCCGGGCCGTACCTGCCGGGGTACCTGCCGTTCGAGACCTGGTGAGGGGGGCTCAGCGGATGACCGTCTCGACCACCGGCGGGTGGCCGTTCCAGTAGACGAAGACCGAGTTGGCCTGCTCGCCCTTGGTGAAGTCCACCCGCATCCACTGGTCGCCGTTCCACACCTGCATCTGCCAGCCCGGGTCGGGGGTGGCGGAGACCAGGGAGGCCTTGTCGGGCCGGATGTCCAGGGCGACCTTGCCGCCCGGCACCGGGTAGCTCTTCACGGAGGACACCGCCGTGGTGGTGGCGGGAGCGGGGCGGCGGGTGGCCGGCGAAGAGGCGGCGGCGAGGGTGGTGGCGGGGGCCGGCCCGCGCGTCGTCGTGGCGGCGGTCGGGGAGGCCGGTGGTGGGGTCGGGGTCCCGGTCTGGGTGGCCGACCGCGCCTGGTCGGGGGTGACGGTCGCGGTGTGCGGCGTGCCGTCGGCCCTCGGCGAGGGCAGCGGCAGGGCCGTGGGCTGCTCGAACGCGGCACCGGTCAGCACCGCGTGCACGCCGAGCCAGGACAGCGCCACCGCCGCCCCGGTGGCCGCCGCCCAGGCGCCGAGCTGTACCAGTCCGTTCCGCATCGTCCGCTCATCCTGCCGTATTCCGGGCCTGCGCAGCCGGGCAGCCCCGTTATTAGTCAGGGGAGTTGCACAATGTCCGGAGGCCACCCCGAGGTACAGACCACTGCCCGTCGATGGCGTACCGTGCAGGGCCATGGCAACAGTGCTCGTGGTCGAGGACGACCCCTTCGTACGCTCCGCCCTCATCCGGCACCTGACCGACACCGGTCATGCGGTCCGCAGCGTGGGCACGGCACTTGAGGCGCTGCGGGAGGTCGCCCAGGTCGGCTGTGACCTGGTGATCCTCGACCTGGGACTGCCGGACCTGGACGGCAGCGAGGCACTCAAGATGATCCGGGGCCTGACCAATGTGCCGGTGATCATCTCGACCGCCCGCGACGACGAGGCCGAGATCGTCCGGCTGCTCAACGACGGCGCCGACGACTATCTGGTGAAACCTTTCTCCGGGGAACACCTCAGCGCCCGGATGGCCGCCGTGCTGCGCCGGCTCGGCGGCGGCGCCGCCCCCGTCGCCCAGGTGCTGCGGGTCGGCGGCCTCGCCATCGACCTCCAGCGCCGCGAGGCCTCGCTGGACGGGCGGCTGCTCGACCTGACCCGCCGTGAGTTCGACCTGCTGGCCTTCCTGGCCGGACGCCCCGGCGTGGTGGTGCCGCGCAAGGAGATCCTGGCCGAGGTCTGGCAGCAGACCTACGGCGGCGACCAGACCATCGACGTCCACCTGTCCTGGCTGCGCCGCAAGCTCGGTGAGACCGCCTCCAGCCCCCGCTACCTGCACACCGTCCGGGGAGTCGGGGTCCGGCTGGAGGCCGCCGGGGGACTGGCGGAGCACCGGACATGAGGAGGTTCGGGCGCTCGCTGCGCTGGGCCCTGATCAAGGCCGCCGTCGCCGGGACCACCATGGTCGCGCTGGCCTTCCTCATCCCGCTCGGCCTGATGGTCCAGCAGACCGCCCGGGACCACGCCTTCACCGCCGCCGAGCGGCAGGCCGCCGCGCTCGGCCCGGCCCTCGCCATCACCACCGACCAGATCGCCATCGACCGAGCCCTGGCCAGCACCGACGCCGGCGGGCAGGGCAGGATGGCGGTCCACCTGCCCGCCCCGGCCGCCCCGGACGCGCTCCCCGGCCCCGGCGGCCCCGGCGGGCCCACCATCGGCGAGGCCCGGGCCGCCGCCGGCGACGTGTCCACCGCCGGAGGCCAGGGCCGCTCCTTCACCGTCGAGGTGCCCGGCGGCTACGCGCTGCTCCAGCCGGTCGCGGTGGACACCGGACGCACCGCCGTGGTCGAGGTGTTCGTCGCCGACGGCGACCTCACCCGGGGCGTCTCCACCGCCTGGCTGGTGCTCTCGGGCGTCGCGCTCGGCCTGGTCGCCATCTCGGTCCTGGTCGCCGACCGGATGGGCGGCCGGATCGTGGCCTCCGCCCGGCGGCTCGCCGGCGCCGCCCGCTCGCTCGGCGCCGGCAACCTCGCCGTACGGGTCCCGGTGGACGGCAAGCAGGCCGCCGGCAGCCCCGAGGAACTGCGCGAGGCCGCCCACGCGTTCAACACCATGGCCGACCGGGTGGTCCAACTCCTCGCCGCCGAACGGGAACTGGCCGCCGACCTGTCCCACCGGCTGCGCACCCCGCTGACCGTGCTGCGGCTCAACGCCGCCTCGCTCGGCGAGGGCGACGCCGCCGACGCCACCCGGCACGCGGTCTCCCAACTGGAGCGCGAGGTCGACCAGATCATCCGCTCGGCCCGCCGCGACCCCGAGGACGTGCCCGCCGTCGCGGTCGGCTGCGACGTCGCCGAGGTGGTCCGCGAACGGGTCGGCTTCTGGTCCGCGCTGGCCGAGGACGAGGGCCGCTGCTGGCAACTGGCCGGCGCCGACCGGGCGACGCCCGTCCCGGTCCAGCGCGCCGACCTGGCCGCCACCGTCGACGCGCTGCTCGGCAACGTCTTCCGGCACACCGCCGTCGGCACCGCCTTCTCGGTGGACGTGCTCGCCACCGAGACCTCGGTGATCGTCCTGGTCGGCGACGCCGGCCCCGGCTTCAGCGACCCGGCCGCCGCCCTCAAGCGCGGCGAGGGCCACGGCGGCGAGGGCTCCACCGGCCTCGGCCTCGACATCGTCCGCAAACTCGCCGAGTCCACCGGCGGCGACCTGGCGCTCGGCCGCTCCGCCGTGCTCGGCGGCGCCGAGGTCCGGCTGCGGCTGCGGACCCGCCCGGACGGCACCCCCGCGCGGGCGGGGCGGCGGCGCGGCCGGGGCGCGCTGTTCCAGAAGTGACCGCTTCCTCGGCTGTTGCCTCGGCCGCTTCCTCGATCGCTCCCTCAGCCACTTCCTCGACCGCTTCCTCGATCGCTCCCTCGACCTCGGCCGAGGCCCGGGGAACCGTGGTGGCCGGTCTTCGTGCGCGCCTGACGCCCTGTCGGCTTCGGGATCTTCCTTAAGCGCGGCCTAAGGGAGTTCTTCCCCTCGCTCAGCCCGCCGGTTCGGCCCCCCGGCCGCCGCTAGCGTCGGTCGCGCCGGTCACCCGACCGAGCCGGGCCGGCCGCCCGGACGTCCGCACGCACCCGCGCCCGGACCGCGGCCGACCGACGGCACCCCGGAGGTAACGCGCCATGACCACCCAGCCCAACCGCCGCCCAGGCCGCCGCAGGCGCAGCCGCAAGGGCGCGATCGTCGGGGCCTCGGCGGTCGCCGCCGCCCTGGTCGCGGGCGGTGTCGTCGTCCTCGCCTCCTCGGCCAGCGCCGCCTCGCTCGGCGCCGTCTACAGCCGGACCAGCAGCTGGGACTCCGGCTACACCGGCCAGTACCTGGTCACCAACCCGGACAGCGGCCCGATCGAGGACTGGACGCTCAGCTTCGACCTCCCGGCCGGGGCGAAGATCGACTCGCTCTGGAACGCCACCTTCACCGCCGCCGGCCAGCACGTCACCGTCAAGCCGGAGGCGTGGAGCAAGCGGCTGGAGCCGGGCAAGAGCGTGGTGGTCGGCTTCGTCGCCCAGGGCGCCGGCGCCGCGCAGGCCGAACCCGGCAACTGCCTGATCGACAACACCTCCTGCAAGGCCGGTGACGGCACCGCGCCCACCCCCTCGGGCCGCCCCACCACCACCGCGCCGACCAGTCCGGTGTCGACCGCTCCCAAGCCGACCGGGACCGGCACCCCCACCGTGGCCCCCTCCCCCACGGGGACCGCGAGTGCCACCCCCTCGGCGAAGCCGACCACCCCGGCGCCGACCCCCACCCCGACCGCCACCCCCACGGCGACCGGTGTGCCCGTACCCCCGGCCGGCGCCGGGGCCGGCTTCGCCCCGTACGTCGACACCTCGCTCTACCCGCCGTACGACCTGGTCGCCACCGCCAAGGCCACCGGGGTCAAGAACTACACCCTCGCCTTCGTGGTGTCCGGCGGCGGCTGCCAGCCCAAGTGGGGCGGCGTCAGCGACCTGTCCGCCGACGCGGTGGCCGCCCAGATCGGCGCCCTGCGGGCGATCGGCGGCGACGTCCGGGTCTCCTTCGGCGGCGCCAACGGCAGCGAGCTGGCCCTCGCCTGCGGCTCCACCGCGGACCTGGCCGCCGTCTACCAGAAGGCCGTCGACGCCTACGGCCTGACCAGGCTCGACTTCGACGTCGAGGGCGGCGCGATCGCCAACACCGCCGCCAACACCCGCCGCGCCCAGGCCATCGCCCAGCTGCAGAAGAACGCCGCCGCCAAGGGCAAGGCGCTCGACGTCTCCTTCACACTGCCCGCGCTGCCCTCCGGCCTGACCCAGGAGGGCGTCAACCTGGTCGCCGACGCCAAGAACAACGGCGTCGCGATCGGCGCGGTCAACATCATGGCCATGGACTTCGGCGACGGCGTCGCCCCGAACCCGCAGGGCCAGATGGGCAAGTACGCGATCGCCGCGGCCACCGCCACCCAGGCCCAGGTCAAGAGCGTGCTCGGACTGGACGACGCGGCCGCCTGGCGCAAGGTCGCCGTCACCCCGATGATCGGCGTCAACGACGTCGCCAGCGAGGTCTTCACCGTCGCCGACGCCAAGCAGCTCGCCGACTTCGCGACGTCCAGGCACCTCGCGTGGCTGGCCGTGTGGTCCGGCACCCGAGACAAGGCCTGCGACGGCGGGGCCAAGGCCTACGCCGATGCCAGCTGCAGCAGCGTCGTCCAGCAGCCGCTGGACTTCACCCGGGCCCTCGGCGCCTACACGGGCTGAGGCACGGGGCCGCTGAGGCACGGGGCCGCTGAGCCCCTGAGGCACTGAGGCCCTGAGCCCCTGGGGCCGCTGAGGCCGCTGAGGCCCTGAGCCTCCCCCCGGTGGCCTCGGCCGTCCGTGCTCCGCCCGCAACGGAGTACGGCCGGTCGGGGCCCATTCGTCACCCTGCGTGACTGCCTGTGCCCAGGCCCGGTCGGCCCGCATCCGGTATCGTCGGCGATTGGTCGAGCGGTGGACGGAGTGGACTGGTGACAGCGGTGCAAGACGAGCGCAGCCCGGTGCGGACCGCACCCGACCCCGCGCCCGCCCCCCTGTCGGACCGGCTGCGGACCGTGCTCGGCGCCCCCGTCCGCGCGCTGCGCGAGGCCCCCCGTCGACCGCTGCTGGCCGCCTCGGCCCTGGCGCTCCTCTCCCTGGTCGTGTACGCGGTGGTCCGCCACTTCGTCAACACCTCGATGGTCGACATGATCGTCTACCGGGCCGAGGGTGCCGCCGTGGCCAACGGCACCGACCTGTACGCACTGCGCGTCACCGAGTGGAACCTGCCCGCGACCTACCCTCCGTTCGCGGCCATGCTGTTCGTGCCCACCACCTGGTTCCCGGTCCCGTTCCTCCGGGTGGCGATCACTCTCGGCAACCTCGGGCTGCTCGCCCTGTTGACCCACCTGTCCTTCAAGCTGGTCGGCTGGCCGCGCCGCGAACTGCGGCCGATCGGCGTCATCCTGGTGACCGGCCTCGGCGTCTGGCTCGAACCCGTCTTCACCACGCTCCGGTACGGCCAGATCAACCTCGCGCTCGCCTGCCTGATCCTCTGGGACCTCACCCGTTCGGACGCCCGCCGCAGCAAGGGCATGGCGATCGGCATCGCCGCCGGCCTCAAGCTCACCCCTGGCCTGTTCGCCGTCTACCTGCTGATCACCGGCCGGGTCCGGTCCGCCTTCGTGGCCGGCCTCACCTTCCTCGGCACCTTCCTGATCGGCGCCGTCGTCCTGCCCGACGCCACCTGGGGCTTCTGGACCAAGTACCTCTACGACTCCTCCCGGGTCGGCAAGACCGAGATCGTCGACAACCAGTCGCTGCGCGGCGCCCTCGCCCGGCTGCTGCACACCGCCGACCCCGGCACCCTCGCCACCCTCGCGGCCGGCCTGGTCGCGGTGGCCGGCCTCGCCGTCGCCGCCTGGGCCCACCGCAGCGCCCGCTGGCTGCCCCGGGCCGAGGCCTGGGGCGTCTGCTGCGCCGCCGTCACCGCCGTGCTGATCTCACCGATCAGCTGGACCCACCACTGGGTCTGGTGCGTGCCGGTGCTCGTCCTGCTCGCCACCGAGGCCTCCGTCGAGCACGCCCGTCCGGTCGGCGTCCGCCGGTTGCGCTGGCGGGCCGCCTTCTGGGCGACACTGCTCGCGTTCCTCTCCTTCGCGATGTGGGCCGCCAAGCCGCTCGGGCCGGCCGTCCTCCACATGGCGCCGCTGCGCCAGCTGCCGACCTCGGTCTACCCGTGGGTCGGGCTCTGCTTCCTGCTCGCCGCCGCCATCCGGATAAGGGCCAGGCGACGCTCCGCCGGGGCACCGCTGGTCCGGCTGCCCGGACAGCGCGACGGCGGTGGCCCGGATGCCACCCGCGGCCGTCAGCAGGCCCCCGCGGCCCGCTGAGCCGGCGGGGGCGCGGCTCCCGTCGCGTCGCGAGGTCCCGGCAGGGTGCGTGCTGTGGCCGGCCGGTGCGTTCGCGGTCGTGCGCGTGCTGGTGGTCGTGCGCGTGCTCACGCAAGCAGGTCCGCGAGCGAGCCGTCCATGTCCAGCGCGGCCATCTCGCTGCCCGGCGGGACCAGCCGGTGGGCCCGCTCCAGCCAGGCCGCGACGACCGGCAGCGGTGCCTCCAGCAGGGCGTCGCCGGCCGGGGAGCTCAGCGCCAGGCAGAGCACGCTGCGCCGGCCCGAGCGGGTCGGCCAGATCCGCACGTCGCCCTGGCCGCACGGCCGGAAGGTGCCCTCGACCAGCAGCTCGCGGGCGAACACCCAGGTCACCGGGGAGCCGGTGTCCAGGTGGAAGGTGATGTGCACCGCGTACGGGTCGTGGCTGCCGTAGGACAGCCGGGCCGGGACGGGGACGCTGTGCTCGGGGGAGAGCACCAGGTTCAGCTCCAGTTCGTGCTCGACCACGCTGGTGGGGCGCTCCATGATCGTTTTCCTCTCGGCCTTGGGTTCCTGCCCGGTTCCGGGCCCGGTGACCTTTGAGAGGGCGGTCCACGCCGGCTCTTACACACGTTTCCGGGATTTCTTCGGGAAGTTCGACGAGGGGTGTGGTGAGGCGACGGGTGGTGAGGCGCGGGGTGGTGAGGCGACGGGTGGTGAGACGCGGGGTGGTGACCGGTGGGGACCGCGGCGCGCGGACGCCCGCCGCGCGCCGGGACGGTTCGGCCGCCCTTACCCCGGAGGGCCCTCCGCTGTCCGGTGATTGACCAACTTTCCGTCGACACCTCGACGAGGCACTACCCTTTGTTACTGTCCGGCGACTGTCCGCCTACCGGCGGTGCCCCCCACCCACGCGCGCCGGACGGCTCGCGGGTGCGCCGGGCGGGCGTGCCGTGTCGGCCCCGCCAGGACCCGCCAGGAGAGAAGACCCCATGACGGACCGCCCCTTCGCCGGCGCCGGCGACTCGGCCGTCGGACCCGAGCCGGGTTACTACCCCGACCCCTCCATCCCCGGCTTCGTCCGGTACTGGGGCGGCTCGGCCTGGGTGCCGGGCACCAGCCGGCTCGCACCCGCCGAGGGCGAGGTGCTGGATCCGCCCCGGTTCGCGTCCCGGCGGCCCGCCGCCGGCGCGGCGGGGACGGCGCGGGCGGTGCCGCCACCGGCGGTGCCGGAGGCGGCCGTTCCGGAGGCGGCGTCCCCGGAGCCGTCCTGGGGCGGGACCGCGCACGGCGGGGGTGGGGGCGGGGACACCGGGCCGGTGTACTTCGACCAGACCGCGGGCGGGGCGAAGTTCGTCCTCGGGTCGCGGGTGGCGGAGGTGATCGGCGGGCCGGTGTTCCGGACGGTCGGGGAGCCGGAGGCGTCCGAGAACCCTGAGGTGTCCGGGATGGCTGGGGTGCCCGGGATGGCTGGGGCGTCCGGGCCGGAGATGGCGGCAGTCGAGGTGCCGGTCTTCGGCGAGGCGGTCCTGGGCGAAGCGGTCCTGGGCGAGCCGGTGGTCGAGGTTTCGGCGGTCGGGGGTGCGGCAGGCCAGGGCGATGTGGAGGAGCTCGGCTGGCAGGTCGTTCCGCAGGCGCAGCGGGGGCTGATGGAGACGGGTGGCGAGCCGCACCGGGTCTCCTGGGGGGTGCTTTCGGGGGCGCCCGACGGGGAGGAGGGGCGCGTGAGGGAGGTCCGCGCTTCGGTTGCTGTTCCGGCCGGGGCTTCGGCCGGAAGGCCGGCCGCCGCTTCGGTCGGGGTGGAGGTGGCCGCCGCCTCCGGAGCGCCCGCGACCGTCCCGGCGGCGGTGGCGGTGCGGGAGGCGCCGTCGCCCGTTGCGTCACCCGTCGCGGCGTCCGTTCCGGCGGCTGTGCGCGGGGCCGGGCGTGCCGTCGAGTCCGCGTCCGAGTCCGCGTCCGAGCCCGCCGTACCAGCCCCGGCCCCGGCCGCCGCCGGAGCGGTTCCGGTCCGGGCTCAGGGCCGACCCCCCGCGCCTGCCGCGCCCGCCGGGTCGCTGCCGGTCGTGCGCCCGGCCCGGGAGGCCGTCGCGCGGCGCCGACCCGCCCCGGCCGCGCCTGCCCCCACCGTGCCCGCCTCCGTGACGCCCGCCGGACTCGGACGTCGGCTGGCCGCGCGCGCCGTGGACACCGTCGTACTCCTCGTGGTCGCCGTCGCCGCCGGAATCCCGCTCGGCCGCTCGGCGTCCGAGCACCTCCAGCAGAAGCTCGATCAGGCCAGGATGGCCAGTTCCCTCACCCGGCGCCAGGTCCAGGTCTGGCTGGTGGACGACGTGGTGCTGGGGAAGGTCGCGGTCCTGCTCGGCATCCTGCTCTTCGTCAGCCTGCTCTACGAGGTGCTGCCGACCGCCCGTACCGGCCAGACCTTCGGCAAACGGCTGGCCCGGATCCGGGTGGCGGACGCCGCCGCCCCCGGCGCCCGGGCCAGGTTGAGCCTCGGCCGCTCGCTGCTCCGGTGGGCAGTGAGGCAGCTCGGCCTGCTGCTGCTCGTCGGCCTGGTCTGGCCCGTGTTCGACCGCCCGGCCCGGCGCGGCTGGCAGGACCGGGCCGCCCGCACCCGGGTGGTCCGCGACTGAGGCCTCCCGGCGTGGCGGTCGGCTCCCGGCGCGGAGGCATCATCCGGAGCGGAGGCGTCGTCCGGCCCTGGCGGCAAAACGGACATAATGTCCCAAACGGCGAGAATGTGTGATGTTCTACTCGACGGATGAGCACTCACGACCCCTCAGGCTCCCAGCCGGAGGGGGGCGGCCAGCCCTCCTTCGACAAGCAGTCCCCGCAGCCGGGCGGCGGCACGCCGGAAGACCGGCCGTCGGACCCGAACCCGCCGCCCGCCCCGCCGCCCGCCGACGGCCCGTCCGACGGCACCTCCGACACCCCGTCCGACGGCCCCGGCGCGTACGGCGGCACCTACGGCGGCCCGACCGGCGGCCAGAGCCCGCCCGGTGGCAGCCCCTACGGCCAGAACCCCTACGACCAGCCCCCGCCCGGCTACGGAACCCCCGGCTACGGAACCCCCGGCTACGGAACCCCCGGCGCCGGGCCCGTCCCCGGCATGCCGCCGATCGGCAGCTGGCCCAGGCGCATCCTCGCCCGCCTGATCGACTACCTCCTCGTCCAGGCCGTCGCCGTGATCGTGGTGGCCCCCTTCGCCGACTTCGGCAACCGCTCCGGCGAGGTCGGCGCGTTCTGGCTCGGCTGCGGCATCTACCTCCTCTACGAGGGCCTGATGCTCGGCCGGGACGGCCAGACCCTCGGCAAGAAGGCGATGCACGTCCGCGTCGCCATGCTGATCGACGGCAACAAGCCCACCCAGGGCGCCGCCTGGACCCGCGCGGCCGTCTACATCCTCCCGGCCGTGATCTGCTGCGCCGCCTTCTGGTGGATCATCGACGGGATGTTCGGCGTCTTCGACAAGCCCTACCGGCAGTGCATCCACGACAAGGCCGCGAAGACCGTGGTGGTCACCACCGACTGACCGGCCGAGCGGGCTGCGACGCCCGGCGGCGGACTGGCGTTGCTAGCGCTGCCGGGCGTACTCGTGTCCGGCCGGGGCCGGGGAGGCCGCTCCCGCCCTCGCCGCCGACCGGCCGGACACGGCGAGCGACAACACCGTCACCACGGTGCCGAGCGCCAGGGCGAACCCCTCCAGCACCGCGACCTCCAGGACGCCCGAGGCGCCCGAAACGGCCAGCAGCGCCACAGTGGCGGCGACGACGGTGAACGAGCCGAGGCAGTACTGGGCAGCGGACGGACGAGGCATGGCGGGGGGTCCTTCGCACGTCGGGGGGAACGAGCGGGAATGGCGCCGGTCCCAGAAGTACTGCCCGGCAAGGGAGTTCGGTAAGTCCAGGCTAACCCGCCGGACCGGGAGCACGGGGGGCGCACAGGCTCACCCCGGGGTCGTCCGCCCCTCGGTACGGTGAACCCGACCGCGCCCGCCCCACCCACCCGGGGGAACACCCGTGCCCATCCCCGCCGACTGGCCCACCACCGAAGCCCAGGCACTCGCCGAACAGGAACGCCTGCGCCCCCTCGTCCAGACCCACGACTCCGACGACCCCGACGGTTCCGGCTCAGGTTCCGGTTCCGGCTCCGGCGGTGGCGGGGTCGGGCGGCTCATCGCCGGCGTCGACGTCGCCTACGACGACGAACACGACCTCGTCGCCGCCGCAGCCGTCCTCCTCGACCACGACACCCTCGCCGTCGTCGAACAGTCCACCGCCGTCGGCCGCATCCCCTTCCCCTACACCCCCGGACTGCTCGCCTTCCGCGAACTCCCCGCCGTCCTCGACGCCCTCGCCGCCCTCACCCGCACCCCCGACACCGTCGTCTGCGACGGCTACGGCCTCGCCCACCCCCGCCGCCTCGGCCTCGCCAGCCACCTCGGCGTCCTCACCGGCCTGCGCACCCTCGGCGTCGCCAAAACCCCCTTCACCTTCCACCACCACGACCCCGACACCCCCCGCGGCTCCACCACCCCGCTCACCGACCCCGCCACCGGCGAAGAAGTCGGGCGCGCCCTCCGCACCCGGCCCGGCGTCAAACCCGTCTACGTCTCCGTCGGCCACCGCATCAGCCTCGACACCGCCGTCCGCACCACCCTCCAACTCGCCCCCCACTACCGGCTCCCCGAAACCACCCGGCACGCCGACTCCCTCTGCCGCCGCGCCCTCGCCGACGCCCTCCACGCGAGGACGCCTGCGAACTGACCAGGTACCAGGCGGAATTCGGGCCCCGTGTGTTAGACATGAGACACCGGGGCCCAACCCCGGCAGCGACCCACGGACGCACGGGGGAGGCGCCGAAATGGCAACAGGAACCGGTACGACCGGAGGCGCCGGCCGGGGCTACCGCGTCGAGGTCGAACAACTCCGCGCCTTCGCCGCCCAAGTCCGGCTCCTCCTCGCCGAATTCCAGCGCCACGCCGACGGCACCGGCACCCACGGGCGCAGCGGCATCGGCAAGACCGCCTTCGGCACCTTCGCCGAAGCCACCGAGATCCACAACCGCTACAACACCATGCGCGACGGCCTGCGCGACGTCCTCAACCAACTCCAACAAGCCGTCGACGAAGCCCAGAAGAACGCCGAACTCACCGCCACCACCTACGAAGAACACGACCAGCACACCGCGAAGAAACTCAAACTCGGCGACGACGGCTGGTCCGTCGCCAACCCCTCCGCCAGCAGCAAGGCCGCCTACGAGCACACCGTCGCCCCACCCGCCCCCTGACCCCCGGCCACCACCGGCCGAGCCCGAACGGAGGCGACCCCCCATGGCCTACACCGACTTCACCGCCTACAGCCACGCCCAACTCCGCACCATGGCCCAGGCCCTCAACCCCGGCGAAGTCATGGCCGCCGGCGACCCCTGGCGCCACGCCGCAGACACCCTCAAGGCCATCCGCGCCACCCTCACCCGCGCCAGCACCGAAGCCGCCGTCACCTGGGAAGGCGCCACCAGCGACGCCTTCCACACCCGCATGCTCCACCTCGCCGACAGCATCAACAACGCCGCCTCCTACGCCAACGACGCGGCCAACACCCTCCACAACATGTCCGAGGCCATCGCCAAGGCCAAGCGCGACATGCCCGAGGAACCCAGCACCTGGGAAAAGGTCAAGGACACCGTCGGCGACGGCGTCTCCTCCGTCTTCGGTGGCGACGACGAACACATCCCCGTCGCCGACCGCCGAAAAGCCGAAGCCGCCACCGTCATGCAAACCCTCGCCATGCACTACCGCATCGCCACCCCCACCCTGAAGCCGCCACCCCCACCGGGAACCCCGTCGAAGCCCGGAGCTCGCGACGACTTCGCCGACAAGACCGGTGCCGACCAAGGCGGGGCGGCTGCGGTGGGCGGCCTCATGGCCGGCATGGGGGTTGGCAACATGGGCTCGCTCGGAGGCCTCTTCACTCCATCGGAGACGGAGCCCTCGAAGCCTCGGGGTCGCAGGCCGAGCGGCGCCGGTGCGGCCCCGGAGTCGCCGGGTGCCTCGGGAAAGACCTTGGTGGTCTCGGAGCCCGGGATCAAGGGCGGGGTGGCCACGGTCAAGCCGGGGCCGGTCAACTTCGGCGCGGGCACGACGGTGGACGGTGCGGGCATCGCGCCGCCGACGGCGGCCGGGAGGCCGGCGTCGACCGGGGTGACGGGCACGCCGGCCTCCCCGGGGCCGGGCACCCAGACCGCTGCCGGCCCAGGAGGGTTCGGGCCGGGCGGTGGCGCAACGACGCCGGGTCTGTTCGACGGGGTGAGGGAGAAGCCGGCGGTCGTCGAGCGAGAGCTGGGGGGCCGCGGCAACCTACCGGCCGGACCCGGTGCAGGCCGCGGCGGCCAGGTCCCCGAGGGCGTCCACGGCGGCGGCCAGGGTGACGGGGGCAGAGGTGGTTCGGTGGCCGGTCGGGTCGGGGGCGGGGTGGTGGGTGTCGGCGAACGACCGGGAGCCGTACCGGGTGGCCGGGCGCCCGCCGGGGAGGGCGCCTCCGGCGGCAGGCGGGCCTTCACCGAGGGTGGGTCCGGTCTCGGGCTGCGCAATCGCCCGCGGCCGGAGTCTGCGGGCGTCCCCACGTCGTCCCAGGTGTCGGCAGTTCCGTACGGGGGCGCCCAGGGGCGGGCCAAGGACAAGGAGGGCGGCCGCAAACGGCCGGACTACCTGGTCGAGGACGAGCAGACCTGGGCATCGGAAGGGCCCGTCAATCCGAACGTGGTGAAATGACTCCTGGTCCGCAGACGACCGGGTGATTCGATCGGGGCCCTCGCGGTTCGTGGACCACGGGGGCGTCGCTGTGCTGAGTGGGGTGACCGGGCTTGAGGGACGGGCGACTTGGGCGCGGACTGGCCGTGCTGGCGGCAGGAAGTCTGGTTGTGGCGATCGGGGCGGGTCGGGCCGGCGCGGACAGTGTCCGCGACGAGCAGTGGGTGCTCGGCGACTACCGGGCCGAAACGGCGTTGTGGCCGGTGTCGCAGGGCGGAGGTATCACGGTGGCTGTCATCGACAGCGGTGTGATGACGAGCCATCAGGATCTGACCGGACAGGTGGTGCCCGGGGCCGACTTCTCCGGTGACAGCGGAGACGGCACGGTTGACAAGGATGGCCACGGCACCGGGATGGCGAGTCTCATCGCCGGTCACGGCCATGGCGACGGAGCCGGCATCATGGGCCTGGCGCCGAAGGCGAAGATCCTCCCGGTCCGCGTGAGTTGGGACTCCACTGACGCCGTGGCGCAGGCCGGTCTCGTCCGGGCGATCCGGTTCGCCGTTGACCACGGTGCCAAGGTGGTCAACATGTCCATCGGCGGTTACGCCGGGGCGGACCAGGAGACCAGGGCGGCAGTCAAGTACGCCGTCGACCACGACGTGGTCATGGTTGCCGCGACGGGAAACAGTGGGAACCAGGCCACCCATGTCGAGTACCCGGCGGCCTTCCCCGGAGTGGTGGCGGTCGGCGCGGTGGACCGGCAGGGGCGACTGTGGGAGAAGTCGAGCTACGGACCGGAGACCACACTGGTCGCCCCCGGGGCAGAGATCTACCGGGCCAGTGCGAAGACCTCTGCCGGCTACGGCGTGGGCAACGGCACCTCGGATGCCACCGCCTACGTCTCCGCCACCGCCGCGTTGATCCGGGCGAAGTATCCGGAGCTTTCGGCGGGGCAGGTGATCAACCGGATGATCAGGACTGCCACGCCGCCGCAGGACGGGTCGGCGGTGCCGGGGAGCAGGTACGGCTTCGGGGTGCTGGCGCCGGCGAAGGCGTTGGAGGCCGATCCGGGGGTGGACGGCGGGTCTCGGGAGAATCCGTTGGTGGGGCGGGCGGAGTCGCGGGGGGCTGCGGGGGACGGGGTGACGGAGCCGCCGGGGGGCGAGGCCGTGGTGCCTGCGGCTGGGGCCGGTGGGGCCGGTGGGGCCGGCGGGGGCGGCTGGTTCGGGGTCGGGGTTGCGGTGGGGGTGGCGTTGTGGGGGGTGCTGGTCGGCGGGGTGGTGGCGGTCGTGGTGTGGGTGGTGCGGGTGCGGCGGCGCAGGGGTGCGGGTGGCTGAGGGCTGCGGGCGGGGTGGCAGCATTTTGGTGGCGGTTGGCGTCCTTGCCGCTGGTGGGGCGGGTGGTGGGGTGGCCATGCTGGGGTCATGAGTGCTTCTGAGCGTGGCGTGGATCCGGTGGGTGTGGTCGTGCCGGACGGCAAGGACTGGACGTGGGTGTTGGAACGTCCGTGTCCGGATTGTGGGCTGGACGTTCCGGCGGTGGTGCGGGAGGACGTCGCGGGGATGGTCCGGGCCAATGCGGAGGCCTGGGTGGCGTTGTTGGCCGGGGCCGAGGAGGGTTTGCGTCGGCGGCCGCGGCCGGGGGTGTGGTCGGGGCTGGAGTACGCGTGCCATGTCCGGGACGTGTTCCGGCTGTTCCGGGTCCGGTTGGACCTGATGCTGGCCGAGGGCGACCCGCTGTTCCCGAACTGGGACCAGGACGAGACGGCGGTCGCCGAGCGGTACGGGGAGCAGGTGCCGGCGGTGGTGGCCGGGGAACTGGCGGCGGCCGCGGAGGCGCTGGCGGCGGCGTTCGGGCGGGTGGCGGGCGAGCAGTGGGGGCGGACCGGGGGCCGTAGTGACGGGGCACGGTTCACGGTGGAGTCGTTCGCCCGTTATCTGATCCACGACCCGGTGCATCACTTGTTCGACGTGACGGGTGAGCGGGTCTGAGGGGGCTCACCAGCCGGAGGCCTCCCACAGCATGGTGCGCCGGAGCCGGCCGGCGACGCTGGCGGTGTCGGTGCCGATGACGTCGGCGATCTCGGGGGCGGCGAGGCCGACGACGTAGTGCAGGATCGCCAGGTCGTCGTCGGCGGGGTGGCGGTCCGGTGCGGCGGGCACGTGCCGGGTGTGGTCGGCGACGGTGCTGCGCAGGATCTGCCAGGCGTTCGCGGTGGGGTTGGAGCTGCCCAGCAACTCGCGCCATTGGACGGCGATTTCGGCGAACGCCTGTTGGACGGCGGTGGCCGCGCTGCTGTGCTCGGTCAGCCACACCCGGGCGTAGCTGAGGTACCGGGGGCGGTGGAGTTCGCAGAAGGCGGCGAACTCCAGTGGTACGTCCTCCGGTTCACCGGGCCTTGGGGGCGGCTCGGCGGAACTCGCGTGACGGTTGGTCATCTCGGCTTCTCGGAAAGGGAGATGGGTGGCTGACGGTCGATCATCTGCGCTCACTCTACGATATGCCCTCGGTGCGCTGGGTTACCAATCGGATTGAATGCCCGGAACCCGCCGCCGCTCGGCCGGTTCCGGTGTCGACCGGTGGGGCGTGGTGGTGCGGCGGTGGTGGGGCGGCCGGGCGGGGGATCGGTGGGGGAGGGTGGCGCAGTGGTGCGGGGGGTGTAGTTGCGAGCGCGTCGCGGCTGGTCAGGGGGTGCAGAAGGGCCGTGGTTGCAGGACGGTTGATGTGCCACCGTAGGGCTTATGGAGGCTGGCGTCCACGCCCACGGCGCGAAGCTGCGGCCGCACAACCGTCCGCGCAACCACACCTTCGGTCGCGCCCGTTCCGGCGTGGCGTGACGGGCCGGGTGGACTCCGACGTGCATGTCTCCACCGGGGGCGCGCAGCCCGGGTGCGGGCGGTGGGTACGGACGGTGGATGCGCGCGGTGGATGCGAGGTGGCCGCGCTGCGCGCCGAGGCGGGCGTGGCGGCAGGGGTGGTGGGTGGGCGGTGCGCTCGCCGCGGCGGCGGCGCACCGGGTGGCCGAGGGGGCGGAGCAGGCGCTGATCCGGACGGTCCCGCGCCTGCTGGCCGCCACCGTGCACGTCGGCCACGCCTCGGCGGCCTGGGGCCGTCCGGCCCGGGGGTCGAGGCGCGGGTGGGGTGGTCTGCCGTCAGGACTGCGGTCGGGCCTCCGTCGGGGAGAGGCGGTCGTCGACGGCGCTGCTCCGTTCGACCTGGGCGGGGAAGGACTCGATGGCCAGCCGCCGGGCGAGTTGGGCGGCGGTGGCGGCTGCGACCGCAGTCGCCGCAGCGGCCTCGGTGGCAGCCTCCTCGCGTTCGCACCGGTGCGCGGCGCCGCTGGGGTGCCCGGCGGTGGCGGGGTGTGCGGTGCCGCTGGGGTGTCCGGTGGCGGGGTGTCCGCCGGCGGTTCGTCGGCGGCGGCCGAGCGCGGTGCGGGCGGCGTGTTCCTCGGCCGCCTGTCTCGCGGCCAGGTAGGCCTGGACGGCGGCCATGCCGTAGACCGGCTGGATGAGCTGGTGGCCTTTGAAGAAGGGTCTGGCCGGGGCGAACCCGGCGGCGACCACGAGGTCGCGGATCTCGGCTATCTCGGCCTCGCTGCGGGCGGTGAAGCGGACCTCCCAGCCCTTCTTGTACGTATGGCCCTGTTCGCCGCTGCGGCGGGCCGGGTCCGGGCGGCGGACGTATCCGGGCAGACGGCCAAGGCGGAGCTGGGCCGCGCGGAGGCCGGCGGTCTCGTCACGTGACATGACGCAAGCCTAGGCAATTCCCGGGGCGGGTTTGACGCCTGAAGGGTCTCCCGGCGTATGCCTTTGATCACTCTGGGTCAGGCGGCCTGGTGGGCGATCGGGTTCGATCAGATATGACAACCTGACGACCGTCAATTACTCCGATTGAGTGAGGGTATGGGGACTTTAGTGCGAGCTGATCCCGGTTTCGCGACGGTTGGGTAACAGTGCGTCAGGTGGCCGGTGGCGGGTCGGAGCGGTTGGGGATGGTGTCCGCATGAGCTACCGGATTCCCACGCCGCCGCCGTCCCTGGAGGAGCTGGCGAAGCGTCAACAGAACGTCGTCACCGCGAGCCAGTTGCGCGCCCGGGGCGTGCCGGCCCGGGTCATCACCGAGCACTGTCGTCGCGGCGGGCCCTGGCGGCGGCTGCTGCCCCGGGTGTACCTGCTGCAGTCCGACGGGCCGACCCCGGAGCAGCGGATGTGGGCCGCCCTGCTGTACGCGGCGCAGAACGGTCGTGAGGAGGGCCGCCGCGAGGGCGCGGTGATCACCGGTGCGGCCGCGCTCGCGTTGTACGGATTCGCCGCGGTGCCCCGGCTGCCGGCGGTGACCGGGGTGGACGTCCTGGTGCCCCGCCAGCGTCGGCTGAAGGACGCCGGGGAGGTGCGGATCCGGCGCACCGAAAGGGAGTTGGTGGCCCGCTCGGTGCACGGCCTGGCCTGCGCGCCGGTCGCCCGGGCGGTCGCGGACGCGCTGTGCGAGTGGACCGCGGAGGAGGGCGGCGCCCCGGTGCCGGTGCGGGCGCTGCTGCGCGAGGCCGTCTCGCGGCCCGACGGCCCGTGCACCGTACGGGAGTTGGCGTCCGAGCTGACCGATTCCGGGCTGACCGGCGAGCCCCGGGTGCGCGCGGCCCTGGACGAACTGCTGGCCGGTGAGCGGGACTTCGTCCTGGAGCGGGTCGGCGAACTGGTGGACGAGTGCCTGCTGCCCGTCCCGCTGGTCGGCCCCGAGCTGCGGATGCGCGGCGGCACGTACATCGCCGTCCCGGACCTCTACTGGCCGGAGCAGGGCGTCGCCGTGGAGGTGGACTCGGACCTGCGCTGCGTCAGCGAGGGCGAGGCCGCCTGGGTGCGCGGCGGCCAGCACCGGATGGAGTACCTGGGGATCCGGGTGGTGTACGTCTCCGGCGCCCGGCTCGCGGCCGACCGGGACGCGGTCGGCGCCGAACTGCGCGAGGCCCACCGGGTGGGCGGTTCGGACGTGGTGGAGTTGATGGTCGGTTAGCTCCGGGCCGGATCCGTCCGCCCCCGGATCCGGGGCCGCGCCCGAGCCGCGCCCGGGGCCGCTCCCGAACCGGAGCCGGTGCTACGCCCGAACCACCGGGGCGCCGACCAACTCGACCCCGGCGGCCCGCAGTTCGGCGAGCGCGGCGGTGGTGGTCGCCGGCGCGACCCCGGCGGTGAGGTCGAGCAGGACGCGGGTGGTGAAGCCGGCCCGGGCGGCGTCCAGGGCGGTGGCCCGGACGCAGTGGTCGGTGGCGATGCCGACCACGTCGATCTCGTCGACCTGCCGTTCGCTCAGCCACTCCACCAGACCGCGGTTGTTCTCGTCCAGCCCCTCGAAACCGCTGTACGCCGCCGAGTAGGCGCCCTTGTCGAAGACCGCCTCGACCGCACCGGAGATGACGGACGGGGCGAAGTTGGGGTGGAAGCCCACGCCTTCGGTGCCGGCCACGCAGTGCACCGGCCAGCTGGTGACGTAGTCGGGCTCGGTGGAGAAGTGGTCGCCCGGGTCGATGTGGTGGTCGCGGGTGGCGAGGATGTGCTGGTAGCCGGGGGAGGACTCGGCGATCAGGTCGGTGATGGCGGCGGCCACCTCGGCGCCGCCGGCGACGGCCAGACTGCCGCCCTCGCAGAAGTCGTTCTGCACGTCGACGACGATCAGTGCCCGGTGCATGGCTCGCATCCTCGGATGTGGGGGGCGGCCGTGGTGGCGCCCTGGTGGGGGGAGCCCTCGGGAGTACTCGGCCCGCGGCGGGGCTCGGGGGTTCTCGGGGAGCTCCGGGGGAACTCTACGGCTGACTCTAGGGAGTGGCGTGCGGGGGCGGAAGGCCTGGGGCGGACCCCGGGCCGGCGCCCGGCGCGAACCGGCGAACCGCGGTGAACCGGTGAACCACGGCGGACCGGCGAACCGGCGATCCGCGGCGGACCGGCGGCCCGGAACCGGCGGACGGCCCCGGGGTCGTCCGCCGGTCCGCGCGGGTCGGCCGGGGCGGGGTCAGAGCACGAGTTCGGTCGGCAGCACCGGGTCGCCCTTGGAGAGCTGGGTGGCCGACAGCGGCAGTGCGGCCCGGGCCCGGATGTGCCGTTCGCGCGCGGCGGTGAGCGGTTCGCGGCCGACGGCCCGGCCGGCCCGCACCAGCGGCACCTGCATCAGGTGCGGCTCCAGGTCGGCGGGGACCGCTCCGGTGCCGACCACCTCGGCCTCGGCGACGCCGTCGGCGTCGGGCCGGCGGGCGGCCCACTTGCGGCCGCCGATGCTGGTCTTGCCGCCGGCCGCGCGCTTGGCCACCGGCACCAGCGGCCCGTCCGCGCTCTCGGCGCGGGCGACCAGCTTGTAGACCATCGCGCAGGTCGGGTGGCCGCTGCCGGTGACCAGGCTGGTGCCGACGCCGTAGCCGTCCACCGGGGCGGCGGCGAGCGCGGCGATGGCGTACTCGTCGAGGTCGGAGGTGACGATGATCCGGGTCTTCGTGGCGCCGAGGTCGTCCAGCTGGCGGCGGACCCGGTGGGCCAGCAGGGTGAGGTCGCCGGAGTCGATCCGGACGGCGCCCAGTTCGGGGCCGGCCACCTCGACGGCGGTGCGGACGGCCTCGCGCAGGTCGAAGGTGTCGACCAGGAGCGTGGTGCCCTTGCCCATGGAGGCGATCTGCGCGCGGAAGGCGTCCCGCTCGCTGTCGTGGACGAGGGTGAAGGCGTGGGCGGCGGTGCCGGTGGTCGGGATGCCGTGGGTGAAGCCGGCCTCCAGGTCGGAGGTGGCGGCGAAGCCGGCGACGTACGCGGCCCGGGCGGCGGCGACGGCGGCCTGCTCGTGGGCGCGCCGGGCGCCCATCTCGATCACCGGGCGGCCGCCGGCCGAGGCGGTCATCCGGGAGGCGGCGGCCGCGATCGCGGAGTCGTGGTTGAGGATCGAGAGGATCACCGTCTCCAGGATCACCGCCTCGGCGAAGCTGCCCTCGACGGTGAGCAGCGGCGAGCCGGGGAAGTAGACCTCGCCCTCGGGGTAGCCGTGGATGTCGCCGGCGAAGCGGTAGTCGGCGAGGTAGCGCAGGGTGTCGTCGTCGACCACGTCCTGGCCGGCCAGCCAGTCGAGCTGCGGGGTGGTGAAGCGGAAGTCCTCGATGGCGTCGAGCACCCGGCCGGTGCCGGCCATGACGCCGTAGCGGCGGCCGCTGGGCAGGCGGCGGGTGAACACCTCGAACACGGAGCGGCGGTGCGCGGCCCCGCTGCGCAGGGCGGCCTGCAGCATGGTGAGCTCGTAGCGGTCGGTGAGGAGCGCGGTCGAACCGGCCGCGCGCACTGAAGTGGCGTCCATGCGGATGATGCTACTACCACTTAGCGTCAGAGTGACGATTTCTCGTGCTGCGAGCCGGGCCGGAATCGCCCGGGGGTCCCCCGGATGGCAGCATGGGGCTGAAGAGGCGTGGACGGACTGCGCAGCGAGGAGGATCCGGCGGTGAGTGTCGCGCCCGTGGAGATCGAGCGCCCGGAGGTCGAAGGACTACCGGTGGTGGAGCCGGACACGCCCTGGGTGACCATCGTGCACAACGACCCGGTGAACCTGATGAGCTACGTCCAGTACGTCTTCCAGGCCTACTTCGGCTACCCGAAGGACAAGGCCAGGAAGCTGATGATGGAGGTGCACACCAAGGGCCGGACGGTGGTCTCCAGCGGCTCCCGCGAGGAGATGGAGCGCGACGTCCAGGCGATGCACGGCTACGGCCTCTGGGCGACGCTGCAGCACGACTGACCGCAGCACGACTGACCGCAGTGCGACCGGCGCAGTGCGGACCGCGGCGCGACCGGCCGCGGAGCCGGTACCCCACCCGAGACGACGAAGACGGGCTGACCGATAGACATGGCTGGGTTGTTCGAGAGTGCCGGCGGCGGGAGCGCGGCGATCGCGCTGGACGAGGTGGAGGCCTCCATCCTGCGCTCCCTGGAGGTGGGGATCCTGCAGCTGATCGGGCCCGGCCCGGGCGGGGACGGCGGCGATCCGCTGGCCGCGCTGTTCGCCGAGGGCCCGACCGAGGCGCCGGCCAACCCGATGCTCGCCCGGCTCTTCCCGGACGCCTACGGCGACCCGGCCGGGCCGGAGAGCGAGGAGAGCCGGGCCGCCTCGGGCGAGTTCCGCCGCTACACCGAGGTGGACCTGCGGACCCGCAAGCGCGAGGACGCCCTGCACGTCGTCCGGATGCTCGACCGGCTCGGCGGTGAGGGCGGGGTGGTCAAGCTGGACCCCGCCGACGGCCTGCGCTGGCTGGGCGCGCTCAACGACCTGCGGCTGACCCTGGGTGTCCAGCTGGAGGTCAGCGAGGACGACGAGGAGCTCTACGAGCTGCCGGACGAGGACGACCGCAAGCCGCTGGTGATGGCGTACGTCTGGCTGGGGGCGCTCCAGGAGACGCTCCTGGAGGCGATCGCGGACTGATCGCGCCCGCTTCCGGGCAGGCCCCGGTCGATTCGTCCAATATGTGGACGGACGGCCGGGGCATTTCTCTTTAAATCGGGCAAAACATAGCAGGTCATGCTCAAATAACGCTCAGATGAACACCGCTATCCGAACCCTGCGTGGTACGACTTCTCCACCCCACGAGACCCACCCAGGACGGTGCACCATGGCCGAGCAGCTGTACGACGACGTGGTCGACGCGAAACCGGACGAGGAGGGCTATCACCGGGGGCTGGGAAGCCGCCAGATCCAGATGATCGCGATCGGCGGTGCCATCGGCACCGGCCTCTTCCTCGGCGCGGGCACCGCGATCTCCCGGTCCGGCCCGAGCCTGATCCTCTCCTACGCCGTCGCCGGCGTGGCGATCTTCGTGATCATGCGCGCCCTCGGCGAACTCCTCACCTACCGCCCGGTCTCCGGCAGCTTCGCCGAGTACGCACGCGAGTTCCTCGGCCCCTTCGCCGGCTACGTGACCGGCTGGACGTACTGGCTGTTCTGGGTGGTCACCGGCATGGCGGAGACCACCGCCGCCGCCGTGTACGTGAGGTTCTGGGCGCCCGACATCCCGCAGTGGGCCAGTGCGCTGACCTTCCTGGTGATCCTCTACGCGGCCAACCTGATCTCGGTGAAGCTGTTCGGCGAGATCGAGTTCTGGTTCTCGATGGTCAAGGTCACCGCCATCATCGGCATGATCCTGATCGGCATCGGGGTGCTCACCCTCGGCTTCAGCAAGGCCGGTGACACCGCGTCGATCACCCACCTGTGGCAGGACGGCGGCTTCTTCCCCAAGGGCATCGGCGCCACCGTGATGACGCTGCAGATCGTCATGTTCGCCTACCTGGGCGTCGAACTCGTCGGCGTCACCGCCGGGGAGAGCGAGAACCCCGAGAAGACCCTGCCGCGGGCCATCAACACCCTGCCCTGGCGCATCATGCTGTTCTACATCGGCGCGCTGGTGATCATCCTCTCGCTCGTGCCGTGGACCGAGTTCCAGCCCGGCGTCAGCCCGTTCGTGGCCGCCTTCGGCAAGATCGGCATCCCGGCCGCGGCCGGCATCATCAACTTCGTGGTGCTCACCGCCGCGCTCTCCTCCTGCAACTCCGGCATGTACTCCACCGGCCGGATGCTGCGCGACCTCGCCCTGCGCGGCCAGGCCCCGGGGCAGCTCACCAAGCTCAACACCCACCGCACCCCGGCCTTCGCGATCACCCTCTCCTGCCTGCTGATGGGCGTCGGCGTGGTGCTCAACTACCTCGTCCCGGCCAAGGCGTTCGAGTACATCACCTCCGTCGCCACCGTCTGCGGCCTGTGGACCTGGGCGATGATCCTGATCTGCCAGATCCGCTACCGCAAGGCCTGGCGGGCCGGCCACCTGCCGCCGCCCACCTTCAAGGCGCCCGGCGGCGCCTGGACCAGCTGGACCGCGCTCGCCTTCCTCGCCCTGGTCGTGGTGCTGATCGCGTTCGACGCGGACAACCGGATCTCGCTGTACGTCTTCCCGGGCTGGGCCGTCCTGCTGGTGATCGGCTACCAGGTGCTCAAGCGCCGCAACCCGAGGGCCGCCCACGGCGTCGCCCACGACCACCTGCACGTGCGCAACGGCGGCTGAACCGCCGGGACCTGGCCGCCGCGCCCAGGTGGCGGACACCCGGTGACCGCGCTCCGGACGCCCCGGCGGACACCCGCCGGGGCGTGGCTATCCTGACCGCATGCTGACCATCACCCGAGAACTCCGCGACCGGATCGTGGCCCACGCCCGCGCCGACCACCCGGACGAGGCCTGCGGCGTGGTCGCCGGACCGGCCGGCAGCGGACGGCCCGAGCGGTTCGTCCCGATGCTCAACGCGGCCCGCTCGCCCACCTTCTACGAGTTCGACTCGGGCGACCTGCTCAAGCTCTACCGCGAGATGGACGACCGCGACGAGGAGCCGGTGATCGTCTACCACTCGCACACCGCCACCGAGGCCTACCCCTCGCGCACCGACGTGAGCTACGCCTCCGAGCCGTTCGCCCACTACGTCCTGGTCTCCACCGCCGACGGCAACGGCGAGGACGACCCGTTCCAGTTCCGCTCGTTCCGCATCGTGGACGGCGAGATCACAGAGGAAGACGTCCAGGTCGTCGAGGCCCACCCGGCCTGACCAGCACCCACCTGGGCGCGGCCCGCCGACCGCCCGCGAGCGGGCGGCGGGCCCGTGTCGTCTCAGCCCGAGAAACGGGAACATCCGGATCCCGAGACGGGCATGGAGGAGCGGGCCGGGGAATCTATACGATGAGCCCATGCGTTCCGTCGATGTGAGCAACCAGGCCCCGGGCACCCGCCTCGTGGCACGCCTGCACGTCGACCTGTGCCGGCTCGCCAGTGCGATCTGTCCCGGCACGCCCGCGCGTTCGCGCTGAGCCGCCCGCCCCACCCGGTGCCCACCGCCTGCCGGCGACGCCGAGCCCCGGGACCACCCTCCCCGCCGTGCCCGCCGCGGCCCACCCACCTCACGACTCGCACAGGAGCGCACCCATGGCCATCGAGGTCCGCATCCCGACCATCCTCCGCACCTACACCGACGGCGCCAAGGCCGTCGAGGGCACCGGCAGCAACCTCGGGGAGCTCTTCGCCGACCTCGACGCCCGCCACCCGGGCATCGCCGCCCGCCTGGTCGAGGGCGGTGAGCTGCGCCGCTTCGTCAACGTCTACCTGAACGACGAGGACGTCCGCTTCCTGGAGGGCATCTCCACCGCCCTCGCCGACGGTGACAGCGTCACCATCCTGCCCGCCGTGGCCGGCGGAGCCCGCTGACCTCCCGCCCTCCCGTCCGCCCAGCGGCGGGCGGGAGGGCGCCCTTCCGCACCCCCACCGCCGTGGCCGGAGGCCTCCCTTGCGTTACGACAGCCCGCTCGAAGCCGTCGGCAACACCCCGCTGGTCCGCCTGCCGCGGCTGTCCGCCGCCGTCCCCGGCAACACCGACGGGCAGGTGACGCTCTGGGCCAAGCTGGAGGACCGCAACCCCACCGGCTCGATCAAGGACCGCCCGGCGCTGCACATGATCGAGCGCGCCGAGGCCGCCGGCCGGCTCACCCCCGGCTGCACCATCCTGGAACCCACCAGCGGCAACACCGGCATCTCGCTCGCCATGGCCGCCAAGCTCAAGGGCTACCGGATGGTCTGCGTGATGCCCGAGAACACCAGCGAGGAACGGCGCGAACTGCTCCGCATGTGGGGCGCCGAGATCATCCCCTCGCCGGCCGCCGGCGGCTCCAACACCGCCGTCCGGATCGCCAAGGAGATCGCCGCCGAGCACCCGGACTGGGTCATGCTCTACCAGTACGGCAACCCCGACAACGCGGGCGCCCACTACGCCACCACCGGCCCCGAGATCCTCGCCGACCTGCCGACCGTCACCCACTTCGTGGCCGGACTCGGCACCACCGGCACCCTGATGGGCGTCGGGCGCTACCTGCGCGAGAAGGTCCCCGGCGTGCGGATCGTCGCCGCCGAACCCCGCTACGACGACCTGGTGTACGGGCTGCGGAACCTCGACGAGGGCTTCGTCCCCGAGCTGTACGACGCCGCGGTGCTCACCACCCGTTTCTCGGTCGGCTCCGCGGACGCCGTCCGCCGCACTCGCGAACTCCTCCAGCAGGAGGGCATCTTCGCGGGCGTCTCGACCGGCGCGATCCTGCACGCCGCGATCGGCGTCGGCCGCAAGGCCGCG
This sequence comes from Kitasatospora sp. NPDC088160, assembly GCF_044741445.1. NCBI lineage: Bacteria > Bacillati > Actinomycetota > Actinomycetes > Kitasatosporales > Streptomycetaceae > Kitasatospora > Kitasatospora sp. NPDC088160. The sequence continues at coordinate 156,895 of NZ_JBIUSS010000012.1, read as the reverse complement.
GCGGCCGGGGAGCGCGCCGACATCGTGTTCGTGGTCGCCGACGGCGGCTGGAAGTACCTGTCCACCGGCATCTACACCGCGGAGACCACCGAGGCGGCCGTCGAGGCGCTGCAGGGGCAGCTCTGGGCCTGAGAGCCCCAGCGGTGCTGGAGGGCCAGCTCCGGGCCTAGCCGCGTTGCAGGGCCTGCTGCGCGCGGGACCAGACCTGCCGGTCCACCGTGCCGGCCCGGCGGCGGAAGGCCGACAGCGGCACCTCGCGCAGCTCGTCGGTCTCCAGCCAGCTGGTGCGGCCCTGCCGGTCGCCCACCAAGGCGGGCGGCAGCGGCAGCACGCCCGGGCGTTCGGCGTGGTGCTTGCTGGTGATCTTCGCGACGGTCGCGGTGCGGCCGTGCACCCGCAGCACCAGGCACGGGCGGTCCTTCGACCCCGGGCCGTCCTCGAACGGGACCTCCGCCCACCAGATCTCCTGCGGCTGCGGCCCCGGACGGCCCTTGGCCGCCTGGCGCGGGCGCGGAGCCGTCGGACCGGCCGGTCGCGGCGCCGGGCGGGTGCGCCGGACCAGCGCCCCCACGACGGCGGCCAGCAGCGCGACGCCCGCCACCGCCAGGACCACCCAGACCCCGGTCGAACTGTTCATGGCGCGAACCGTACCGGGCCCATGGCGGCCCCCACCACCGTGAGTGCCCGGACGGCCGGGCATTTGTCCGCACCAGGCTCCCGGTTCGTCACGGAATGACCACGGTGCCCGTTCCGTGGTGAAGAGTCGCCGACGCCCGGACAGGCTGCCTCACGTACGCCCGCCCCGCCCCTCCGGAGGTGCCTCGTGGGGAGAAGCTCCGAGCTGTGGTCCTACGCCGAGATCGCCCGCCACATCAACGTGCAGGCCGAGAGCGTCCGCAACTACCGGCGGCACGGGCTGCTGCCCGACCCGGACGTCCTCGACGCCGGCGGCCACCCCCGCTGGTACCCCGACACGATCAAGGCCTGGGCCCGCAACCGCCCCCGCCACCGCTGACCCGACGGCACCCGAACGGACGGCACCGCCCCCGCCCCGGCGTTCTGGTGATTCCAGCCACAGCCCGGCACGGGGACGGGGGCAAAGTGCCGCTCCGCCCTTACTCTCGACACGCGAAGCAGTGCTACCGGCCGGTTCCACCGGCCCGGCCTGCCGTTTTCCAGCAGCAGCCAGGACGTGTCGGGGCGGAGGGGCTCGGATGAAACTGACCGTGGTGGGGTGCTCGGGGAGCTTCCCGTCCGCCGAATCGCCCTGCTCCAGCTACCTCGTCGAGGCCGACGGCTACCGCGTCGTGCTCGACCTCGGCAACGGCGCCCTCGGCGCCCTGCAGAAGTACGTGGACATCTACGAGGTCGACGCCGTCCTGCTCAGCCACCTGCACGCCGACCACTGCGTCGACCTGTGCGCCTACTGGGTCGCCCGCAACTACCGCGCCGAGGGCTGCCCCGACCCGATGCCCGTCTACGGCCCGGCCGGCACCGCCGAACGGCTCGCCCGCGCCTACGACATGCCGGAGAACCCGGGGATGAAGGAGGTCTTCGACTTCCACACCCTCACCCCCGGGGCCTTCGACCTCGGCCCGTTCCGGATCGAGGTCGCCCAGGTCAACCACCCCGTCGACGCCTTCGCCTTCCGCCTCGAACACGACGGCCGCGCGCTCGTCTACTCCGGCGACACCGGCGAGAGCGCCGAACTCGTCGAACTCGCCCGCGACGCCGACCTCTTCCTCTGCGAGGCCGCCTACATCGACGGCCGGGACACCTACCAGGCCGTCCACCTCAACGGCCGGGAGGCCGGCGAGCACGCCGCCGCCGCCCACGTCCGCCGGCTCGTCCTCACCCACATCCCCCCGTGGACCGACGCCGAGCACAACCGCCGCGACGCCGCCGCCGCGTACCCGGGCCCCGTCGAGGTCGCCCGGGCGGGTGCGGTGTACCGGATCTGAGCGGGCGGGCGGGCGGGCGGGCCGGTCGGCTCGGCGTCGGCCGTCTCAGCGTCGGCCGGGGAGCGGCAGGCCGAGGTGGTCGCGCAGGGTCGTCCCGCTGTAGTCGGTGCGGAACACCCCGCGCTCCTGGAGCAGCGGCACCACGCGGTCGACGAACGCGTCCAGGCCGCCCGGGGTCAGGTGGGGGACGAGGATGAAGCCGTCGGCCGCGTCGTTCTGCACGAAGAAGTCGATCCGCTCGGCGACCGTCGCGGGGGAGCCGATGAAGGACTGCCGGCCGGTCACCTCGATCACCAGCTCGCGGCTGGTGAGCTTCTTCTCGGCGGCCAGCGCCCGCCAGCGGGCGGCGACGGCCGACGGGTCGCCGATCCGGACCCGGCCCTGGGCCAGGGCGCTGTCCGGGTCGGGGTCGGCGGCGGGCAGCGGACCGTCCGGGTCGTGGTCGGACAGGTCGATGCCCCAGACCTGTTCCAGGAAGGCGATCGTGGTCTGCGGCCCGACCTGGGCCCGGCGGACCTCGGCGGCGAGTTCGGCGGCCTCGGCGTCGGTGTCGCCGAGGGCGAAGGTGACGCCGGGCATGATCTTCAGCTCGTCCGGCTTGCGGCCGTACGCGGCGAGCCGGCGCTTGACGTCCGCGTGGAAGGCCTGGCCGTCGGCGAGGGTGGAGTGCCGGCTGAAGACGACGTCGGCGGTCGCGGCGGCGAACTCCCGGCCCTCGTCGGAGTCCCCGGCCTGGATGACCACCGGGTGGCCCTGCGGCGGGCGGGGCAGCGAGAGCCGGCCCTCGACCTCGAACTGCGGGCCGCTGTGCCGGACGGTCTCCGCTCCGCCGTCCCAGAACTCCCGGGCGAGCTGCACGAATTCGGCGGCCCGGGTGTAGCGGTCGGCGCGGTCGAGGTAGCCGCCGCGGCGGAAGTTCTCCCCGGTGAAGGCGTCCGAGGAGGTGACCACGTTCCAGGCCGCGCGCCCGCCGGAGAGGTGGTCCAACGAGGCGAACCGACGGGCCAGTTCGTACGGTTCGTTGAAGGTGGCGTTGACGGTGCCGGCCAGCCCGAGACGGGTGGTGACGGCGGCCAGCGCGTTCAGCACGGTGATCGACTCGGGGCGGCCGACCACGTCCAGGTCGTGGATGCGGCCCTTGTTCTCGCGCAGCCGCAGGCCCTCGGCGAGGAAGAAGAAGTCGAACTTCCCGCGCTCGGCGGTCTCGGCGAGGTGGCGGAAGGAGTCGAACTCGATGTGGCTGCCGGAGTCCGGGTCGCTCCACACCGTGGTGTTGTTGACGCCGGGGAAGTGCGCGGCGAGGTGGATCTGCTTGAGCGGGCGGTCCGTCATCGGGTCACCTCGGCGAGAGCGGCGGCGGACGGGGCGGCGGTGGCGGCGGTGTTGGTGGCGGCGTCGGTGGCGTAGCGGCTGGCCGGGCGGGCCAGGCCGAGGTGGTCGCGCAGGGTGCGGCCGGCCGCGTACCCGGCGCGGAACAGCCCCTGGGCGCGCAGCACCGGGACGACCCGTTCGGCGAGGGCGGCCAGGTCCCGTTCGGGCTCGGCGGGGACGAGGTGGAAGCCGTCGACGCCGGTGCCGATCGCGGCGAGGTCGGCGAGCAGGCGGTCGGCCGCGGCGTCGTCGGGCAGGGCGGCGTCGGTCCGGGCGAGGATGCGCAGGTGCTCGCCGGCGCGCAGCCGCAGTTCGGTGGCGGCGGCCAGCCGGGCGGCGTGGTCGGGGGCGTCCAGCAGGACGACGTCGGCGTACCGGATCGCCGCCGCGACCCGGGCGCGACCGCCGGGGGAGGCGTACGGGGCGAGGTCGACGGCGGACATCGGGACGGCGACGACCGGGCGGCCCTGCGGTGGGCGCGGGGTGATCGACGGCCCGCGGACGGAGAAGTGCGGGCCCTCGAAGTCGACGTAGTGCAGCTTGTCGCGGTCGATGAACCGCCCGGTGGCGGTGTCGCGGATCTCCGCGTCGTCCTCCCAGCTGTCCCAGAGCCGGGCGGCGACCTCGACGGCGTCGGCGGCCTCCGCCCAGAGCGCGTCCGCGGGGGCGGTCGGGCGGCGGCCGAAGGCCTTGGCCTCGGCCTCGGTGGCGGAGACGCCGACCAGCCAGCCGGCCCGGCCCCGGCTCACCCAGTCCAGCGTGTTGACCGCGATCGAGGTGTGGAACGGCTCGGTGTGGGTGGTGGTGACGGTGGGCACCAGTCCGACCCGCTCGGTCAGCGGGGCGATCCGGGCGAGGGTGGCGAGGGCGTCGGGGCGGCGCGGTTCGGGGGTGAAGGAGTCGTCGAGGGTGACGAAGTCGAGGGTGGCCCGCTCGGCGAGGCGGGCGAGGGCGGCGTAGTGCCCGGCGTCGACGTGGCCGGGGCTGTCCAGGGCGGCGGAGAGGTGCAGTTGGCGGGGCATGCTGAGGCCTGACTTTCCTCGTGCGGACGCGTGCGGGCGACGCCGGCGAACGCGCACAGGGGGTGTGCGGGTGCGTACGGCCGCGCGCGGGTGCGCGGTGGCGGCCCGGAGGCGGGCGGGGCCCGTGCGGGCGGGAGGGGAGGAACGGCGCCGGGCGGGAGGTCAGCCGGGCGGCGGGGGGAACGGTCGGCTCAGCCGCGACACGCCGCGGACCACACGCGACCGAAGTCGATGTGGCTGCGGGTCACCAGCGGGCAGGACGCGTTCACGGCTTCAGTTGACCAGTGCCTGCGCCGGTTCGTCAACCGCCGTTCCCGCCGCCCCGGGGCGGGACGCACGACGACCCCGCCCCGCCGCTGGGGGAGCAGCGGCGGGGCGGGGTCGTGGAGTGCGGACGGGCGGGGCCTCAGGCCTTGGTCACGTCCTCGATCTCGTCGTCGTCCTCGCGACCGGGGGTCTTGAGGTCGAACTTGGTGATCGCGAAGCGGAAGAGGAAGTAGTACAGCGCGGCGAAGACCAGGCCGATCGGGATGATCAGCCACGGGTCGGTGGCCTTGCTCCAGGCCAGCGCGTAGTCGATCAGGCCGCCGGAGAAGGTGAAGCCGTCGTGCACGCCGAGCGCCCAGGTGACGGTCATCGAGACGGCGGTGAGCACCGCGTGGATGACGTACAGGGCCGGGGCGATGAAGACGAAGGCGAACTCGATCGGCTCGGTGACACCGGTGACGAAGGAGGTCAGCGCCAGCGAGACCATCATGCCGGTGATGGCCTTGCGGCGGTGCGGCTTGGCGGCGTGGGCGATGGCCAGTGCGGCGGCGGGCAGCGCGAACATCATGATCGGGAAGAAGCCGGACATGAACTGGCCGGCGGTCGGGTCGCCGGCGAAGAAGCGCGGGATGTCGCCGTGCACGATGGTGCCGTCGGCCTTGGTGAAGTCACCGGTCTGGAACCAGGCGTAGGAGTTCACGAACTGGTGCATGCCGACCGGCAGCAGACCGCGGTTGACCAGGCCGAAGGCGCCCGCGCCGAGCGCGCCGGCACCGATCAGGGTGTCGTTCAGGCTCTTGATGGCGTCGCCGACCGGGCCCCAGGTCAGGGCGAACAGGACACCGATGCCGGTGCCGACGAAGGCCATCAGGATCGGCACCAGACGGCGGCCGTTGAAGAAGCCGAGCCAGTCGACCAGCTTGGTGCGGTGGTACTTCTGCCACAGCACGGCGGCCAGCAGGCCGATCACGATGCCGCCGAGCACACCCGGGTTCTGGTAGGTCGGGTCGACCCACTTGCCGTCGGCGATGTGGCCCTTGGTGATCGGGAACGCGGTCAGCACGTTCTTGTAGACCAGGAAGCCGACCAGGGCGGCGAGGGCGGTGGAGCCGTCCGCCTTCTTGGCGAAGCCGATCGCGATACCCACCGCGAACAGCAGCGGCAGGTTGTCGAAGACCCCGCTACCGGCGGTGTTGAACACCGCGGCGACCTTGTCCCAGCCGAGGCCGTCCTTGCCGAACACGTCGTCCTGGCCGAGGCGCATCAGCAGACCGGCGGCGGGGAGCACGGCGATGGGCAGCTGGAGGCTGCGGCCGATCTTCTGCAGGCCCTGGAGCAGGTTCTGGCCGAATTTCTTGGCGGGGCTGGGCGTGGCCGGAGCCGTGGCGGGCGCCGGTGCCTGCGCTGACTGACTCATTGGGGTGGGTTCCTAACGGCATGGCGGTCGGGGGAGGGGCACAGGGGGCCGAACCGCGAACTGGTCTACACCACGTGTGGTGTAGACCAGTTTTGTAGCACGGGTGGAGAAGGGGGGGAACCCCGGAAAGCGCCCCTGCCGGGAAGCGCTATGAAATCGAAACCTAGTTGCGGAACGACGATCATGATTACCCGCCGTGATTGGGATTTTGGCTATTTGCGCAACAAAAAGACCCGGCCCCGTCCGGAGGCCTCGCCGAGGCCTCGTCAGGGGTCCGCCGCGGGCCCGGCGGTGCGCGGACGGGGGTCGGGTCGGCGGGGTTCACGGGCGGACGCGACGGTGTCCGGGCGGAGGCGGCCTCCGGAGCTCCGGTGTCCGCTGCCGGGGTCCGGGCCGGGTGCGGCGGGCGGTGGGGAAGGGGCCCACCGGGGTGTCGGACATCACGGACGGCCGGCGGTCGGGAGAAGTCCGGGCCCCACCCCGTCCGGCTTCGGCCAATCCGCGGCTTTCCGACCCCCGCGGCGCATGGTCGGGGCCGGCGGGGAAACGGTGGCGGCCGATTGCCGGCCACCGCCCGGGCCGGGCGGCGGCGGACTTTCCCCACCCCCGCGGTGCCCCCGGCCGGTGGCCCGGCGGCCGGGCGGTGCGGGTCGCCCCGGCCCCGCCCGGCACGGCTGACGGCCCGCCGGGGAATCCCCGGGGCGCATATCGGAATTGTTTTACCGCCCGGGCATTTGGTCCTTTCCGGAAATGTCGAAGGCCTCCGGACCGTCGGGTCCGGAGGCCATTGCGGGTGCTGCCCGGTGACGCTCGGTTTCAGACCTTGGTGACGTCCTCGACCTCGCTCTCGTCCTCCCGCCCGGGTGTTTTCAGATTGAATTTGACGATGATGAACCGGAAGAGCGCGTAGTACACGGCGGCGAAGCAGAGCCCGATCGGGATGATCAGCCACGGCTTGGTGGCCAGCCCCCAGTTGATGACGTAGTCGATCAGGCCGGCCGAGAAGCTGAAGCCGTCGTGCACCCCGAGCCCCCAGGTGACGGCCATCGAGGCGCCGGTCAGCAGCGCGTGCACGCCGTACAGGGCCGGGGCGACGTAGGCGAAGGAGTACTCGAGCGGTTCGGTGACGCCCGTCACGAAGGAGGTCAGGCCGACCGAGAGCATCAGGCCGTAGATCTCCTTGCGGCGGTGCGGTTTCGCCGAGTGCGCGATCGCCAGTGCGGCGGCGGGCAGCGCGAACATCATGATCGGGAAGAATCCGGACTGGAACTGGCCGGCCGTCGGGTCACCCGCCAGGAAGCGCGGGATGTCGCCGTGCGCGATGGTGCCGTCCGGCTTGATGAACTCGCCGAACTGGAACCAGACGAATGTGTTCAGCAGCTGGTGCATGCCGATCAGCAGCAGCGCGCGGTTGAACAGGCCGAAGATGCCGGCGCCGCCCGCGCCCAGGTCGGCCAGGGTCTGGCTGAAGTCGTTGAGCCCGCGGCCGATCGGCGGCCAGACCCAGAGCGCCACGCAGGCGGTGGCCAGGCCCACCACCGCGGTGATCATCGGCACCAGGCGGCGGCCGTTGAAGAAGCCCAGCCAGTCAACCAGCCTGGTGCGGTGGAAGCGGACCCAGAGCCAGGCCGACATCAGGCCGATCAGGATGCCGCCCAGGACGCCCGGGTTCTGGTACGTCGCGGCCGCCGCCTTGGCCGAGCTGTAGTCCACGCACTGGCCGGTCCAGGCGTCGGTGACCAGGACCGTCCCGTTCTTGCAGCTCTCCGGGAACGCGTGCAGGACCTTGTAGTAGACGAGGAAGCCCACCACGGCGGCCAGCGCGGTGGAACCGTCCGCCTTCTTCGCCATGCCGATCGCCACACCGACGCAGAACAGCATCGGCAGGCCGAACGAGGAGTCCAGCAGGGCGCCGCCGGCCGAGGCGAAGACCTTGGCGACGTCGGTCCAGCCGAGGCCGTCCTTGCCGAAGACGTCGGGCTGGCCGAGCCGGTTGAGGATGCCGGCCGCGGGGAGCACCGCCACCGGGAGCTGCAGGGAGCGGCCCATCTTCTGGAGGCCGCCGTAGAAGGTGTGCCACCACACGCGCTGCGGGGCCGTGGCGCCTGCCGAACTCATCCTTCGCCCTCCGAGAGCAGTTGCCGGCCGGTGGCCCCCGGCGGGACCCCCGGGCGGGGATCCGGAACACCCGGGGTCCTTTCTGCGTTCATCGGAGTACACATATATTGGTGTAGACCACTTTGGGACGCAGGCCGCACTCCGGGCACGAGCCCGCTGCTCGTCATCCTCTGGTGGCGGTCGGGACCGTGCGCGCCGGAATGGGCCAAAAGTGGACTAACGTGGCAGATCGGACCGGAGCAGGTGATGCTGGTCGCGCTGCCCGGCGGCGCGACCGCGGCTGAACCCGCGTCAGCACCGGTACCGACCACGCCGGCCACGGGTCGGCGGACACCCCAGTACAGCGCAGGACGGCACCCGGCAGAGCGGCCGGCGGGCCGAGACAGAGGGAGAAATCAGATGGCCAGCAAGGCTGAGAAGATCGTCGCCGGTCTGGGCGGCATCGACAACATCGAAGAGGTCGAGGGCTGCATCACCCGCCTTCGCACCGAGGTCAAGGACGCCTCCCTGGTCAATGAGGCCGCCCTCAAGGCCGCCGGCGCCCACGGCGTCGTCAAGATGGGCACCGCCATCCAGGTCGTCATCGGCACCGACGCCGACCCGATCGCCGCTGACATCGAGGACATGATGTGAGCTGAGCCACCGGGCTCACCCCACCCCCGGCCCGCCGCCCCACCCGGGAACGGCGGGCCGAGGCGCACCCGGGGACGGCGCCGAGCGCAGCCGGGGAGCGGCGCCCAGCCGCACCCCGGCGGGCCGAGGCGCACCCGGAACACCCGCTCCGAGCGACTACGCTCAGTGCCTATGTCACGCATCGACGGCCGCACCCCCGACCAGCTCCGCCCCATCACCATCGAACGGGGCTGGAGCAAGCACGCCGAAGGATCCGTCCTCATCTCCTACGGCGACACCAAGGTGCTGTGCACCGCCAGCGTCACCGAGGGCGTCCCCCGCTGGCGCAAGGGCAGCGGCGAAGGCTGGGTCACCGCCGAGTACTCCATGCTCCCGCGCGCCACCAACACCCGCGGCGACCGCGAGGCCGTCAAGGGCCGCATCGGCGGCCGCACCCACGAGATCAGCCGGCTCATCGGCCGCTCGCTGCGCGCCGTCGTCGACCACCGCGCCCTCGCCGAGAACACCATCGTCCTCGACTGCGACGTCCTCCAGGCCGACGGCGGCACCCGCACCGCCGCCATCACCGGCGCCTACGTCGCCCTCGCCGACGCGGTCGCCTGGGCCCGCGACCGCAAGCTCCTGCGCGCCAAGGGCCAGCCCATCACCGGCGGCGTCAGCGCCGTCAGCGTCGGCATCATCGACGGCGTCCCGATGCTCGACCTCCAGTACGAGGAGGACGTCCGCGCCGAGACCGACATGAACATCGTCTGCACCTCCGACGGCCGCTTCGTCGAGGTGCAGGGCACCGCCGAGGGCGCCCCCTTCGACCGCGCCCTGCTCGACCGCCTGCTCGACCTCGGCACCCTGGGCTGCGCCGAGCTCGACGAGATCCAGCGCAAGGCCCTGGAGGCCTGAACCGGTTCGGCCCACGGCGCCGTGGACCCGGATGTACCCGCAGCCGTACGGGCCGCTGTACACGCCGGGCCCGAAGCCCGTACGGTTCCCGCAGCACCCCTGCTGCGGGAACCGCGCACCCCCCGGCGCGCGTCCCGTCCCACGGAACCCGCGCGCCCCACAGGAGGACCGGATGCCGTCCAGCATCGCCCGCCCCGCCGCCCTCGCCGTGGCCGGCCTGATCGCCATCCTCCCGCTCAGCATGGTCAGTTGCTCCGCAGCCCAGAAGGCGATCGACTGCGGCAACACCGCGGTCAGGATCACCGGCGACCTCGCCGACGTCACCAGCGCCTACGGCAACGCGAGCAACGACTCGGCGGCCGCCGGGAAGGCGCTGGAGAAGCTCAGGACCGACCTCAACCAGGTCGGCAAGAACTCCAAGAACACCGACGTCGCCAAGGCCGTCGCCGACCTGCAGAAGCAGGCCGACAAGGTCCAGCAGGCCGTCGACAAGAAGGAGGTCCCCGACCTCAAGCCGCTCGGCGACGCGGCCGGCAACCTCACCTCGGTCTGCACCGGCTGACGCCGGGACGGCTGCCGATAGGGTGGGCGATATGTCCACCCGATTGATCCTCGCCACCCGTAACCAGCACAAGGTCGCCGAACTCCGCGCCATCCTCGGCGAGGCCGGCCTGGACGTCGAACTCGTCGGCGCCGACGCCTACCCCGAGATCCCGGACGTCCCGGAGACCGGCGTCACCTTCGCCGAGAACGCGCTCCTCAAGGCTCACGCCCTCGCCCGCGCCACCGGCCTGCCCGCCGTCGCCGACGACTCCGGCCTCTGCGTCGACGTCCTGAACGGCGCCCCCGGCATCTTCTCCGCCCGCTGGGCCGGCAAGCACGGCGACGACCGTGCCAACCTCGACCTGCTGCTCGCCCAGCTCTCCGACATCTCCGACCCGCACCGCGGCGCCCACTTCTTCTGCGCCGCCGCCCTCGCCCTCCCCGACGGCACTGAGCGCGTCGTCGAGGGCCGCCTCCTCGGCACCCTGCGCACCGCCCCCTCCGGCGACGGCGGCTTCGGCTACGACCCGATCCTCCAGCCCCTCGGCGAGACCCGCACCTGCGCCGAACTCACCCCCGCCGAGAAGAACGCCATCAGCCATCGCGGCCTGGCCTTCCGCGGCCTCGCCCCGGTCGTCAAGGACCTCCTGGGCTGACGGCCGGTCGGAGAGCGCCGAAGGCCCGCCGCGGATCATTCCGGGGCGGGCCTTCGAATCTAAGGCTAGTGCGGCCTGAGGGACTTGAACCCTCACGGGATTTCTCCCACGGGCACCTAAAACCCGGGCGTCTGCCGATTCCGCCAAGGCCGCATGGCCTCTAGTCTAGGGCTTCGCCCGTGCCGGGGCACCGTCCTTTCCGGTGCGGCACCGTCCCGGACGCGGGCGGGCGGTGGTGTCGAGGGGGTCGGCGGCGGGTTCGGCGGCGGGTTCAGTGGGGGCGTTCGGTCGCGGGGTGACGGGGTTTCGGCCAAGGGGTGACTTGTTGCCGTCGGTGGAGTGACCGGCGGGGTTGGGGATTTGATTACCAATTGGTACAGACCTATTGACCTATGTGGTTCAGACCACATAGCTTCGGCGCCAATTGCAATCCCCCCACGTGCGTGCTCCCCCACAGGCACGCGCCGACACTCTCTCCCGGAGGACCGAGTGTTGATCCGAAACACGGCGGAGCGGCGTCCCACCGCCGCACTCCGCCGCAAGAGCCCGGCTGCCCGGGCGGGCGCGGTCGCGCTGGCGGCGGCCGGTCTGGCCGGTCTGCTGCTGTCGACGCTGGGCGCGGTGCCCTCGCAGGCGTCCGCGACCGTCGACAACGGGGCCTGTCGCCCCGACGGCCTATACCAGACGCCCGGGGTGGACGTCCCGTACTGCTCGGTCTACGACACCGGCGGCCGCGAGAAGATGGGCGCGGACCACCAGCGCCGCATCATCGGCTACTTCACCGGCTGGCGCACCGGCAAGAACGGCGACCAGCCCTACCTGGTGAACGACATCCCCTGGGACAAGGTCACCCACCTCAACTACGCGTTCGGCCACGTCGGCGGTGACAACAAGCTCTCCGTCGGCACCGACGGCCCGACCAACGAGGCCACCGGGATCTCCTTCCCGGGCGTGCCCGGCGCCGAGCTGGACCCGACGCTGCCCTACAAGGGCCACTTCAATCTGCTGACGAAGTTCAAGAAGCAGTACCCGAACGTCAAGACCCTGATCTCGGTGGGCGGTTGGACCGAGACCGGCGGCTACTTCGGGGACGACGGCAAGCGCGTCAACTCCGGCGGCTTCTACTCGATGACCGTCAACCCGGACGGCAGCGTCAACCAGGCCGGCATCGACACCTTCGCCGCCTCGTCCGTCGACTTCATCCGCAAGTACGGTTTCAACGGCGTCGACGTCGACTACGAGTACCCGACCTCGATGAAGGACGCCGGCAACCCGCTGGACTGGCAGCTCGCCAACTCCAAGCGCGGCTCGCTGGCGAAGGGCTACGCGGCGCTGATGAAGACGCTGCGCGAGAACCTGGACCGGGCCGGCGCCGCCGACGGCAGGCACTACCTGCTGTCGGTCGCGGCCCCGTCGTCCGGCTACCTGCTGCGCGGCATGGAGACCTTCCAGGTGGCGCAGTACCTGGACTACGTCAACATCATGTCGTACGACCTGCACGGCGCCTGGAACAAGTACGTCGGCCCGAACGCCTCGTTGTTCGACGACGGCAAGGACGGCGAGCTGGCGGCGGCCAACGTGTACGGCACCGGCCAGTACGGCGGCATCGGCTACCTGAACGCCGACTGGTCGTACCACTACTTCCGCGGTGCGATGCCGGGCGGCCGGATCAACGTCGGCCTGCCGTACTACACCCGGGGCTTCAAGAACGTCACGGGCGGCACCAGCGGCCTGTGGGGCACCGCGGCGGCGACCACCTGCCCGGTCGGTTCCGGCCTGACCTCCTGCGGTGACGGCGCGGTCGGCATCGACAACATCTGGAACGACAAGGACGACGCGGGCAAGGAGTCCCCGGCCGGGTCGAACCCGATGTGGCACGCGAAGAACCTGGAGAAGGGCATCCTGCCCGACTACCTGGCCAAGTACGGCGTGAAGGACACCGCGCTGCAGGGCACCTACGCCCGCAACTACAGCAGCAGCCTGGTGGCGCCGTGGCTGTGGAACGACACCAAGAAGGTGTTCCTCTCCACCGAGGACGAGCAGTCGGTGGGTGCCAAGGCGGACTACATCGTCAACCAGGGCGCCGGCGGCGCGATGATCTGGGAGCTCGCGGGCGACTACAAGTGGGACGCGAGCGCCAACGGCGGCAAGGGCGAGTACGTGCCGGGTTCGACGCTGACCTCGCTGATGTACGACAAGTTCAAGGCGGCCACGCCGTACGGCGCGACCCGTTCGACGGTCTCGCTGCCGCAGCAGACCCTGCCGATCGACGTGTCGTTCACCAACTTCGCGCTGGGTGACTCGAACTACCCGATCAACCCGAAGATCCACATCGTCAACAACTCGACGACGACCCTGCCGGGCGGCACCGAGTTCCAGTTCGACTACAGCAACTCGGCTCCGGGCAACGCCAAGGACCAGTCAGGTTTCGGCCTCCAGGTCATCCGGCAGGACAACCCCGGTCCGGGCAACGTGGGCGGCCTGAAGGGCACCTACAACCGGGTGTCGGTCAAGCTGCCGGGCTGGCAGTCGCTGGCTCCGGGCGCCTCGGTGGACCTGGACTTCGTCTACTACCTGCCGGTCTCGACCCCGTCGAACTGGACGGTCAACGTGAACGGCACGCTGTACGGGCTCAAGGGCGACCTGACCCGGGGCACGGTGGACGGCGGCACGCCGACCCCGACCCCGACGCCGACCGCGACCGTCACCGCTTCGCCGACCGCGACCGCCTCGCCGACGGCGACCGCCTCGCCCACCGCCACGGCCTCGCCGACCGCGACGGCCACCGCGACCGCCACCCCGACGACGGGGGCCTGCACGGCCGCCCCGAGCTGGGACGCGGGCACCACCTACGCGGCCACCACCAAGGTGTCGTGGAAGGGCCACTACTACCAGAACAAGTGGTGGACCAAGGGCGACGACCCCGCGGCCAGCGGCTCGTGGGGCGTCTGGAGCGACCTCGGGGCCTGCTGACGGCGCCCTGAGGTGAGAGACGGCGGTGGCGGTGCACCCGGTCGGGGGGTGTGCCGCCACCGCTTCGTTCAGCGAGGTGCCGGGAGAGCGAGGTGCCGGGCGAGCGAGGCACCGGGCGAGCGAGGTGCCGGGCGAGCGAGGTGCCGGGCCGTCGAGCGCCAGGCCTTCGAGCGTCAGGCCGTCTCGACCTTGAGGTCGCGCAGCAGCTTGGCGACGTGCCCGGTGGCCTTCACGTTGTACAGTGCGCGCTCGACCTTGCCCTGCTCGTCCACGATCACGGTGGAGCGGATCACGCCGACGTAGGTGCGGCCGTAGTTCTGCTTCTCGCCGTAGGCGCCGTAGGCCTCCAGCACCTGGTGATCCGGGTCGGACACCAGGGTGACCTTGAGGTTCTCGGCCTCGCGGAACTTGCCGAGCTTCTCCGGCTTGTCCGGGGAGACGCCGATGACGTCGTAGCCGGCGCCGGCGAGGACCTCCAGGTTGTCGGTGAAGTCGCAGGCCTGCTTGGTGCAGCCGGGGGTGAGCGCGGCCGGGTAGAAGTAGACGATGACCTTGCGGCCCAGGTGGTCGGCGAGGGACACCTGGTTGCCGTCGGCGTCGGACAGGCTGAAGGCGGGCGCGGTGTCGCCGGGCTGGAGACGCTCACTCACGGGTAAATCTCCTGTTGCTGGGGCGGGCGGTCATAGCACGGCAAACTTACCCCCGATGGTGGGTGGGGTCGCGCGGCCCTGCTCGGCAACTGACAGACTGGGTCAGTCGCACAGGACAACATCAGCAAGTGAATGGGGTGGCCCGAGTGGGCGAGGCGAGCACGAAGGACAAGTCGGCGCGGACGACCGCCCAGATCGAGGCGGACATCTCCCGGACCCGCACCCAGCTGGCGGCCACCCTGGACGAGCTGGCCGTGCGCGTCCACCCGAGCACGATCAGCGCCCAGGTGAAGGCGAAGGCCGTGGCCGCCGTCGAGGAGAAGGCCGGCCGGGCGTACGTGGCCGCCAACGGCGTGGTGGAGAAGGTGCGGGCGCAGTTCGTGGACGAGAAGGGGCAGCCGCGCACGGAGCGGATCGTCCCGGCCGCGCTGGTCGGCGTGGGCGTGCTGCTGCTGGTGGCTTCCGCCCGGAAGCGCCGCAAGGGCTGAACGGGCACGGGGTGGGGGCCGGGCGCGGGAGGCGTCCGGCCTTCGGTGTGCCCGGGCCCGGGTGTGTGTCCGGCCCCGCGGGCGCCGCGGCTTCCCGCATGCCGGGCCAGCGTCACGCCGCGCGCCCGGGGGCGGTACCTTCGGGACCGTGAGTACGAACGACGAACCGACCCCGCAGGCCTCCTCCGCCGCACCCGAGTACGAGGCGGCGCGGCACGACCGGCTGGGCGAGAAGCTGCCGATCCGGATGCTGCACGACCGCGTGCTGGTGCGGATCGAGGGCAGCGAGGGCGAGCGCCGCTCGACCGGCGGCATCCTGATCCCCGCGACCGCGGAGCTGTCCAAGCGCTGCACCTGGGCGGAGGCCGTCGCGGTGGGCCAGAGCGTCCGCTCGGTGGAGCCGGGCGACCGGGTGCTGTACGACCCGGAGGACAAGCTGGAGGTCGAGGTCCGCGGCGCCACCTACGTGCTGCTGCGCGAGCGTGACCTGCACGCGGTGGCGGCGACCCGCTTCGGCGACACGGAGGGCTCGACCGGGCTCTACCTCTGAACCTCTGAGCACGGACGTGGCGTGAGCCGGTCGGGGCGGTGCCCCGGCCGGCTCCTTGCGTCCGGGCCTGTCGGTGGTGGGGGCTAGGGTCCGGGCATGACGAGGCGTGTGCCGGTGATCGGCGAGGGTGAGCGGCGGGCCCGGGTGGGGCGGCGGCAGTTGCTGGCGCCGTCGGTGCGGGTGGCGCGGGTGGAGCAGGTGGCGGACGCGCTGGTGGGGCTGCACGCGTCGGACCCGGCGACGGTGTACCTGTCGGCGTGCGCGCGGCTGGTGGAGCCGTCGGTGGCGGAGGTGGACCGGGCGCTGTACGAGGACGTCACGCTGGTGAAGCTGCTGTCGATGCGGCGGACGCTGTTCGCGGTGACGGAGGGCTTCGCGCCGCACGTGAGTTCGTCGACGGCGCGGGCGATCGCGGCGAGGGAGCGCGCGACGCTGCTCAAGCACCTGCGGGACCACGCGGACGGCTGGGACGAGGCGCGGCTGGCCGGGGCGGAGCGCGCGGTGCTGGCCGCCGTGGCCCGGCGCGGCGAGGCGACGACGAAGGAACTCGGCGACGACGTGCCGGAGTTGCGCGAGACGATGCTGATGTCGGAGGGCAAGCCGTACGAGAACCGGCAGAGCGTGGGCAGTCGGCTGCTGCGGCTGCTGGCCGCGGACGGGCACGTGCGGCGGGGCCGCCCGCGCGGGTCGTGGCTGAGCAACGTCTATCCGTGGGCGCCGGTGCCGCAGTGGCCGGAGGCGCCGGTGCGGGAGGCGAAGGCGGAGGTGGTGCGGCGCTGGCTGGCCGGGTACGGCCCGGCGACCGTCGAGGACGTGAAGTGGTGGACGGGCTGGACGCTGGGGGACACCCGCCGGGCGCTGGCGGACGTGGGCGCCGAGGACGTGGAGCTGGCGGGCGGGGCGGCGGCGCTGGTGCTGCCGGGGGACGCCGGGCCGGTGGCGGAGCCGGAGCCGTGGGCGGCGCTGCTGCCGGGGCTGGATCCGACGGTGATGGGCTGGCGGGGGCGGGACTGGTACCTGCGGCCGGAGGACGTGCCGGCGCTGTTCGACCGGGCGGGCAACGCCGGGCCGACGGTGTGGTGGTGCGGCCGGGTGGTGGGCGGCTGGGCGCAGCGGCCGGACGGTGAGGTGGTGTGGCGGCTGTTCGGTGATGTGGGGGCGGAGGCCGAGGGGGCGATCGCGGCGGAGGCGGCGCGTCTGGCGGGCTGGTTGGGGGAGGTGCGGGTGACGCCGCGGTTCCGGTCGCCGTTGGAGCGGGAGTTGGTGGCGGGGTAGTTCACCGGCCGGCGGGGTGGTTCACCGCTCGGGGGGTTGCTCACTGGGCGGGCGGGGTGGCTCGCTGGGCCGGTGGTGTCGCGCTCGTCGCCGGGTTGGTGGCGGCGCCGGTGGTGCTGGGTGGCGTGGTCGGGTGGGTGGGCCGGGTCTGGGTGGGTCGGGGGGTGGGGCTGGACTGCTCCTGGGTGGCGGTGGGCTGGGGTGCCTGCGGGCTGGGCTGTTCCTGGGTGGTGGTGGGCTGCGGGGCGGGCGCGCTGGGGGCGTGGGTGGGGGTGTCGGGCACGGGGGTGCTGCTGGGGGGTTCCTCGCTGCTGCCGCCGCCGGTGGTGGGGGTGGTGGCGGTGGGGCTGGGGGTGGTGGTGGCGCTGTTGCTGGGGCTGAAGCCGGGGGCGGGGGTGTCGCGGCCGGTCTGGAGGTCGAACTGCTGGGTGGCGGTGCCGTCGAGGGCGGCGCTCATGTAGGCGGTCCAGATCCGGGTGGGGAAGGTGCCGCCGTTGATCCGGGCGAGTCCGGCGGTGCCGGCCAGTGGTTCCTTGGCGTGGGTCTTCGGGTTCTCGCGGAACAGGCCGACGGTGGTGGCGAGTTCGGGGGTGTAGCCGGCGAACCAGGCGGAGAGGTTGGAGTCGGTGGTGCCGGTCTTGCCGGCGGCGGGGCGGCCGAGGTCGAGGGCGGCGGCGCCGGTGCCGCGGGGGCCGATGACGTCGCGCAGGACGTCGGTGACGGTGTCGGCGTAGGGCCGGTCGATGGCGTCGACGGGGGTGTGGTCGGGCATCTTGGGGGCGTCGACGGCGCCGCCGGTGTGGACGCGTGCGAGTTTGAGGACGGACCACGGGGCGTTCGCCTGGCCGTGGTTGGCGAGGGTGGCGTAGGCGCCGGCCAGGTCGAGGGCGCTGGGGGTGGCGGTGCCGAGGGTCATCGAGGTGTTGGCCGGGTCCATGCCGCGGACGCTGTCGGGAATGCCGAGTTTGACGGCGGTGTCGCGGACGCGGGCGAGGCCGGCGTCGACGCCCTCCTGCGCGTACACGGAGTTGACGGACTTCACCATGGCGTAGCGCAGGGTGATGTTGCCGTAGTCGACGTCGTCCTCGTTGGGTGGCGCGTAGGGGGTGGGGCCGCCGGTGACGGGGCGTTCGCTGGTGCCGTCGTAGCGGGTGTCGGGGGTGATCTGCCGGCCGTCGAGGGTGTGCTGGGCGATGAGGCCGGCGGCGAGGTCGACGGGTTTGAAGGTGGAGCCGATCTGGTTGTCCTGGCGCAGGGCGTCGTTGTAGGGCTGTTTGGCGTAGTCGGGGCCGCCGTAGATGGCGACGACGCGGCCGGTGGCGGCTTCGACGGAGGCGCCGGCGACCCGGACGTCGGTGTCGGTGGCGGGGCGGCGCTGGGGGTCGAGTTCGTCGGTGAGTTCGTCCTGGACGGCCTTGTGGAAGGCGTCCTGCTTGGGCTTGTCGAAGGTGGTGGTGATGCGCCAGCCGCCGGCCTTGAGGGTGGCGGTGTCGATGATGCCGGCGGAGACGAGGTAGTCGTCGGCGACGCCGACGAGGTAGCCGGCCTGGCCGGAGAGGCCGGTGGCGGGCTGGGGGTCGATCGGTTCGGGGAAGGTGGTGGCGGTGCGTTCGGCATCGGTGAGGAAGCCGAGTTGGACCATGCCGTCGAGGGTGTAGTGCCAGCGGGCGATGGCCTTCTCGCGGTTGGCGGGGGTGGCGGTCTTGACGTCGTAGCTGCTGGGCGCCTGGAGGAGGGAGGCGAGGTAGGCGCCCTGGGCGAGGGTGAGGGCGGAGACGTCGACGCCGTAGTAGGCGTGGGCGGCGCTCTGGATGCCGTAGGCGCCGCGGCCGAAGTAGCTGCTGTTGAGGTAGCCGGCGAGGATCTCGGGCTTGTCGCGCTGTTGGTCGACCTTGAGGGCGATGAAGAGTTCGCGGCCCTTGCGTTCGATGGTCTTGTCCTGCGTCAGGTAGTAGTTCTTGACGTACTGCTGGGTGATGGTGGAGCCGCCCTGCGTGCCCTTGCCGGTGAGGGTGTTCCAGCCGGCCCGGAGCATGCCTTTGAGGTCGATGCCGCGGTTGCGGTAGAAGGTGCGGTCCTCGGCGGAGACGACGGCGTGCTGGGTCTGCGGGGGGATCTGGTCGATGGTGACGTCGGTGCGGTTGACGGCGCCGGTGCGGGCGATCTCGGTGGTGTCGTCGGCGTAGAGGTAGATGTTGTTCTGGGCGACGGCGTGGGCGTTGGGATCGGGCACCGGGACGATGACGTAGAGCACGGCGAAGGCGCCGACGGTGAGCAGGAGCGCGGCGGTGAGGGCGCCGAGCGTGATGCGCCAGGTGGGCAGGAGCCGGCGCCAGCGGGGGAGGGCTCGGCGGGCCGCGCGGCGGGCGGCTCGTTTGGCCTGGCGTCGGGTGCTCAAGGTCATGCCGCGATTATGTGCTATTTGATGGCCGATCAGGGGTTGGTCGGGGGGTTGGCGTGCTCGGGGAAACCGGGTGCGGCGGCTGGTCCTCGGCGCTACGGTGAAAGGTGCAAACCAGGTAGCGCCTCACGTGGCGCACTCGCATAGCGCACCCAGTTCCGTCAGCTCCGCGCGTTCGGCCCGGTACCCCCGGGTGCGGCCGGTCGGAGCCGCTGGGGTGTGCGCGGACGTCGGCGGGCATCCACCTGCCCGTATTTGTCGACAAGGAGACAATATGCTGAATCTCGCGCCCCCGGAGACGCGGACCGCACGCCCTCCTGATCCCACCGGGCCGCTCCCCGTCCTCGGGCTCTACGCGGCCGTCGCCCGCGGCGCCTTCCGCCGCTACTCCACCTACCGGGCCGCCACCGTGGCCGGCACCTTCACCAACACCGTCTTCGGCATCATCCTGGCCTCCTCCTTCCTCGCCCTCTGGCAGGCCCGCCCCAGCCTCGGCGGCTACGACCAGAGCCAGGCCGTCACCTACATCTGGGTCAGCCAGGCCCTGCTGGTCACCGTCGCGGTGTGGGGCGGCGGCTTCCAGGACGACCTCCAGGACCGCTTCCGCAGCGGGGACATCGCCGTCGACCTCTACCGCCCGGTCGACTTCCAGGGCTGGTGGCTGGCCACCGACCTCGGCCGGGCCGCCTTCCAACTGCTGGTCCGCGGCACCGTGCCGCTGCTGGTCGGCGCCCTGGTGTTCCGCACCCGGATGCCCGAGCAGCCGCTGACCTGGGCGGTCTTCCTGCTCTCGGTGCTGCTCGCGCTGGTGGTCAGCTTCGGGCTGCGCTTCCTGGTCTCGATCACCGGCTTCTGGCTGCACGACTCGGACGGGGTGCGCTCGGTGATGCTGGTGGTCTCGATGTTCTTCTCCGGGATGCTGCTGCCGATCGTGCTCTTCCCCGGCCTGCTCGGCGACCTCGCCGCGGTGCTGCCCTGGGCGGCGCTGGTGAAGGTGCCGACCGACGTCTTCCTGGAGCGCTCGACCGGCACCGGCCTGCTCGGCGCGCTCGGCTTCCAACTCGCCTGGGCCGTCGCCCTGCTCGCCGCGGGCCGGGGCGCCCAGTGGCTGGCGACCCGCAAGGTGGTGGTGCAGGGTGGCTGAGCCGATCGTGCCCCGCACCGCGTGGGCGGTCCGCTCCTGGTGGCTGTGCGCCCGGATGTGGATGCGCTCGATGATGGCCTACCGGGCCTCCTTCGCCCTGAACCTGGTGGCCAGCCTGGCCACGCACTCGCTGGACTTCGTCGTCCTGGTGCTGATGTTCCGGCACACCGACCAGCTGGGCGGCTGGCGACTGCCGGAGATCGCCTTCCTCTACGGCACCGCGACCTTCGCCCTCGGCGTGGCCAACCTGCTGGTCGGCTCGGTCGAGGGCCTCGGCGTGCGGATCGTCAACGGGTCGCTGGACACCATGCTGATCCGGCCCGCGCCCGCGCTCGCCCAACTGTGCGCCGAACGCTTCTCGCTGCGCCGGCTCGGCCGCCCCATCCAGGCCCTGGCGGTGCTCGCCTGGTCACTGGCCACCCTGGACGTCCACTGGACCTGGGACCGCGTGCTGCTGGTGCCCGCCCTGCTGGTCTGCGGCAGCGTCATCTTCGGTGCGATCTACGTCGGCGGCGCGACCGTGCAGTTCTGGTGGGGCGAGTCCAAGGAGATCCAGAACTCCTTCACCTACGGCGGCGCGACCCTGCTGCACTACCCGCCGACCATCTTCGCCAAGGAACTGGTGGCCGGCGTCGTCTTCGGCGTCCCGCTGGCCTTCGTCAACTGGCTGCCCGCCCTGCACGTCCTCGGCCGGCCCGACCCGCTCGGCCTGCCCACCGCCTTCCAGTACGCCTCCCCGCTCGCCGCCGCGCTCTGCGTCGCCGCCGCCGGGCTCGCCTGGCGGGCCGGGCTGCGCGCCTACCGCGGCACCGGCAGCTGAAGCTACCGAGGCACCGGCAGCCGAACCCCCCTCCTACGCAAGGAACCCCCATGGCACTGATCGAACTCGAGGACGTCCGCCGCACCTTCACCGTGCGGGTCCGCACCGGCCGCTTCAGCCGGGTCAGGCGCGAGGTGCGCGCGGTGGACGGGCTGAGCTTCACCGTCGAGGCCGGCGAGTGCGTCGGCTACATCGGCCCCAACGGCGCCGGCAAGTCGACCACCATCAAGATGCTCACCGGCATCCTCGTGCCCAGCGGCGGGCGGCTGCGCGTCGCCGGAGCGGACCCGGCCCGCGAACGCGTCGCGCTGGCCCGCCGGATCGGCGTCGTCTTCGGCCAGCGCACCACGCTCTGGTGGGACCTCCCGCTCCGCGACTCCTTCGAACTCGCCCGCCGGATCTACCGCATCCCCGACCGCCGATATCGCGAGAACCTCGCCCGCTGCGTCGAACTGCTCGACCTGGAAGGACTGCTGGACACCCCCGTCCGCCAGCTCTCGCTCGGCCAGCGGATGCGCGGCGACCTCGCGGCGGCACTGCTGCACGACCCGCAGGTGCTCTACCTGGACGAGCCGACCATCGGCCTGGACGTGGTCAGCAAGGGGAAGGTGCGCGAGTTCCTGCGCGAGGTGAACCGGGACCGGGGCACCACCGTGCTGCTCACCACGCACGACCTGACCGACATCGAGCAGCTCTGCGGCCGGGTGATGGTGATCGACCACGGCCGGGTCGTCTACGACGGCGGGCTGGACGGCCTGCACGCCACCGGGCGCAGCGAGCGCACCCTGGTGGTCGACCTGGCCGAGGCCAGGCCCGAGATCGAGGTGGACGGGGCCCGGGTGGTGAAGGTCGAGGGGCCCCGGCAGTGGCTGGCCTTCCCGGCGCAGCAGAGCGCCGCGCCGATCGTGGCGGCGGTGGCCGCGCGCTATCCGCTGGTGGACCTGTCGGTGCGCGAGCCGGCGATCGAGGACGTGATCGCGCGGATGTACACGGAGGCGGCGATCGGCTGAGCCTCCTGGACGGCCGGGACGGCCTGGACGCCTTGGACGCCTTGGACGCCCTGAAACGTCCGTTCGGGCGCTGTCACCCGTCCGGGGAGGGCACGTGACTCCCCGGCGGGCAGCCGAGTTGACGTTGCATCGCTCGGCGAACAGCACACCGGAGGGCAGCGCTTCTCGATGACCGGACCCGATGTGACCGTGGTGGTCGCGGTCTACAACACCATGCCCTACCTCACCGCCTGCCTGGACTCGCTGGTCGGGCAGACCCTGGCGCCCGGGCGGCTGGAGGTGGTGGTCGTCGACGACGGCTCCACGGACGGCGGCGAGGCCGTCCTGGACGACTACGCCGCCCGCCACCCCGGGCTGTTCCGGGTGGTGCACCAGCCCAACTCGGGCGGCCCGGCGGCCCCCACGAACCGGGGCCTGGCGCTGGCCCGCGGCCGCTACGTGCTGTTCCTCGGCGCGGACGACTGGCTCGGCGCCGAGGCGCTGGAGCGGCTGGTCACGGCGGCCGACGCCTGGGGTTCGGACGTGCTGGTGCCCAAGCAGGTCGGGGTGAACGGGCGGCTGGTGCCGCAGGGGATCTTCCACGCCAACGCCGAGTCCGTCGGTTTCACCGACTCGGCGCTGGCCTGGGCGCTGTCCGACACCAAGCTGTTCCGGATGGACCTCGTCCGGCGCCACGGGCTGCGCCGCGACGAGGAGCTGAAGGTCTTCTCGGACCAGCCGTTCACCCTGGAGGCCTGCCTGCGGGCGGCCCGGGTGTCCGTCCTCGCCGACTACGACTGCTACTTCCTGGTGCTGCGCGAGGACTTGGGCAACGTCACCCAGCGGGCCGGGGTGCTGGACCGGCTGCGCGGGATCGCGGCGTTGCAGCAGGTCGCCGCCGATCTGGCCGCGCCCGGAGGGGAGTTGGACGCGATCCGGGCCCGCAGCTTCGCCTGGGACGTGCCGCGGCTGCTCCAGGACGACTTCCTGCTGCTCGACGACGCCGTCCAGGAGCAGGTCTGCGCCGAGGTCGGCCGGCTGATCGAGCGCTTCGACGCCCGCGCGGTCTACCCGCGGCTGCCCGTCGCCGAGCGGCTGCGGCTCGAACTCGCCGCCGCCGTCCGGCCGGAGGCGCTGCGGGACCTGATCCGGTACGAGGCCGCGCACGGCGACCCGCCGGTGGTCGTCGACGGGCGGCGGCACTACGCGGGCTACCCGGCGTTCCGGGACGCCCGGCTGGGGCTGCCGGACGAGCTGTTCCTGCTGGGCGAGGAGCCGGTGCGGCTGCCACCGGAGGTCCCGCCGCTCAACCTGGCCCAGCAGCTGTGGCGCGGCGCCGTGCCGGCCCAGCTGCGGCGCGGGCTGCGGCGCTACCCGGTGTGGCGCCGGCTCGCCAACACGGTGAACGGGGGCCGGGGGTGAGCGGGGGCCCCGGAGGCCGGGGCCGCCGGAGGCTGGGGGCCCCGGAGGAAAGGGGACACGAGGATGAACGGGGTGCGGGGATGAACGGGGTGCGGGGATGAACGGGGTGCGGGGATGAGCCGGACGATGGACGTGTGCGTGGTCGGGCTGGGCAAGCTGGGCCTGCCGCTGGCCGTGCAGTTCGCGCTGAAGGGTCACCGGGTGACGGGGGCGGACATCGCTCCCGGGGTCGTCCGCAGCGTCAACCAGGGCGTGCCGCCGTTCCCCCGGGAGGCGGGTTTGGACGAGGCCCTGAAGCAGGTGGTCGCCGAGGGGCGGCTGCGGGCCACCACCGACACCACGGCCGCCGTCGCCGCCGCCGAGGCCGTGGTGCTGGTCGTCCCGCTGGTCACCGCCGCCGACGGCACCCCGGACTTCGGCCTGCTCGACGCGGCCACCGACGCCGTCGCCGCCGGGCTGCGCCGTGGCACCCTGGTCAGCTACGAGACCACCCTGCCGGTCGGCGTCACCCGGGGCCGCTGGGCGCCCCGGCTGGCGGCCGGCTCCGGGCTGGCCGCCGGGGCGGACTTCGCGCTGGTGTTCAGCCCGGAGCGGGTCCGCACCGGGCGGGTCTTCGCCGACCTGCGGCGCTACCCCAAGCTGGTCGGCGGCGTGGACGCGGCCTCGACCCGGCGCGGCGCCGAGTTCTACCGGGCCGCGCTGGACTTCGACCCGCGTCCCGACCTGCCCCGGCCCAACGGCGTCTGGGAGCTGGCCTCGGTGGAGGCGGCGGAGTTCGCCAAGCTCGCCGAGACCACCTACCGGGACGTCAACATCGCGCTGGCCAACCAGTTCGCCCGGTACGCCGACCGGGTCGGGGTGGACTTCGCGGAGATCGCCGACGCGTGCAACTCGCAGCCGTACAGCCACCTGCACCGGCCCGGCATCGCGGTCGGCGGGCACTGCATCCCGGTGTACCCGCGGCTGTACCTGTGGAACGACCCGGGCGCGACGGTCGTGCGGGCCGCCCGGGAGGCCAACCTGGAGATGCCCGGGTACGCGGTCGGGGTGCTGGACGGCGCGTTGGCGGGCGGGATCGCCGGGCAGGGCGTGCTGGTGCTCGGGGCGGCGTACCGGGGCGGGGTCAAGGAGACGGCGTACTCCGGGGTGTTCCCGCTGGTCGAGGCGGTTCGGGCGGCGGGGGCGCGGCCGTACGTCAGCGATCCGCTGTACCGGGGCGGGGAACTGGCGGCGCTCGGGCTGCCCCCGTACGACGGGGAGCCGGTGGTGGCGGCGGTGCTCCAGGCGGACCACCCGGAGTACCGGGAGCTGGCACCGGAGGACCTGCCGGGGGTGCGGGTGCTGCTGGACGGGAGGCGGTGCACGGATCCGGCGGCGTGGGCGGTCGAGGGGGTGCGGCGGATCGTGCTGGGCGGGGCGTGATCGTGCTGGGCGGAGCCCGAGGGGGTGCGGTTTCAGGCTCTGACGGGCGTGCGGGGCGCCGCGTCGGCGGGCACGGTGGACCGCACACGGTGTGAGGGGGCGGGTACGGGGCGTGCGCCCAGCTGCGCGCGAGGCGTGCCCGGGCGCGCAACCAGGCGCGTGATCGCGGGGCGCGCCCTCGCCCGCGCCGGGCAGCGGGCAGACTGGCGGGGTGAGTGACGAAGCCTTCAGCGGTACGGGCCCCGGGGTCCGGTTCACCGCCGCCGACGAGCAGAAGAGACATGGCGTCCGCCGGATGAAGACCATCGCGACCGGCCTGCTGGCCTTCGCGAGCCTGGTCTTCGCCCTCGCCACCTGGGCCAAGGCGGCCGGCGCCGGCGCCTGGGCCGGGTACGTGGCGGCGGCCGCCGAGGCGGGCATGGTCGGCGCGCTGGCCGACTGGTTCGCGGTGACGGCGCTGTTCCGCCGCCCGTTCGGCCTGCCGATCCCGCACACCGCGATCATCCCGACCAAGAAGGACGCCTTCGGGCGCTCGCTCGGCGACTTCGTCGGCGACAACTTCCTCTCCGGCCACGTGGTGCGCGGGCGCCTCGCGGCGCTGGGCATCGCCCGGCGGCTGGGGGAGTGGCTGGCCGCGCCGGGCAGCGCCGAGCGGGTCACCAAGGAGGCCTCGGCGGCGCTGCGCGGGGTGCTCGCGGTGCTCCGGGACGACGACGTGCAGGCGGTCGTCGCCGAGGCGGTGACCAGGCGTGCGGCGGCCACCTCGGTGGCCGAGCCGATGGGCCGGATGCTGGGCAAGGTGGTCGCGGACGGCGGGCACCACGGCGTGGTCGACCTGGTGGCCGTCCGGGCGCACGGCTGGCTGACCGCCAACCACGAGGAGGTGGTCCAGCGGGTCACCCAGAAGACCCCGGGCTGGACGCCCAAGTTCCTCGACCACCAGGTCGGCGAGCGGGTCTACAAGGAGCTGATGCGGTTCGTCACCGACATCCGGGACGACCCGGACCACCCGGCCCGCGGTGCCATCGACAACTTCCTCGCCGACTTCGCGACCGAACTGCAGACCGACCCGGAGACCATCGCCCGGGTGGAGCGGGCCAAGGTGGAACTGCTGGCCCGGCCCGAGGTGCAGGACCTGATCGCCTCCACCTGGGCGGCCGTCCGCACCCTGGTGGTGAACGCGGCCGGAGACGAGGACAGCGAACTGCGCCGGCGCATCCGCGAGGGCGTGGGCAGCTTCGGTGCACGCCTGGCCACCGACGCCAAGCTCCAGGCCAAGGTGGACGGCTGGCTCCAGGACGCCGCCCAGTACCTGGTCGACACCTACCGCGCCGAGATCACCTCGCTGATCTCCGAGACGGTGGCGGGCTGGGACGCCGACGACGCCTCCCGCAAGATCGAGGCCAACGTGGGCCGCGACCTGCAGTTCATCCGGATCAACGGCACCGTGGTCGGCGCCATGGCCGGGCTGCTCATCCACACCGTCGCGACCGCCCTCGGAGGCTGACCCCGGGGCGGCCTATCCTTGCCAGCACCTGTCGGTACGCGCGTAGAGGAAGTAGGGAACCACCGTGGTCCAGCCGGACGGAAGTCGGATCGGAAACCCCAGTGGCCAGGGGGGCATCGAGGCGTTCATCGCCGGGATGCCCAAGGCGGAGCTGCACGTCCACCACGTGGGTTCGGCCTCGCCGCGCGTCGTCGCCGAGCTGGCGGCCCGCCACCGCGGCCGGTCGAAGGTGCCGGTCGACCCGGCGGCGCTCGCCGAGTACTTCACCTTCACCGACTTCGCGCACTTCATCGACGTCTACCTGAGCGTCGTGGACCTGATCCGCGACGCCGAGGACGTCCGCGCGCTCACCTACGGCGTGGCCGAGGACATGGCGCGCCAGAACATCCGGTACGCCGAACTGACCATCACCCCGTACTCCTCGGTCAAGCGGGGCATCCCGGACGTCGCCTTCATGGAGGCGATCGAGGACGCCCGGCTGCGCGCCGAGAAGGAGCTCGGGGTCGTACTGCGCTGGTGCTTCGACATCCCCGGCGAGGCCGGTCTGGAGGCCGCCGAGGAGACCGCCCGACTCGCCGTCGACCTGGCCCCCGAGGGCCTGGTCAGCTTCGGCCTCGGCGGCCCGGAGATCGGTGTGCCGCGCCCGCAGTTCAAGCCCTACTTCGACCGGGCGCGGGCGGCCGGCCTGCGCAGCGTCCCGCACGCGGGCGAGACCACCGGGCCGGAGACGGTCTGGGACGCGATCCGGGTGCTCGGCGCCGAGCGCATCGGGCACGGCACGCAGTCGGTGAAGGACCCGGCGCTGCTGGACCACCTGGGTGAGCACCGGATCCCGCTGGAGGTCTGCCCGACCTCCAACATCGCCACCCGGGCGGTGGAGCGGATCGAGGAGCACCCGATCAAGCGGATGGTGGACGCCGGGCTGCTGGTCACGATCAACAGCGACGACCCGCCGATGTTCGGCACCGACCTCAACACCGAGTACGCCGTCGCGGCGCGGCTGCTGGGCCTGGACGAGTCCGGGGTGGCGGCGCTGGCGCGCAACGCGGTCGAGGCGTCCTTCCTGGACGTGGCGGGCAAGGCGCGGCTGGCCGGCGAGATCGACGCGTACCTGGCGGGCTGGAAGGCCTGATTCCCGGCGTCCGCCCTGGTGGACGCCCCGTGAGCCCCGTGAACCGCCCCGCCGGCACCTGCCGGCGGGGCGGTTCTCTGTTCCCGCCCGGAGGTGGTGCCAAAGTGGCGCCACTAATGGCTCGACATGGCACCACTGCTGTGCCATGCTGAAGCCATGGACCTCACGCCGTACGTCGAAAACCTTCGGAACGAGCTCGCGGTGGCCGCGGGCACGGGCGGGGACGAAGCCCGTGCGCTGGCCGAGCGGCTGACGCTGCCGCTGGATTCGGCCGTGCGGCTCACCCTGCTCAACGCGCTCTCGGCCGCGATGGGCGAAGTGACCCGCGAGCTCGCCCCCGGCTCGGTGGACGTGCGGCTGCGCGGGCTCGATCCCGAGTTCGTCGTCACCGTACCGCCCGGCGCCGACACCTTCCACGGCGATGCGCCGCCCGTGGTGCCACCGATGGCGCCGATGGTGGCGTCGGTGGCGCCAGTGGCGCCGCCCGTGGTGCCGGAGTCGGACGAGACGGGCACGGCCCGGATCAACCTGCGCCTGCCCGCCCACCTCAAGGCCCGGGCTGAGGAGGCCGCCGGGCAGGAGGGCCTCTCCCTCAACGCCTGGCTGGTCCGGGCCGTCGCCGGCGCGCTGGAGGCCGGCGAGCCGGCCGCCCGCCCGGCCGCCGCACCGGCCCCCCAGCCCGCGGTCCGCCCGCGCCGCGGCGGCCAGGGCTTCACCGGCTGGGTCCACTGACGCTTCCGCCCGCTCTACCCGCTCCATCCGTTCCGCCCGCTCGACCCGCTCCGCCTGCTAGACCCGCTCCATCCGCTCCATCCGCGCTCCATCCGCAACGACGTCACCCCCGCTCCGACCAGCGGGAACACCCATCAGAGTCAAGAGGACGGGACAGCCATGCCTACGTACGAGACCGACGGACCGATCTCCGCCACCCTCGAATTCGAGATCGGCTCGGTGCGGATCAGCGCGAGCAAGCGCACCGACACCGTGGTCGAGGTCAAGCCCGCCAACCCCGCCGAGGAGGCGGACGTCAAGGCCGCCCAGCAGACCCAGGTCGACTACGCCGGCGGCCGGTTCACCCTCAAGGGCCCGAAGAAGCGCTCGCCGTTCGGCCGGATCGGCTCGATCGACATCCTGATCGAGCTGCCGGCGGGCTCGGAGATCAACGCCGACGCCCCGATGGCCACCTTCGTCGCCGAGGGCCCGCTCGGCGACTGCCGGCTGAAGACCTCGCTCGGCCGGATCCAGGTCGAGCAGGCCGCGAGCGCGCGGCTCAAGACCGACCACGGGGAGGTCCGGGTCGACTCGGTCGACGGGGACGCGGAGGTCTCCGGGCTCGGCCGGGTCGCGGTCGGCACGGTCGGGGGCGCGCTGACGGTCAAGAACAGCAACGGCGACACGGAGGTCCGCGAGGTCCACGGGGCGCTCAAGGCCAGCTCCTCCTTCGGCCGGATCGAGGTCGGCACCGCCCACGCCGGGGTGGACGCCAAGACGGCGCACGGCCCGATCCGGATCGGCCGGGTGGTGCGCGGCCAGGTCACCATGCAGACCTCCCTGGGGGACTTGGAGGTCGGCATCGCGGAGGGCACGGCGGCCTGGCTCGACGTGCACAGCAAGGTCGGCACCGTGCGCAACGCCCTCGGCGCGGCGCAGGGCCCGGGCGACGCCCGGGAGACCGTCGAGGTCCGCGGCCGCACCCAGCTCGGCGACGTCGTGATCCGGAGGGCGTGATGGCGGCGATCTCGGCAGTCGGACTGACCAAGTCCTACGGCGACAAGGCCGTGCTGAAAGGCATCGACCTGGAGATCCCGGCGGGCAGCGTGTTCGCTCTGCTCGGGCCGAACGGCGCCGGCAAGACCACCACCGTGCAGATCCTCTCCACCCTGGTCCCGGCCGACGGCGGGGTGGCCCGGGTGGCCGGGCACGACGTGGTCGAGCAGGCCTCCGGGGTGCGGGCGGCGATCGGTGTCACCGGCCAGTTCTCGGCGGTGGACAACCTGCTCACCGCCGAGGAGAACCTGCTGCTGATGGCGGACCTCAACCACCTCCCCCGTCGGGAGGGGCGGAGGCGGGCCGAGGATCTGCTGCGGCGGTTCGACCTCACGGAGGCGGCGCGCAAGCCGGTCGTCACCTTCTCCGGCGGTATGCGGCGCAAGCTCGACCTGGCGATGACGCTGGTCGGCGATCCGCGGGTGATCTTCCTCGACGAGCCGACCACCGGGCTGGACCCGCGCAGCCGGCGGACGATGTGGGAGATCATCCGGGGGCTGGTCGCCGACCACGGGGTGACGATCTTTCTCACCACCCAGTACCTGGAGGAGGCCGACGAACTCGCCGATCGGATCGCCGTCCTGGACGGTGGGCGGATCGTCGCCGAGGGCACGGCGGACGAGCTGAAGCGGATCGTCCCCGGCGGGCGGATCCGGCTCCAGTTCGCGGACGCCGCCCAACTGGGGGCTGCCGCCGGGCTGTTCGACTACGCGGCGGTCGACACCGAGGCGCTGCGGCTGGACATCCCGGGGGACAACTCCGTGGTCACCGTGAAGGCGGTGCTGGACGCGCTCGACAACGCCTCGGTCCAGGCCGAGTCGCTGGTCGTGGAGACGGCCGATCTGGACGACGTGTTCCTCACTCTGACCGGGGAGGGCGCCCGATGAGCGCTTCGGTGAGCTACGCGGTCAGTGACTCGCTGACCATGCTGCGGCGCAACCTCAAGCACGCGCTGAGGTACCCGTCGCTGACCTTCGCGGTCGTGATCATGCCGGTGATGATGCTGCTGCTGTTCAACTACGCCTACGGCGGCGCGCT
Source organism: Kitasatospora sp. NPDC088160 (assembly GCF_044741445.1). Taxonomy (NCBI): domain Bacteria; kingdom Bacillati; phylum Actinomycetota; class Actinomycetes; order Kitasatosporales; family Streptomycetaceae; genus Kitasatospora; species Kitasatospora sp. NPDC088160. Next base: position 126,432 of record NZ_JBIUSS010000012.1, on the reverse strand, counting down.
CGGCGCGGGCATCGGCGGCGGCAGCTACATCGACTACGTGACGCCCGGAATCCTGCTGATGGCGGCCGCCTCGGGGTCGCTGGTCACGGCGATCGGGGTCTGCGTCGACATGACGGAAGGCATCGTCAACCGCTTCCGCACGATGGCGATCTCACGCTCGGCCTTCCTGGCCGGGCACGTGGTCGGCAGCGTGATACAGACCATGCTCGGCCTGGTCCTGGTGGTCGGCGCGGCGCTCGCGATGGGCTTCCGGCCCAACGCCGGGCTGGTGGAATGGCTGGCGGCCGTCGGACTGCTGCTGTTCGTCACTGTCGCGCTGACCTGGATATCGGCGGGCATCGGGTTGGTCGCCAAGACGGTGGAGAGCGCCAGCAACCTGCCGATGCCGATACAGTTCCTGCCCTTCATCGGCAGCGCGATCGTCCCGCCCGACTCGATGCCGACCGCCCTGCGGTGGTTCGCCGAGTACCAGCCGTTCACGCCGATCATCGAGACCCTGCGGGGGCTGCTGATGGGCACCCCGATCGGCAACAGCGCCTGGAGCGCGCTGGCGTGGTGCACCGGGCTGACGCTGATCGGCTACTTCTGGTCGAGGAGCGTCTTCTACCGGCGGTGACGGGGGTGCGGCCGGTAGCGGGAGGCCCGGGAGGACAGCGATGTCCGCCCGGGCCTCCCGGCGTCGTGGCCGGTCCTGAGTCTTGGCCGGTACCGAGTCGCGGCCGGTGGTGGTGGACGCCCAGGGCCTGGGCCGGAGCCGATCGGAGCCCCAACCGCCGGACATCCGGTAGTAAAGTCCGGGCAAAGGCTCACCCTGGGGAGGGGCGCATGACGGCGGCACGTCGCAAGCGGATCGTGTGGTGGCTCAGAGGTGTGGCGCTGGCGGCGTTCCTGGTCTATCTGCCGGGCTATCAGGCCTCGTTCTCAGGCGGGCTGGTGGAGGTCGAGCGCTGGCTCAACCATCCGCTGCCGCTGCTCGGCGCCACCGTCGTGCTGGCCGTGGTCTCGCTGGTGATCCAGTTCGAGTTCCGCACCTGGTGGTCGCAGGTCGGCTGCGCGGCCGCCCTGGTGTCGCTCGTCTTCCTCGCTGGGGTGGCCGTGCTCCTGTCGTTGCTGCTCGACCGCGACGGGCAGCCCGTCAGCCGGAAGAGCCACCCGGAGCACCCGGACCGCGTGCTGACCGTGACCGACGTCGCCTTCTCGATCGACCCGATCTACCGGGTCGAGCTGTTGACCGGCAGCGGTTGGTCCGCCCGCCACTGGGAACTGGGCGAATGGGACATCCGTGGCGGCGAGTTCGGCAGGATCGACTGGTCCGGGCCGGACCGGATCGCTGTGACCGGGGTGAAGGGGACCGAGACCGCGGTGTTCACCCTCGACCCGGACGGCCGGCCGATCAGGCAGGGTCTGACGCCCCGGTAGGCCGGGAGACCGGGAGGCCGGTAGAGCTGGGGGGCGGTAGAGCTGGGGGGCGGCAGGCCCTCGCGCGGCGGGGAGGCCGTGCGAGGGCCCGGGCCGGGTTACCAGGTGTCGATGCCCATCTTCTTGGCCGCGTCGTGGACGGCCTTGTAGTGGGCGTGCGACATGCCGGACTGCTTGTCCTTCTCGGGCAGGTTCTTGTCCGCCGCGCGGAACTCGTCGCGGGCCTCGGCGAGCAGGCTCGTGCCGTAGGAGACGGGGACGTCCTTGACACCGTGGGACGGGTGGGTCTTCTCGGCCGTCTTGCTGCCCGCCTTGATCAGGATGTCGCGGGCCTTGTTGAAGTCGTCGGCCTTGACCGTCTTCGGGTTGCTGAGCTGGGCCTGCACCCGGGCCGTCGGCTGGGCCGGCGCGGTGTCTGCGGCCATGGCGGGAGCGGCAGCGGCGGCGCCGAGGGCGCCGGCGGCGGCGACTGCCACGAGGGCGTTCCGGAGGGTCCTGTTCATGGATATCGATCCCTTCGCAATGTCTAAGCATCAGTGCCCGCAACGGACTTGGAGTCCGTGGGAGTGCGAACTCCTCGGCACTACCCCGGCCCTCGTCGGCGGCAAACCGGCGTCGGTTCGGGGGTGGTTGGGGAGCGGCAGGATCAGGCCGTCTTGTGAATATGGGGTTATCGGACGGCTGGGTCAGCAGGGGCGAAAGAGTCTCAAGGGGACGGCCAGGACCGGGTGTGCGGAGGGCGGGCCGTTCGTCGAACGGCCCGCCCGATGCGGTGGGTCAGACGTCGAACTCGCCGGCGCGGATGGCGGAGACGAGGTCGCGCCATTCGGTGACATCGAGTTGGGCGATCGCGTCGGGCCGGAGGCTGCTGCGGACATAGACGGCGTCGGAGGTGACGGCCACCTCCGGGCAGCTCGCGGCGTCGCCGCAAGACTCAGGACGCTGCCAGGTCAGATCCTTCATTGTGCTGGCCTTCCTAGGTTCGGGCCTGCCGGTCGAAATTGCCGGCGCGGATGGCGGAGAGGAGGTTGGGCCATTCGTCGGTGGTGAGTTGGGCGATGGCGTCGGGCCGGAGGTTGCTGCGGACATAGATGGCATCGGAGGTAACGGCCACCTCGGGACAGTTGTTGCCGTCTCCACGAGCCGTGGGGCGTTTCCAGATCAGGTCTTTCATCGTGCGGATCGCCTCTGTTCGGCGCGCTACAGGTCAAGCTCTCCGGAGCGGATGGCGGAGACGAGGTCGCGCCATTCGGTGGGGGTGAGTTGGGCGATGGCGTCGGGTAGAAGAGTGCTGCGGATGTATACGACATCGGGACCTATGGCCACCTCGGGGCAGGAGTTGCCGTCTGCGCAGGCCTTGGGGCGCTTCCAGTGGAGGGTCTTCATGGCTTAGATCTCTTTCTTGATAAGCCTGATGGCATCACGAGACTGGCTCTCGGTGAGAGACCGCTCGGCCATCGTGTCAATGATGTGGCGGTAGTTCTTCAAGTGCTTCTGCTCATGTAGGAACGCCGGGCCGCCTACTGCGTCGAGCTGGACGGTGTCCAAGCGGGGAACTGGCCCCTTCGCGTAGAAGATGCCTTGGCCCGCACCAATGAACCCATTGGTGCTGAAGGTGATCACTCGAAGTGCCACGTGGGGAAGTTCCGAGTACTCAAGCAGCTTGTCCAGCTGATTCTTTGCGGCATCGCGGCCACCGAACAGCATGCGCAGGGCGGCTTCGTGAACCAGCGCCGAGTACGGTTGAGCACCTTCGCTCATCAGTAGTGCCGAGCGCTGAAGTCGGTGCTCGACACGTGCTTCGAGGAGCCGAGGCGGAAGCGTCGGGTAGACGTCTTTGAAGATCGCTCTCCCGTACTCCTCTGTCTGCATAGCGCCGGGAATGTGCGAGATCTGATAGGTGAGCATTCCCCTGGCGAAGTACTCCATCTCGGCGATGTTGAGGAAGCCAGGCGGCACGGACCCTCGGTAGTCCTCCCACCAACCCTTGTGGCGTTCCTCGGCCATGGCCGCGAGCGCTTCCACGAAGGCGCGATCGCTCTCCTCATAGTCGCAAGCGAGCATGCGTACCCGCTCGGCGCTGATCGGGTACTGCCCCTTCTCGATCTGAGTGATCTTCGGTCGGGCGAATCCGAACAACGCGGCGGCTTCGGCAGTTGTGCGGCCCGCGCAGTCGCGCATCTTCCGCAGCTCGGTGCCTACTCGTTCCTGCCTGGCTGACGGGGTGGTTCGTGGTGGCATGCCCTCAAGCATCCATCGCGATCCCGGGAAGGGTCCAGCAATCCATCGATCGAGTGAAGGTTGGGGTAGAAGTACCCGGACATGTACCACCGATGCCCTACAGTCGGTGACGCACCGATCACCGAGATGGGCGTCATTGTCCCGCTCGGCATTTCCCCTTCACCTCTCCGGGAGATCCCTGTGCGTAACCTCAACTCCCCCTCCCTCACCCTCGCTCGCGACACCCTCCGCGACGGCATGACCCGCGTCGGCTGGTCGCCCTCCGCCATCGCGGACGCCGAGCTCGCCCTCGTCGAACTGATCGTCAACGCCTGGCGTCACGGCGAGACGACCTCCCCCGTCGTCCTCATCCACTTCCTCTCCAACACCCTCCGCGTCACCGTCGCGGACCGCTCCTCCACCCTCCCCGAGCAGCGAACGCCGTGCCCGCTCGCCGAGTCCGGCCGGGGCCTCCAGCTGGTCGCCGGCCTCACCCACCGCTGGGGCGTCGACCCCCTGAAGCTGGGCAAAATCGTTTGGTTCGAGCTGGACGGTGTCGCGTGATCGCCCACCACCCCATCCACCCGGCCGATCCGGCGCTGCGCCACCTCACGGCCCGCCAGATCACCGGACTCATCGTCGAACTCCGGATCGAGGGCCGCGAATTCGGGCTCCTCTGGCCCTCCGCCCAGCCCGGCGAGACCAACCTCGACGGCCGCGCCCTCGTCTCCCTCGGCAACATCCCGGCCAGCACCCTCATCAACCTCCTCGCCCTCCTCCGCGAGTACAAGCGCGAGCGGGACCGCCGCCGATGCTAGGCCTCCTGACCTTCAACCTCCTGGCCTCCCTCCTCGGCGCCCTCTGTGAAACCCGCGCCCGTCACCTCCAGGGCCGCGAGGACACCCGCGCAGTGCTTTCCTCATGCCAAGCCTGCGATGCCGCAAGGCACTTCGCGGTTCCGATGTGCGAGTTCAGTCGGCAGGTAGCCTCCGGGTGGTGAGTACCGATTTTCAGCAGGCCCGGCTGTCCCTCGGTGTTCGGCTACGGGAGTTGCGCACCGAGGCGGGCGTGAACGGCCGCGACCTCGCCGGACGACTGGGCTGGTCGGCGTCGAAGATTTCGAAGCTGGAGAACGGCAAGCAGACGGCCACTCCCGCGGATCTTCAGGCGTGGGCCGAAGCGTTGGGGCGTCCGGAGGCCGCTGTCGATTTGAAAGGCAGGCTGCAAGGCCTGGAGTCCCGCTATCGGGGATGGAAGCGGGTGCTGGCCGGCGGGCACCGGGTGCGCGAGGAAGCCGGAGTCAGGCACGGCCGGGGGACGGCGGTGACCATCGGCTACGAACCTGCCATCATCCCGGACATTTTCCAGATCGCCGAATACGCCCGCCACGTCCTGACTCACGCAACCGATCTGGATGACGGGCCACGTGACATCGAGGAAGGAGTATGTGCCCGGCTGAAGCGTCAGGAGTCCCTCTACCAGCGAGGGAAGCGCTTCCGCTTCATCATGTCCGAGGCCGCACTGTACGTGCAGATCTGTTCGCCTGACATCCTGGCTGCTCAACTCGACCGGCTGGGCGGCCTGCTGGGGCTCGACACGGTTGAGTTGGGGATCGTTCCGCTCGGGGCTCCGGTGGCAGTCATTCCCAAGCACGGTTTCTGGATCTACGACGACAGGCTCGCGATCGTCGAGACGTGGAACGCCGAGCTGCGGCTCGACGAACCCGCCGACATCGCGCTGTACCGGAAGGTCTGGGGAAAGCTGCACGAAGCTGCGGTGTACGGCCCTACGGCACACCGGCTGATCGCCCGCGCGCGCTCGACGCTGGCACTGGCAGCCACCTGAGAAACCTGCGGAAGCCTCGCCGCGCACAGGAGAAATGCGGAGAAATGCGGCTCACGCCAGCTTGGTTGGGCCTCTACCGTGCTGGACAGGACCTTGCCGGCACCCGAATGACCGGCACCGATCGAGAGGAGCCGGAATGGGCGAGCACGGAGACGGCAAGGGTGGCGAGGACGGGGACAAGAAGCAGTCCCCGAAGGAGTCCGACGGTCAGTGGACCAAGCCCGTGAAGCCGCCGAAGAAGTGAGCGCCAACTGATGGACGACTACGCACAGTTGCTGACCCGGCTGGAATCGGCGGGGGCGCTGGGCGAGGGGTGGCGGGGCGCGTTCGAGCGTGCCCCGCGCTCTTCCTTCGTGCCGGACTCCGTCTGGGCGCCGGACGGCGACAGCCCGACCGGCTACGGCCGGATCACCCGGGCCGACCACCCGGACACCTGGTGGGCGCTGGTGAACGCCGACGAGGTGGTGGTCACCCAGATCGATGACGGCCTCGATACCGGGCCGGGCATCGCCACCTCCTCGGCCTCCATGCCGTCCCTCGTCGCGAGGATGCTCCGGCATCTGGACGTGGTCGACGGGAACACCGTGCTCGACATCGGCACCGGCACCGGATGGACGAGCGCGCTCCTCTCCGCCAGGCTCGGCGACGCCCACGTGACCACCGTCGAGGTCGATCGAGCGGTCGCTGCCGCAGCGGCCCGACGACTCGCCGCAGCAGGCTTCCACCCCAGTTGCTCGACCGGCGACGGCCTCGAAGGCCAGCCCCTCCGGGCGCCTTACGATCGCATCCATTCCACGGCGGCGGTTCGCCGACTGCCGCGTGCCTGGCTCGCACAGACCCGCCCCGGCGGCGTGATCGTCACCCCCTGGGGCACGCCCTACGCCAACGCGGGACTCCTGCGCGTGGTGGTCGGTGCCCCGGGGGCGCCCTCCCACGGCAGGTTCGTGGACAACGTGAGCTTCATGTGGGTTCGCAGCCAGCGCCCCCACCCGGTGGCCGAACCGACCGACCGGCCGATCCACCGGGGCTCGTCGCCGATCGACCCGGAGCTGGCGCTGGAGAACGTGGACGTGGCGTTCGCCATCGGCCTCCGGGTGCCCGGCGTTCGGTATCAACACACCTGGGACGACACGGACCCCGGCGGCACCTATCGCATGCGACTCTCCGACGGCGCCGGCTCCTGGGCGTCCGTCCGCCACCACGACTGGGGCGCCGCCGACGCAGTCCAGCAGGCCGGGCCCCGCCGCCTGTGGGACGAGATCGTCCGCGCCCGCCGACGATGGCTCGCCGACGGCGAACCGGACCTCACCCGCTTCGGCGTGACGATGACGCCGACCGGCGAACAGCACGTGTGGCTCGACGAGCCCGGCAACCTGATCGGATGACCCAGCCGCGAACCCCCAGGCACCTGACCTGAGCCCCCGCGCAGGAAGTCGGCCCGGCCGACTTCCTGCGCACGACCTTCAGAATCCCGGCCGCATCCTGGCCGCCCTTGTCGGCGCCTTCTGGGAAGCTCGCCCGCGCGGTGGAACCGGCGGCAGGCGCAGACGGTCACCTTCGGTGTGACCTCGAACGAATCGCAGACCGATCCCGTCCGCCCCCACGTCAGCCGTAGGCGCATGCTGCTGGGCGTCGCCGGCGTGGCGGCGGCCGCCGCCACCGTGGGGGGCGTCGGCTGGTGGGCGCGGCGGGACGCCGACACCGGCCACCGCGTCTGGAGCAGGACCGGTACCGGCAGCCGGGTCGCCCTGTCGGCCACCCCGCAGCCCGACCTCTACGTCGCGGACTTCGACGGCACGGTCAGGGCCCTCGACGTGCGGACCGGCACCCCGCGCTGGAGTGCCGAGGTCGCCTCGCGCAACCCCGCCGACAGTAACTTCGGCTGGCCGATCGCCGCAGGTGACGGACTGGTCTGCGTGACCACCGACTCCCACGTCCACGCCCTGGACGCCGCGTCCGGGGCCGTCCGGTGGGCCGTGCCCGCGCCGGTGGGCTACCTGTCCGGATGGACGGACGGCCCCATCGTCGGCGGGGACGTGTTCGCGAGCTACGACGGCCGCGTCCACTCCTACGACGCGGCCACCGGCGAAGCCCGGTGGAGCAGCCCGCTGGAGGCCGCCTGCGTACCGGCGGTCGCGGGCGGCACCGTGTACCTCGCCGCCCCCGCCGGTGGGGTCTCCGCCCTCGACGCGAAGACCTGTGAGCGGCGCTGGGAGCAACCCGCCGTCGGCAAGCTCGTCGACCGGCCCGTGGTCCACGAGGGCGTCCTCTACCTGTCGGCTTCCGCCGGCGCCGCCTCGACCGTCTCGGCCTCGACCGTCTCCGCCCTGGACGCGGCGACCGGTCGGGTGCTCTGGCAGCGTGACGACCTCGGCCACCCCGTTGTCCAGCCCGCCCCGGTCGCCGACGGGACGCTCTGCCTCCTCGACAACGACCGGGTCATCGCCGTCGAGGCGGGTACGGGCCGCAGCCGGTGGACGTCCTCGGTGCCGGACGGCCTGGGCCGGGGCATGAGCACCATGGCCGTCGCCGACGGCCGGGTCTACGTGGCGCTGAACGACGGTCGGCTGCACGCCCTCGACCTCGCCACCGGCCGGCTTCAATGGCAGGACGATCCGGCCAAGTTCGGCACCGAGTACACCGGGCTCTCGCTGACGGCCTTCGGCGGCGTCGCCTACCGCGGCAGCCGGGCCGGCCTCTACGCGGCGGGCATACCGGCGGCCTGACCTCCGCCCGGGGTGTCGCGCCGCCGGGGCACCGCGCGGTGCGCCTTCAGGCAGCGGGCACTGCCCGTAGGGACCTGGCGCCCGGGTCGACGTCACCGATATCCAGGAGAGTGAGCTTTCGAGTCGAGAGGGGGACGATGCACGCCCACGACAGGACCAAGGCTGCCGCCGCCGGCAAGGCCCGCACGCCGGCCCGTACTTCGGAGCCGACGACCAGGAACCCGAACCGGGCGCAGGCCGCCGCCCAGTCGCTGCTCGGTCTCCAGAGCACCCACGGCAACGCGGCCGTCGTGCAGATGCTCCGCGCGACCGGGATCCAGCGCGCGTCCGACCAGAACCGGCCCATGATCAATCACCAGAACCCGGACGACGACTGGGAGGCCGACAACACCGCGCCCGCGCGTACGGACGGTCTCGTCCTCAGCGGTCACGGCGCCTGGGAGGCCGCGAACGGCAGCTTCCGGGTGCCCGCGGGGACGCGGGTGCACTTCTACACGCAGCACGGGATGGTCCTCCCCGACGACCTGGGCGGGCAGGTGGAGAACGGCGCCAACCGGGGCGGCAGCGTGGAACAGGGGCAAGAGCGTGGCGCCGCGCGCACCGTGGTGGGCGGGCGGAGCCTGCAGAACTACACCATCTCCTACCCCAGCGGCCTCACCATCCGGGGAAACCCGGCGATCGCCAGCCCGGTTGGCGGCGGGTACGACGTCGAACTCGATCCGGGGACGCCGGCCGCAACCGTCATCAACGTCGCCACGCTGATCGACCCCCAACTCGCGGGCCGCTCGATCGTCTTCGACGGCGACGTGCTGCTGAGCGACATCCTGCGGCCCGGCATGGGCGACGTGCACTTCGCGGCCTGCCGCTTCGTCGAGACCAACAGGCCCGGGACGCGGAACCAGGGCCGTCCTCAGAACCACAACTACGCCGGCGACCCCGGCGAGGCCGGCGGTCTCTACAACCCCTGACCCGCCCGGCCTCCAATGCTCCGCGCTCCGCGCAGGAAGTCGGCCCACCCGACTTCCTGCGCAAGGGGCGCCGCCCCGAGCAGGCCTCAACCAGCCACGCGCACCACGTACTTGCCGGTGGCCCGCCCCTCCGCCATGGCGTCGTGGGCGGCGGGGACGGAGGCCAGGCCGGGGACTTCGGTGACCGGCAGCGTGAGGTCACCGGCGGCGAGCAGGTCGAGGACCGTGCGGATGGCGCGGGCGAGCCGTTCGGGGGCGGTGGCGGCCAGGGCGCGGTGGCTGAAGCCGGTGATGGTGAGGTTCCCGGCCATCAGGCGGCCGAGCGGCGGCAGGTCGGCGACGGCGCCGCCGCCCGCGTTGCCGAAGAGGACGATCCGGCCGCCGGGTGCGGTGAGTTCGAGGTCGAGCTCCAGGGCCTCGGTGCCCAGCGGGTCCAGCACGAGGTCGACGCCCCGGCCCCCGGTCGCGGCCCGGACGGCCTCGGGCAGTGCCTCGTCGCGGGCGAAGGCGTGGTGGTAGCCGGAGGCGACGGCGGACGCCGCCTTCTCCGGGCGGCCCACCGTGCCGATCAGCCGACCGCCGCCCCCGATCAGCGGGACCAGTTGGGCGACGGCGTGGCCGATCCCGCCGCCGGCCGAGTGCACCAGGACGGTGTCCCCGGCGGTGAGCCGGCCGGCGTCGGTGAGCAGCAGCACGGCGGTGGCCAGGCCCAGCGGGGCGGCGGCGGCCTCGCGCAGCGCCAGCCCGTCCGGGACGGGCACGGTGAGCGCGGCCTCGGCGAGCACCACCTCGGCCAGGCCGCCGCCGACGGGCGCGGCCGCCACCCGGTCGCCCACCGCCAGTCCGGTGACGCCCTCGCCGACCGCCCGGACGGTGCCGGCCACCTCCTTGCCCGGCCGGTACGGCCAGGCGGTGACGTAGCCGGCGTCGCCCCGGCGGCCCATCACGTCGACGAAGTTCAGCCCGGCGTAGGCGACGTCGACCGCCACCTGGCCGGGGCCGGGGTTCGGGGCCTCGACCTCCCGGATCTCCGTGTGCTCGGCCCCACCGGGTGCGGTCATCACCAATGCGCGCATGTCGGTCCCCCTCGACTACGATTTTCGACGAACGGCGAAATTGACGTGGGGTAGTGGTACCACGTAGTTTCGATGATTGTCGAACATCGCAGATCAAGCGCAGATCAAGCGCTTGAATCAACCGCAGATCAGGGAGGTCGGATCATGCCCCGCAGTACCCGGCGCCGACCGGCGCTCGCCCACCCCGCGACCGGGGAGATCGACCTGCTCGACGTCCTGCACGCGCTCTCCGACCCCACCCGGATGACCATCGTGCGCATCCTGCGCGCCGAACCCGAGCGGGCCTGCGGCACCTTCCCGGTGGACGTCGCCCCCTCCACCCTCAGCCACCACTTCAAGGTGCTGCGCGAGTCCGGCCTGATCCGCCAGCGCGAGGAGGCCAACCGCAAGTTCTCCGCCCTGCGCGCCGTCGACCTGGAGCAGCGCTTCCCCGGCCTCCTCGACACCATCCTCGCCGCCCACACACGGGCCGAAGCCGACGCACAGGCCGAAGCTGACGTGCAGGCCGAGCCCCACGCGCGGGCCGAAGCCCGCACGTAGGCAGCCGCCCGCGCGCGGCGCCGCCGCCCGTCAGCGCAGGCGCGAGGAGGACAGGATCGACGCCAGGTGCGCCACCACCATGCCCCAGGTGATCACCGCGATCCCCGCGACCGCCGCCCGCGTCGCGTCCAGGTTGCCGAGCGCCGCGTCCACCACGGCCGCCGCCAGCAGCACCAGGGAGGCCTCGATGCCGTTCGTCACCCGGTGGATCTTGAACACCGAGGCGAGCCGGCGCGCGGTAGCGATGCCCTGCGAGCGCGGCTGGGTGGACTCCTCGTCCGCCGGGGCCTGCCCGCTGCGGGCCCGGGCCACGTCCACCAGGTCCGTCGAGGCCTTGAGCAGCACCACGCCCAGCGCGGCCGCCAGGCCCACCGACACCCACAGCTCCGACCCGCCCCGGGCCGCCCGCACGCCCGCGCCGATCATCAGCGCCGCGTCCGCCAGATAGGCGCCGAGCCGGTCCACGTAGACCCCGGCCATGCTGAACTGGCGCTTCCAGCGCGCCACTTCGCCGTCGACGCAGTCGAAGAGCAGGAACAGCTGGAACAGCACCGCCGCCAGCACGGCGCCGGTCAGGCCGGGGATCAGCAGGGCCGCCCCGCCGCCGACCCCGCAGACCACCATCACCCAGGTGAGGGTGTTCGGCGACACCGAGGTGCGTACCAACTGCCGGGTCGTGCGCAGCGAGATGCGGCGCATGTACAGCCGTCCCGCCCAGTGCTCACCGTTGCGGCTCTGCAGCTTGGCCTGCGGCTGGCACACCTCGCGCAAGTCCGCGAGCGCCGGAGCAGCCACCATGACGACATCCCTCCACCTGTCCCGAAACGATCACCACAGGCTACGGCCTCCCGGACCCCGCCCCGACCGGTCCCTCGTCGCCGTCCGGAGGCGGGGGAGCCGCCTGCCGGGCCGCCCCGGGAGGAAAACCGCTGGGCCGCCGGAAGGCCCCGGGCTAGGCTTCGCGGGTTCGTCGGAACCGGAAGCCCCGGCCCCGATCACCCGCCCCCGCAAGCCGGTTGACGTGGTCCGGAGCGCAACGAGGAGTGCTGATCATGGCGACCACAGGCGGCGCGGCGCATAGCCCGGGCCTGGCCGAACTGCTGGCCGAGCACCGGCCGCAGGGCCCGACGGAGACCGCCGACCACGAGCGCGTCCGCCACCTCACCGGGGCCGCCGACGCCTGGGACCGCGGGACGCCGCTGCACTTCACCGCCTCCGCGCTGATCGTCCACCCGCCGACCCGGCGCGTCCTCCTGCGCTGGCACGTGCGCCAGCAGGCCTGGCTCCAGGTCGGCGGCCACGGCGACCCGGGGGAGACCCTGCCGCTGGACATCGCGCTGCGCGAAGGCCTGGAGGAGACCGGACTCGCCGACCTCACCCCGTGGCCCGACGCCGCCCTCGTCCACCTCGCCGTCGTGCCCGTCCCGGCCTCGCCCGTCGAACCGGCCCACGAACACGCCGACCTGCGCTTCCTGCTGGCCACCGCCACCCCGGAGCGGGCGCGGCCGGAGAACCCCGCCGCCCCGCTGGAGTGGCTCACCATCGCCGAGGCCCGGCAGCGGACCACCGAGGAGAACCTCCGCGAAACGCTCGACCGGGCCGGCCGCCTGCTCGACGCCCCCGCCTGACCTTTCGAACCCCGCTGGAGCACACCCGGATGCACACCGACCAGACCCTCATCTTCGACGCCGACGACACGCTCTGGGAGAACAACGTCCTCTTCGAGCGCGTCATCGACGGCTTCCTGGACTGGGCCGCCACCCCGGCCGACCGCGAGCCCGCCAGGGCCGTCCTCGACGAGATCGAAGCCGCCAACTCCGCCGCCCTCGGCTACGGTGCCGCCGTGTTCCGGCAGAGCCTCACCGACTGCCTGCGGCGGCTGAACGGCGACCGCACCCCCACCCCGGCCGAAGAAGCCCGGATCGACGGCCTCCTCACTCCGCTCAGCAGCCGCGAGATCGAGCTGATCCCCGGCGTCGCCGACACCCTCGCCGACCTCGCCGGACGCCACCACCTGCTGCTGCTCACCAAGGGCGACCTCGAGGAGCAGCAGCGCAAGGTGACGGCCTCCACGATCGACCACCACTTCCGCGGCGTCCACATCGTGGCCGAGAAGTCGGCGGACACCTACCGGCGGCTCAGTGCCGAGCTCGGCCTCGACCCCGACCGGACCTGGATGATCGGCAACTCGCCCAAGTCCGACATCGCCCCGGCCCGCCAGGCCGGCCTGCGCACGGTCTTCATCCCGCACGAGCACACCTGGGTCCTGGAACACCAGGACCTCGGCCCCGACGAGGCGACCCTGCGACTGGCGGCCTTCTCCGAGCTGCTGCGGCACTTCTGACACGGACCGGCGGGGTCGGCAGGATCGCCGGGGTCGCCGGGGTCAGCGGGATCGGCGGCGGCGCTCACAGCGCGAGCGCCGTCGCCGGCGCCGGTGCGCCGCCCCGGTGCAACCAGGCCCGCTCCGCGGCCGTCCACGTGCTCGTCGTCACCAGGTGGAGCGCGGCGGCCACCGGCACCAGCATCGCGAACAGCACCGACCCGAAGGACAGGTAAGGCAGCAGCCCCGCCCCCGGCTGAGGGGTCGGCTGCGCGGCCGCCGCCCGCCTGGCCCGGCGGAAGTTGACGTACCCGACCGCCGCCAGCCCGGCGTACAGCAGGCCGAACACCGCCAACTGCCCGGCACCGTGCGCGCTCCCGACGTGCAGGCCGAGCGGCACACCGAACAGGGTGTGGTCCAGCAGGCCGTTCGGGGTGGTGAACAGGCGGTACATCACCGAGAAGAACGGAATCTGCACCAGCATCGGCAGGCACCCCGCGAACGGCGAGGCCCGCTCCTCCCGGTACAGCTCGGCGAGCGCCTCCCGCAGCTTCTCCGGGCGGTCCTTGAACCGCCGGTTCACCTCGGCGACCTTCGGCGCCAGCCGCGCCCGCGACTTCTCCCCCCGCGCCGCCGCGCGCGCGAAGGGATGCAACGCCAGCCGGACGGCGACGGTGAACAGGACGATCGCCAGCGCGGTCGGCAGTACCTGGGCCAGCGCGGCGACGGCGGCATGGGCGACGGCGACGGCCGGGTCGAGAACAGCGAGAACGGACATGGTGGAGCGAGCCCTCCGGGGGTCTCGGAAAACGAGTGGTCGACGGAGGACGGCCGCGTGGAACGGCGGAAGATGACGAAGCTACGCGGCCGCCGGGGCCGCACCCGGTGCCCTCGGGCGTCGCCTGCCCCGGGCATCGGGATCGCGCTGCGGCAGGAAGGCCGTACGGAACGCGCGCCGCCGCAACACCCCGCTGCGCACCGCCGTGGGCGCCCGCGCCCCCAGCAGCCGCGCCCCCGCCAGCGTGCCCGCGACCGCACCGGCCAGCAGCGCCACGGCGGCGACCGCCGCCACCGACGCGACCGTCCCGCCCTCGGTCACCAGCTCCCCGGTCAGCACCCGGAGCAGCCCGAGCAGCATCGCGACGACGGTCATGCGCTGCTCCTCCTTCGGCGTGACGGACTCGGGGCTGCACGGACTTCGCGGCCCTCGGGCTTCGGTCCCACGGGCTTTGGGCCCACGGGCTTCTGGCCCCACGGACTCGGGGCCGGACTTCAGACGTTCAGGACGATCGCCGAGCCCGCCGAGTTCCCGCCCGGGCGCGGAATTCCCCGTAGCGTACCCGCCGCGCCGAGGTGCTTCGCGAGGCAGTGCAGGGGCGTAGCCGCAGGTGCTACACGGGGCTACCGTGGAGGGATGAAGACGATTACCCAGCGGGAGTTCCGGAACAACTCCGCCGCGGTGATGGACGCGGTGGAGGCCGGGGAGACCTTCCACATCACCAGGAACGGGGTCGAGGTCGCGGAGCTGCGACCGGTGTCCGGACGGCGGCGGCTCACGGCGGAGGAGCTGGTGGCGCGGCACGTGAAGCTGCCGCGGGTGGACTACCAGCAGATGCGCAAGGAGGCCGAGGAGTACTTCGGGCCGGAGGAGCTGGTGGGCGACGACGGCGACGACCCGTTCGAGCGGCGGCGTGGCTGAGCGCAGGCGGGCAGCCCGGCGGCGGCCGGCCGGGGTGCTCGACACCTGTGTCTACATCGATCTGGCCCTGCTCTCCCCGGCGAACCTGCCAGCCGTGCCGGAGCTGACCGCGATCACTTTCGCGGAGCTGCAACAGGGCGTGTCGATGGCCCGCGACGCGGTCAGCCGGGCGGCCCGGCTGGAGGTGCTGGGCGCGGCGATGGCCGACTTCGACCCGCTGCCGTTCGACGCGGCGGCGGCCGCCCGCTACGGCACGCTGGTGACCCTCACCATCGCCGCCGGGCGGCAGCCGCGCCCGCGCCGGATCGACCTGATGATCGCGGCCGTGGCCTCGGCCCACGGCCTGCCGCTGTACACCCGCAACGTCGCGGACTTCCGGGGCCTGGGTTCGGCGGTGGAGGTCATCGGGGTGTGACGGCCGCCGCTCGCCGGTGGAGCCGTGCTCTTCGCGCTCTTCGTGCCGCTGGCCTGCCGCCCCCGCCCCGCTGGCTGGTCATCTAAGCAGCTTAGAAGTGGAATCGGGGGATGGAAGGGGGTGGCAGGCCCGGCAGCCCCGGCAGCCGCTCAGCCCAGGCGGACCGCGGTGCCCGTGGCGGCGGAGGCCCGGGCGGCCTCCAGGACGGCCAGGGTGGCCACCGCGTCGCGCGGGTCGACCGGGGGCGGGGTGCCCGGGGAGGCCAGGGCGGCGGCGATGCCCGCGTAGAAGGCGGGGTAGTCGCCCGGCTCGGTGGGCAGCGCGATCGAGGACTCGTCGGTGCCGAGGGTGCCGTACTGCGAGGGCTGGTCGGCACCCCACGGGCGGGCGCCGTCCGGTCGGTGCCCGGCCCGCAGCTCCGCCTCCTGCGGGTCCATGCCGGGCTTGACGTACCCGGCGGCGTCGCCGAGCACCCGCAGCCGGGGGCCGATCAGCGGGGTGATGGCGCTGGTCCACAGGTGCGAGCGGGTGCCGGAGGCGTGGGTGAGGGCGAGGAAGGCGTCGTCGTCGACGACCGCGCCGTCCCGGCGCACGTCGACCTCCGCGTACACCGTCTCCACCGGGCCGAACAGGGTCAGCGCCTGGTCCACCAGGTGGCTGCCCAGGTCGTACAGCGTGCCGCCGACCTCCGCCGGGTCGGCGAGCTCGCGCCAGCCGGGCTTGGGCTTCGGGCGGAACCGCTCGAAGCGGGACTCGAAGCGGTGCACCCGGCCGAGCGCGCCGCCCCGGACCAGCCGGGCGGCGGTCAGGAAGTCGCCGTCCCAGCGCCGGTTCTGGAACACGGAGAGCAAGGTGCCCCCGGCCTCGGCGAGCTGGCACAGCTCCAGCGCCTCGGCGGCGGTGCCGGCCAGCGGCTTGTCGACGACGGTGGCCAGCCCGGCGCGCAGGGCGGCGCGGGCGAGCGGCGCGTGGGTGCGGTTGGGAGAGGCGACGACGACGAGGTCGAGCGCGTCCGGGTCGGCGAGCAGCTGCTCGGGGGTGTCGACGGCGCGGGCACCGGGGTGTTCGCGGCGCAGCTGCTCGCGGCGCTCGGGGTTGGCGGTGACCACGGCGTCCAACCGCAGCCCCGGCGTGGTGGCGATGAGCGGGGCGTGGAAGGCGGAGCCGGCCAGGCCGTAGCCGATCAGGCCGACGCGGAACGGGCGGTCCGGAGAGGACGAGGGGGTCGAGGCGCTCATGCGACCACTCAATCACGAGGCGCCCGGTTGCTCCCGGTTTCGCAGTGGCGGAGCCGGGAGGCGGGGCGGACGTCGGTTCGCGTCCTCGCTCGTCGGACGGCATGGGGGCGAGACGTCTCAGGGCAGTTGACGGGTCAGCCGACGCAGCCGGGTACCGAGGGGGAGCTGCCGACGCAGTTGTCGGGGGTGTTTCCACTGACCGGTGTCGTGGTGAGTGTCATGGTGCCGTTCTGCCGGTAGATGCCGCCGGCCGTCATGACGGCATGGTTGGCGCTGATCTGGGTGCTGGTCAGCGTGGTGGAGGTGGAGCCGATGGCGGCGATGCCGCCGCCCTGGGACCCGGAGCTGTTGCCCGCGTCGATGAAACTGCTGGTGGTGGTGAGCGAGCCGCGCAGGCCGTTGTAGATCCCGCCGCCCTGGCCGGTGGCGCTGTTCCCGGCCACGGTGCTGTTCGTGAAGGTCGCCACCGCCCCCTTCTGGGGGGCGCCGATGTCCTCGTTGGCCAGGCCGCCGCCCCTGCCCTGGGCGGTGTTGCCGGTCAGGGCGCTGGCCGTGAGGGTCACCGCGCCGTAGTTGAGGATGCCGCCGCCGTCGGTGACGGCGGAGCCGTTGCTGAGGGTGACGTTGCCCTTGAGGGTGAGGCTGGCGCCCGCGGCCACCTTGACGATGCGGAAGCCGGCCGTACCGGCCGTCGTCGAGCGCGTGATGGTGTCGTTGTCACCGGTCAGGGTGATGGCGGTGGTGATGATCGGCAGCGCGTTCGCGCCGTCGGTGTCACTGCTGTGCGACGAGGCGATGGTGTAGACGCAGTTGGTCGCGAGGACGACGTTGCCCCCGCCGGCGCTGTTGGCGGCATTGATTGCCGCGACCAGCGCCGTCTCGTTGCAGGCCACGGCCGCCTGTGCGGAGGTGGGGGCCAGTGCGGCCAGCACGGCGGTCAGGACGACGGAACCGGCGAGGACCGGAATGGTGCGGATGCGTCGCATGACGCTCCCTTCGGGTTGATGGAGACCCCCGTGTTCGTGGTGCCGTGCCAGCAGCAGCAGCTGCTGCGGGCGCGGGCCCGGTTCGGCCCGCGCGAGCAGACCGGGCCGGGCCAGGCCGTGGAGGCTTCGCGCCACGGCCTGGCCCGGCGGCCGAGCGATGCCGCGCGTCCGTCTCAGGTGGTGAGAACCGGCGGAACGGCGCAGGCCTTCACGGCGGCGGTGCTGGCGGTGGCGGCGGTGGCGGCCGCGGTGGCGGCAGCGGTGGAGGAGGTGACCGCGGCGGCCTCGGCGGCGGCGGCGCTGGTGGCGGCTGCGGCCTCTGCGGCGGCGTTGGGTGGCACGGCTTGGGTCGCCGCGATGAAGGTCTTGAGGGCGGCGGCGGCCGACGCGGCGTCGGCCTGCGCCGCGGCTGCCGCGGTGGAGGCGTTGGCGGCGGCGACCGACGAGGAGACGGTGGCGGCCGCGCAGGCCACGGCGTCCCTGCGGGCCTGACCGGTCGACGCCGAACTCGGTGTGTTCGTCGAGATGTTGGCCTCGGCCGCAGCCGTGCCTCCGGCCAGCAAGGTGCCGATGGCAAGAGCTGCGACGGCTATGCGATGGATCTTCATGGGTCCCTGTTCTGGGAAGGATGGGCTCACGTGCCCGGCAGCACAGCCGAACACGGATGCCACGGTGACGAGAGCCGAACCGGCTCCCACCAGAACAAGAACACCGAGCGGCCCGCCTGTCCCTTCGATCATCGCGCCGACGTGCCGAAAGCCGGACCGGAACTGTCCGACTTCCTGTGCGACTTCGCTGGTCAGGAGCGTGCGGGAAGGTCCGGTACGAACTGCCCGGTGGTCCCCTCATCGGCGTAGCGCGTTTGCGTGGACGAACCCGTCCACCGGCCGACTGCCTCCGTTCGCACCGCGGCCGTGCCCGGGAGGAAGTGGCGCACGCGGATGATGTTGCTGCCGGCACGTCGTGGCCGTTCCCGTCCGGGGCCGGGGTCGGCCCGAGGAGGCAGGCTCTAGGCTGGTCCGTGTTGGGGCAGCCAGTGGCGCCCGGCCGGCCGAGGGTGTCCGGTCCGGAGCGATGTGCGAAATCGTTCAGAACCGTTGCAAGACCAAGGAGACACCTACGTGGCAGACCGCAAGCCCATCGAGTCCTGGCTGACCGACATGGACGGCGTCCTCATCCACGAGGGCACGCCGATTCCCGGTGCGAAGGAGTTCCTGCGCAGGCTGCGGGAGTCCGGCAAGCCGTTCCTGGTCCTCACGAACAACTCCATCTACACCCCGCGCGACCTCAGCGCCCGCCTGGCCGGGATGGGCCTGGAGGTGCCGGAGGAGTGCATCTGGACCTCCGCCCTGGCCACCGCCAAGTTCCTCAAGGGCCAGCGCCCGGGCGGCACCGCCTACGTGATCGGCGAGGCGGGGCTCACCACCGCGCTGTACCAGGCCGGTTACGTGCTGACCGACAACAACCCGGACTACGTCGTCCTCGGCGAGACCCGCACCTACAGCTTCGAGGCGCTCACCAAGGCGATCCGCCTGATCAACCAGGGCGCCCGGTTCATCTGCACCAACCCCGACGAGACCGGCCCGTCCCCCGAGGGCGTGCTGCCGGCCACCGGTTCGGTCGCGGCCCTGATCACCAAGGCGACCGGCGTCGAGCCGTACTTCGTCGGCAAGCCCAACCCGCTGATGATGCGCGAGGCGCTGAACACCGCCGGGGCCCACTCCGAGACCGCCGTGATGATCGGCGACCGGATGGACACCGACATCGTCGCGGGCATGGAGGCCGGCATGGAGACCATCCTGGTGCTCACCGGCCTGACCGCCGCCGCCGACGTCGAGCGCTTCCCGTACCGGCCGACCCGGGTGGTCAAGTCGATCGCGGACCTGGTCGAGCTGGTCTAGCCTCTGCGGTGCTGTCGTGGGCCCCGTTCCGGCCGGTCGCCGGAGCGGGGCCCGTTTCGTACCTGTGGTTCGTACCTGTGGGGAGGCACCGGTGGTTCGTACCTGTGGGGAGGCGCTGGCGCAATGAGCGCGACGGGGGATGCGGGGCCGCCGGAGGCGCGGCGGGATGCCGGGGGCGTTGGCGGGGAGGCCGACGAGAAGCGGGTCACCTGGGCCGAGCTCTACTTCGACCTGGTCTTCGTCTTCGCGATCACCCAGGTCTCCGGGCTGCTGCACCACCACCACGACGCCACCGGGCTGGTCCGGGCGCTGGTGGTGTTCGTGCCGGTGTACTGGTGCTGGGTGGGCACCACCGTGCAGGCCAACATCCGGGACGTGGACAACCTGCGGGACCGCCTCGGCATCCTGGCGGTCGGGCTGGCCGGCCTGTTCATGGCGCTCACCGTCCCGGGCGCGTACGGCGGGCGGGGCGTGCTGCTCGGCGCCGCGTACTGGCTGGCCCGGCTGGTGCTGCTGCTCCTGCTGATCCGTCTGCCGGGCGTCTGGCGCGGCCCGTACGGCGTCGGCGTGCTGGTCAGCGGGCCGCTGCTGGTCGTGGGCGGGCTGCTGCCGGACGGGCCGCGGCTGGCCCTGTGGACGGCGGCCGCGCTCTGCGACCTGGCCGCGCCGCTGGTGTTCCGGCGGCGGCTGGCGGCGGTGGCGTACCACCCCTCGCACATGCCGGAGCGGTTCGCGCTGTTCCTGCTGGTGGCGCTCGGCGAGTCGATCGTCGGGATCGGCGGGACGGCGGCCGGCGCCCGGCTCGACGTGGCCGAACTCGCGGCCGTGGCCGCCGCGTTCACCATCTCGGCGGGGCTGTGGTGGCAGTACTTCGTGTACGCGGCGGACGCCATGCGGTACGCCGTGGAGGTCGCCGACTCCCGGCGGGACGTCGTCCGGCGGATCTTCCAGTACGGGCACCTGGCGCTGGCCGCCGGGGTGATCGGGGTGGCGGTCGGCTTCGGGGAGACCGTCGCGGACCCGTGGCAGACGCTGGGCCCGGGGTCGGTGGCGCTGCTGTACGGCGGGTGCGGGCTGTACCTGCTGACCTTCGGCTACACCCGCTGGATGATGTTCCGCAAGGTGGCGACGACCCGGGTCGGTGCGGCGGCGGTGGTGCTGGGACTGGCGCCGGCGGTGGTGCGGCTGCCGGCGCTGGCGGTGCTGGTGGCACTGGCGGTGCTGCTGGTGGCGCTCAACGTGGTGGAGCACGTCCGGGTGGTGCGGGCGGTCGGTGCGGACCCCGCGTCGGTGCCGCCTGCCGGGTCCGCGCTGCCTGTTGGGTCCCCGCTTCCCGCTGGGTCCCCGCTGCCTTCGGCGGCTCCGGCGGCTTCGGCGGCTTCGGCGGAGTGAGTTGTCGGTGGGGCTGTGTAGCGTTCGGGGTGAAAGAGGGCGTGCGGCACAACAGCCGCGGTGTGGGAGGTAGATGTCGTGACGGACACGGTCGAGGCGGGCGTGGTGGAGGCCGGCGAGGGCGGCGGGCTGGAGCTGCCCGAGTCCTGGCGCCCGGTGCTGGGCGCCGAGACGGAGAAGCCGTACTTCGCCGAGCTGGCGGCCTTCGTGGCGGCCGAGCGTGCGCAGCACCAGGTGTTCCCGCCGAGCGGCCAGGAGTTCGCCGCGCTGGAGGCCACGCCGTACGAGAAGGTCCGGGTGCTGGTCCTCGGGCAGGACCCGTACCACGACGACGGCCAGGCCCACGGCATGAGCTTCTCGGTGCTGCCCGGCACCAGGACGCCACCCTCGCTGCGCAACATCTTCAAGGAGCTGGACGCCGACCTCGGCATCCCCGCCCCGGACAACGGCTACCTGATGCACTGGGCCGAGCAGGGCGTCCTGCTGCTCAACGCGGTGCTCACGGTGCGCGCGCACGAGGCCAACTCGCACAAGGCGAAGGGCTGGGAGAAGTTCACCGACGCCGTGATCAAGGCGGTGAGCGAGCGCGAGGAGCCGGTGGTCTTCGTGCTGTGGGGCAACTACGCGAAGAAGAAGCTGCCGCTGATCGACACGTCCAAGCACGTGGTCGTGCAGGGCGCGCACCCGTCGCCGCTGTCGGCCAAGCTGTTCTTCGGCAGCCGCCCGTTCTCGCAGATCGACACGGCGCTGGACGGTTTCGGCGGCGAGCCGATCGACTGGCAGGTGCCCAACCTGAAGCAGGGCTGAGCGCCCGGGGCTGAGCGCCCGGGGGCTGGGTGAGGGGTGGTTCGGGCGGGCGGGGTCGCCCGTCCGCCCGCTCACGGGCACCCGGCGTTCACCGCCCGTCGCGGGCGGGCGGTGGCCGGTGTGCTTAGCTGGTGCCGACCGGTCGCCGGACCGGCTCTGGGGGAGGGGCGGTACGTGCGCCGGGTGGGACGGGTAGTGGCAATCCGACGGGCCGTGGGGGCGGCCCTGGTCGTGCTGTTGGCGGGGGCCGCGGGCTGTAGCGGTTCGACCGCCGGATCGGCCAAGGGATCACCCGGCGGCCCGGGCGGCGGTGCCTCGGCCGGTGCCGCGGCCGGCGGGCCCACAGCCGCGCCCACCGCCTCCGCCGCGAACCCGGGCACCGGCCCCGCGAGCCTCGCCCAGCTCCCCGGCCAGGCCTTCTACGTCTCCGACCAGACCAACGCCGCCCGGCAGGTGACCGCTCTGCGCGGCCAGGGCCGGCCGGCGGAGGCCGACACGCTGCTGCGGATCGCCGCCCAGCCCTCCTCGCAGTGGCTGGGCGAGCAGGGCGCCAAGGAGATCGCCGAACAGGTCAGCCGCCGGGCCGCCGAGGCGGACCGGACGGCGGTCTTCGTCGCCTACAACATCCCGCACCGCGACTGCGGCCTGTACTCGGCCGGCGGCGCCGCCGACGCGGCCTCCTACCGGGCCTGGATCAGCGGTGTCGCGGAGGCCCTCGGCGACCGCAAGGCCTGGGTGGTGCTGGAGCCGGACGCCGTCGCGCACACCCTGGACAGCTGCGGGATCAAGGGTGACCTGGCCGCCGAGCGGTACGGCCTGCTGGCCTTCGCCGTGCAGGAGCTGAAGAAGCGTCCGCAGGTGCGGGTCTACCTGGACGCGGGCAATCCCGGCTGGTCGCAGGACCCGGCCGAACTCTCCACCGCGCTGCGCAAGTCGGGGATCGCGGCGGCGGACGGCTTCGCGGTGAACGTCGCCAACTTCTACGACACCGGCCGCAACACGGCCTACGGCGGCCAGCTCTCCGCCGCCCTGGGCGGGAAGCACTTCGTCATCGACACCAGCCGCAACGGCAACGGACCGCTGGGCGGCGACGCCTGGTGCAATCCGCCCGGCCGCGCGCTCGGCGAGCGGCCGACCGCCGACACCGGCCGGGACGGTGTCGACGCCTACCTGTGGATCAAGAACCCGGGGGAGTCGGACGGCGAGTGCGGGCGCGGCGAGCCCCGGGCTGGAGAGTTCTGGCTGCCGTACGCGCTCGGCCTGGCGCAGGCCGCCCGCTGAGGGGGCCGCTCCGCATCAGTGCCGGTCCGCACCAGTGCGGCTCCGCGCCAGGCCGCGACGCACCAGTGCCGGTCCGCGCCAGGCCGTGACGCACCGGTTCGCTCAGCCGGTCACCTGGATCCAGCGCGCGACCGACGGGGTGCCGGCGGCGTCGGTCAGGAACAGCATGTACCAGCCGGGCGGCAGCAGGTTGGGGTTGGCGGGGAGCGTGAGCGAGACCCCGTCGGCCGTGCGACCGCTGATGTCCAGGGCCACCGACCGCTGTTCGACGTCGGTCACGTGGGTGACCGAACTCGGCCGGATCAGCTTGGCGGTGGCGACCGCGTCCGGCCGGGCGGTGCCGATCCGCACGGTGGTGCCGAGCTTCGCGGCCCCCGGCGCGGCGGCCACCTGCGGGCGGTCGCCGTGGAACAGGTACGGCGGGGTGTAGATCTCGATGCGCTGCTCGAAGCCGCCCGGTGTGGTCTCGGCCTTGTCCGCGAACAGCGGGTTGGAACCGAGCACGGCCACCCGGCCGTCCGGCAGCAGCAGCGCCTCGGAGTGGTAGTTGCGGCCGACGGCGGGCTCGGCGGCGGTGCTGAAGCTGTTGGTGTCCGGGTGGTACACCTGCGCCTTGAGCAGGTCGCTGGCGCCCCGGCCCCGGTAGCCGCTGGAGCCGCCGGTGGTGAACACGGTGTCGTCCGGGAGGATCACGCTGTTCAGGTAGCGGGTGCCGCCGGCCGGCAGGTCCGGGCCCGGGGTGAAGGCGGGCTCGGCGGCGGAGAGGTCGACGATGTCGGTGCGGGCGGTGGACAGCGGCGACTCGCCGACGCCCCCGCCGCCGAGCACCATCACCTTCTGCGCCTGCGCGGGCGGCAGCAGCACCGAGGACGAGGTCTCGGTGAGGGCGGGGTCGCGCAGGCCGGGGACGGGCTGGAAGCCGTTGTTCGACAGGTCCCACACCCCGGGGTCCCGGCCCTTGTCGGCCGGGCCGTAGCCGGCGTTCGAGCCCGAGTAGAAGAGCTTGCCGGAGGCGGTCAGGAAGATCGACGGGTAGGTCGGGAAGTAGCGGTCCGGGCCCTTGGACCAGGTCTTGTTCTTCGGGTCGTAGATCTCGTTGTCGTTGCCGTTGAGGATCTCCCCGGTGTCGTCCAGGCCCGAGACGGTGACCACCCGTCCGTCTCCCAGCCCGGTGAGCGTCGGGTACCAGCGGGCGTACGCCATGTCGGTGACCTGCTCGTACAGCTCGGTGTCCGGGTTGAACTCGAACGCGGAGCGGATGCCCTGGTACTCCTGCTTGTCCAGGGTCAGCTTCGCGCTCTGCCCGTACAGGTTGTGGGCGTCGACCCCGGCCAGGCCCTTGATCCGGTACTGGGCGGGGGAGTCGGTGACGTAGCCGGCGCCCTCACCGACCGCCTCGACGAACACGTGCTGCTCGCCGGCGGTGACGACGGTCTGCTTGCCGGCGCCCGTCTTCACCGCGGCCGGGACGGTCACCGGCACGGTGGAGGCGTACTCGCGCCCGTTCGGGCCGACGAAGACGGTGCCCTTGGGGAACGTCCTGGCGCGCTCGGGGCTCTCGTTGCGTACCCGCATGACGCCGGCCGCCCTCTTCACCACGCCCGCCAGCTTCTCGTACCGCTGGGTGCCGCCGGCCACCAGGACGCGGCCGTCCGGCAGCGAGGCGTGGCCGCCGCAGAACATGTCGGCCGGGGTGGGTATCAGCTTGTAGGTGTTCGCGGCCGGGTCCCAGAGCAGGCTGCGGAAGCTGCCCGCGTCGAAGCGCTTCTCGTCGTTGCCGGAGCCGGCCACGATGAGGACCTTGCCGGTGCGCAGCAGTGTGGCGTGGACGGCGTTGACCCGGAACTCGGCGGGGAGCGTGAGGGTCTGCCAGTGGCCGTACTCCGCCTTGTAATCGGGGCGGTTGATCACGTACTGGTGGTACTGCTGGCCGGCGAAGCCGAGGACGGCGGGCGCGTTCATCCCGGCGACGGTCAGCGCGACGGTGCTGCCGAGGGCGAAGCGCTTGGTCCGGCCGGTCTTGTGGATCTTCACGGTGGTTGGTCCCCTCGTGAGGTTCGGGAGCTCGTGAGGTTCGGGGGTGCTGGCGGGTCGGGCGGCTTCAGCGGGTGGTGGTGTGCTCCGCCCGGTCGGGCACTGCGGGGGCGCCCGGCGGCGCGGCCGGGGCGGTCGGTGCGGTCGGGCCGCGCCGGGGATCGCGGGCGTGTCGGGGGCGGCGCTTCTCCAGGACGACCCTCGGGGTCGCCGCCGGACCGCCGGTGACGGTGAGCGTGGCCGTGGGCCGGGCGCGTCGGCGGCGGATAGCGTCGCCGGCCAGCACCAGGATCGGCAGCACGGTCAGGACCAGGGCGATCCAGGCCCAGGTGCGCATCGCGACGTGGTCGTAGCCGGTGAAGAAGGAGGCCGCTATCGCGCCGCCGAACACCAGCGTCCAGAACAGGTGGAAGCGGAAGGTGCTCACCCGGTCCGCGCTGGCCGAACGGCCCTTCGGCGTCACCACGAAGCGGCTGCGCCGCCGCAGCAGCGCCTGCACCAGCGAGGCCGCGTAGACCGGGCCGCAGAGCGCGGACATCAGCATGCCCGCGACCCCGGAGGAGCCGGCCGGCTCGTGCGGGCTGACGTTGTGCTTGCGGTTCCAGGTGTAGAGCAGCAGTTGGAGCGCGGCGGCGTCGCTGTACAGCATCATCCAGATCTCGGAGGACACGTGGACCCCCGAGGCACCGAACACCAGGTAGAGCACGCTGGACAGGCCGCCGAGCAGCCAGGTGAGCGCCGCCATCGGGTAGAAGCCCACCATCAGCGAGTAGTTGAGCAGCCGCCCGGGCGACAGCCGCCAGAGCACCCGCCAGTACTGGGTGAGCAGGGTCTCGTAGGTGCCGCGGCTCCAGCGCAGCTGCTGGGAGAAGAAGTCGGTCCAGGAGGACGGGCCCTCGCCGACCGCGAGCACGTCCGGGGTGTACACGGATTTCCAGCGTTCACCGGTCTCGGCGTTCCGGCTCCGGTGGAACTCCAGGCCGGTCGCCATATCCTCCGTGATGGAGTCGTACAACCCGCCGATCGACTGGAGCGCACGGATTCTGACGGCGTTGTTGGTGCCGACGAACATGGGCGCGCCGTAACGGTTTCCGGCGCGCTGGATGAGTGCGTGGAAGAGGTACTGCTGGCTCTCGGAGAATTTGGTGACGGCCGATCCCGAGCTGCGGTAGTTCCCGTACACCTGGGGTCCGACCACGAATGCCACGTCGGGGTCGCGGAAGTAGCCGAGCATCCGCTCGCAGAAGTCCGGCAGCGGGACGTGGTCGGTGTCCACCGAGACCCAGAAGTCGTAGTCGTCGCCGTGCGCCTGCAACCAGGCGTTGTAGTTGCCGTGCTTGGTGCCGGTGCGGAACCGGCCCTTGGGCTGGTTCCAGTACGGGCGGCCGAAGCGGCTGAAGTGGCGGACGCCCAGCTCGGTGCAGAGCGCCCGCATCGCAGGATCGTTTCCCTCGTCCAACAGCCAGACGTCGTACGGGCCGTCGTGCCGGACGGCGCGTGCCGCGACCAGCGTGGCCCGCACCATCTCCGCCGGTTCCTTGCCCGGCACGCAGGCGGTGACGAACGCGACCCGGGTGCCGGACTCCGGCGTCACCGGTATCGGATCGCGGGCGACGAGCGTGGCGTGGGTGTTGGACACGACGTTGACCAGCCGGAACACCTCGACCACGGCGATGATCCCGATCATCACCTTGTCGCCCAGCAGCACCAGGGCGTGCGTCTCGCCGGGGCGCTCCGGCCAGTGCTCCGGCAGCAGCAGCCAGACCAGCAGCACCACCTCCACCAGCGGGGCCGCCACCATCAGCAGGGCGGCGCGGATCCGGTGCGGCTCGCGGCGCAGCAGGCTGCGGTACTGGACGCGGTAGGAGGCGGTGGGGTCGACCTCTTGCGCGGCCTCCTGCGTGGCCTGGTGCATGGTTTCCTGTGCGGCCTGGTGCGCGTGCCACGGTGTCGGCGGGGCTCCGTGGTGGGCGGGCTCGGGCCGGTAGACGCCGCCGCCGAGGTCGTCCTCCTCGTCCGGGTCGTGTGCCGGGCCGGCCAGCCGACTGAAGTGACCGTAGTCGTACGGGGCTTCGGGTACGGGAACGGCGGCCAGGTCGTCGTCGAGCCGCCGTCCGGCGCCTCGCCCGCGGGCCGTCCCGGCGTCCTTCTGTCGCGCGAACGGCATGGTCATCGTCTTCTCCCCCCGGCCGGGGCCCGGCCGTGGCGGCGGGCCCGTTGGTGCGTGTTCAGACCGGGGGTATGCGATCCGCCGTCCCGCGGCGCGCCTGGCCGGCCGCGTTCGGCGGGGCTGGTCCGCTCCCCCCGGAGCCTTGCTTCGCCTTGCCTCTTGCCTCGAAAGCCGTCCCCGTGAAACACCGCCCGGTGGACCGCCGTTGTTTCCAAGCGGTTTTCGGGCCGTCATTCGCGTCATGCGTCTGCTCGCGCCGGTGGGCGTTTGCGAGCGGAATCCATTGCGCGCCTGCCCGGGACTTCGAATGCGGATCCCGGTGCGCTCCCGGCTTCCCCTCCGGGCACGCGGGATCCACGGCGCCCCCAACTCTCCCGGAGGGCAACCGTGATCGCAACCTGTCTGGGAAATGATCACCGCGCAAGCGTGAAGATCCCACGGTTCCCGGCCAATCCGCACCGCGGTGGTGCTAATGCGGCGAATTCGGCGGGCGGGGCGGCGGTAGTGGCGCCTCGGAGGCAAAGCGAACGGCCGGACCTCCCCGACGGAGGTCCGGCCGCTGCCGCGGGGCGGGGCCGGTGCGTCCGGTCCGGCTGGTGCTGGCCGGTCCGGTCGACCCGGTCCGGTCGACCCGGTCCGGTCAGAGCCGTGGAAGGAGGGCGGCGCCCGTCGCGGCCTGGACGTCCGCGAACCCCGTGCCCGGGGCCGTCTCCACCACCCGCAGCCCGTCGGGCGTCACGTCGATCACGGCCAGATCGGTCACGATCCGGTTGACAACTCCGCGTCCGGTGGCGGGAAGTGAGAGCTCCTCGACGATCTTCGGGGAGCCGTCCCGGGCGGTGTGCTCCATGACCACGATCAGTCGGCGGGCCCCGTGCACGAGGTCCATCGCGCCGCCCATGCCCTTGACCATCTTGCCGGGGATCATCCAGTTGGCGAGGTCGCCGGCCGCCGAGACCTGCATGGCGCCGAGCACCGAGACGTCGATCCGGCCGGCCCGGATCATGCCGAAGGAGAAGGCCGAGTCGAAGTACGAGGCGCCGGGGGCGACCGTCACCGTCTCCTTCCCGGCGTTGATCAGATCGGCGTGCTCCGTGCCCTCGACCGGGTAGGGGCCCACGCCCAGGATGCCGTTCTCCGAGTGCAGCACCACCTCGACGCCCGGCGGGAGATGACTGGGGATCAGGGTGGGCAGGCCGATGCCCAGGTTCACGTACTGGCCGTCGCGCAGTTCGCGGGCGGCCCGGGCGGCCAGGGCGTTGCGCGGGTCGAGACCGGGCTGCGGGCGGTGGACGGGGTGCGGGTGGTGGACGGCCTGCGGTCGGTGGGCGGTCTGCGAGGTGGGCGCGGGGGCCGGGGTGCTGGTCGGGGTGGGCATCGGTTCAGGCCTCCTGGAGTGCGGGGCGGACGGTCCGGCGCTCGATGCGGCGGTCCGCGGGATCGGCGGCCACCACCCGGTCCACGTACACGCCGGGCAGGTGCACGGCGTCCGGGGCGAGCTCGCCCGCCTCGACGATCCGGTCCGCCTCGACCAGGGTGATCCGGCCCGCCGTCGCGCAGAGCGGGTTGAAATTGCGGGCGGCGGCGTGGAACACGCAGTTCCCGTGCCGGTCCGCCACCTCGGCCCGGACCAGCGCGAAGTCCGCCGTGATGGCTTCCTCCAGTAGGTACCGGCGGCCGCCGAACTCCCGGACCTCCTTGGCCGGTGAGGCCAGCGCCACCGAGCCGTCCGCCGCGTAGCGCCAGGGCAGCCCGCCCTCCTCGACCTGGGTGCCGACCCCGGCCGGGGTGTAGAACGCGGGGACGCCGGCGCCGCCGGCCCGCAGCCGCTCGGCCAGCGTGCCCTGCGGGGTGAGCTCCACCTCCAGCTCGCCGGAGAGGTACTGCCGGGCGAACTCCTTGTTCTCGCCGACGTACGAGGACGTCATCCGGGCGATCCGGCCCGCCCGCAGCAGCAGGCCGAGCCCCCAGTCGTCCACCCCGCAGTTGTTCGAGACCACCTGGAGGCCGGTGGTGCCGGTGTCCGCCAGGGCGCCGATCAGGGTGCTCGGGATGCCGCAGAGGCCGAAGCCGCCGACGGCCAGCACCGCGCCGTCGGGGATGTCCCCGACCGCGTCGGCGGGGGAGTCCAGGACCTTGTCCAAGGGATCACCTCGTGAGGAGTGGGATACGGGAGAGAGCACGCCCGGGCCGGGCCCGGCGGGAAGGCCCGGCGGGATGGCTCGGCGGGAAGACCCGGCGGCCGCCGCCGGACGGCTGCCGAGCCCCTCCACCGTCACCGGCCGCGGGCCGCCGCAGCCATGGCGGCTCCCGCCATGGGTGGGTACGAGCCCGTGTCGGTTGGCCACACCCGAACGTCCGGGGAACGGCGCCGCCCGGGTGGTATGTCGGCCGGAGCCATATCACGGTGGGCCGATGCGTCGCCCGGGCACATGTCGCCAGTCCCACCGCACACCTACGGTTCCGGCATCCACCCCGCCGCACCCTCAGGAGTCGGTCACCATGCGCAGCTCGACAGCCCCCACTCGGCCCGCCTCCGGCGCCCGCCCGGGCGAGACCCTGACCGGCGGCCCGGCCCGGAAGCTCGCCGCCGTCGCGGCGTGCGTCCTGCTCGCCGCGGGCTGCGCCAAGGCCGGCACCGCCGGGACGGTCTCGGCGGACGGCGGTGGCGCGAAGAGCCCGGTCAAGGTCGGCCTGGTGTACTCCAAGACCGGACCACTGGCCGCCTACGGCAAGCAGTACCTGGAGGGCTTCAAGGCGGGGCTGAGCTACGCGACCAAGGGCACCGGCGCGGTCGACGGACACAAGGTCGAGTTCGAGGAGCAGGACGACGCGGGCGACCCGGCCAAGGCGGTGTCCGCTGCCAAGGACCTGATCGGCAAGGGCTACAAGGTCCTGGCCGGTTCCACCGCTTCGGGCGTCGCCCTCCAGGTCGGCCCGATCGCCGCCCAGAACAAGGTGCTCTTCATCAGCGGCCCTGCCGCCGCCGACAAGGTCACCGGCTTGAACAAGTACACCTTCCGTTCCGGCCGCCAGTCCTTCCAGGACATCCGCACCGCGGCCTCGTTCATCGGTGACGCCAAGGGCAAGAAGGTCACCGTGCTCGCTCAGGACAACGCCTTCGGGCAGGCCAACGTGGCTGCCGTCAAGGCCGTGCTCGGCGCCCAGGGTGCGACGGTCGACCAGGTGCTCGCCCCGCCGAGCGCCACCGACCTCACCCCGTTCGCCACCCAGGCCAAGACCGCCAAGCCCGACCTGCTGTTCGTCGCCTGGGCCGGCGACACCTCCTCGGCGCTGTGGACGGCGCTCAACCAGCAGGACGTGTTCGCCGACACCAAGGTCGTCACCGGCCTGGACCTGGCCGCCTCCTACCCGCTGTTCGGCCCGGCGGCCGAGAAGATCTCCTTCCTGAACCACTACTTCGGCGGAGCCGCCGGCACCCCGGTGGAGAAGGCCATGGACGAAGCCGTCACCGCCGCCGGCGGGAAGACCGACATCTTCACGCCCGACGGCTTCACCGCCGCCCAGCTGATCGTGCACGCCGTCGAGGCCAACCACGGCTCCGCCGACGACACGTCGGACCTGGTCAAGGCGCTGGAGGGCTGGAGCTTCGACGGGGTGAAGGGGCGTACCACGGTGCGTGCCGAGGACCACGCCCTCCTCCAGCCGATGTTCCAGGCCCGGCTGACCGGCACCGGGGCCGCCGCCAAGCCCTCGGTGGAGAAGGCCCTGACCGCGGACGAGGTGGCGCCCCCGGTCACCCCGATGGCGGGCTGATCCCGATGCCCGCTCCCACCGCCCCCACTCCTTCCCCGGCCGGTTCCCCGGCCTCGGCCACGGTCTCGCCCGCCCCGGTGCTGCGGCTGGACGGACTCGGCTGGTCCGTCCGCGGGGTGCCGATCGTCGAGGACGTCTCCTTCTCGGTCGGCGAAGGCGAGTTCATCGCCTTCATCGGCCCCAACGGCGCCGGCAAGACCTCCCTCTTCAACCTGATCTCCGGCATCTATCCGGCGAGCCACGGCAGCCTCCACCTCGACGGTGTGGACGTCACCGTCGAGGCCGTGCACGCCCGGGCGCGCCGCGGCCTCGGCCGCACCTTCCAGACCTCCTCCCTCTGGCCGGGGATGACGGTCGCCGACCACGTCCGACTGGCCGCCCAGGCGGCGGCGGGACCGCGCGCCTCGTACCGGCTCTGGCGCCGTGCCGACCGGTACCAGGAGCAGCTGGCCGAGACCCTCCACCGCACCGAACTCACCCACCGTGCGGACACCTTGGCGGGCGCGCTCTCGCACGGCGAGAAGCGCAAACTGGAACTGGCCGTCCTCCTCGTCTCCGATCCGCGGCTGATCCTGCTGGACGAGCCGATGGCCGGGGTCAGCGCCGAGGAGGTACCGGCCCTCACCGAGCTGATCCGGTCCGTGCACCGCGACCTGGGCCGGACCGTTCTGATGGTCGAGCACCACATGGACGTCCTGCTCGGGCTGGCCGACCGCCTCGCGGTGATGCACCACGGCACGCTGCTCGCGCTGGACACCCCCGAGGCCGTGATGGCCGACCCGACCGTGCAACAGGCCTACCTGGGCGAGGCGCTGTGACCTCCTCTCCGCTCCCCTCGCCCGTCTCCACCTCCACCTCTGCCTCTGCCTCTGCGGCCGTGCCTACGCCTCCTGCCGTCCCTCTCCTCTCCGTACGCGATCTGCGGGTGGTCATCGGCGGGCTGCACATCCTGCACGGTGTCGACCTCGACGTGGCCCCCGCCGGGGTCACCGCACTCCTCGGCCGCAACGGCGCCGGCAAGACCACCACCGTCAAGGCCGTGATGGGCCTGGTGCCGCGCACCGGAAGCGTCCGCTTCTCCGGTGTCGAACTCGCCTCCCTTCCCACACACCTGGTGGTCCGTCATGGCATCGGCTACGCGCCCGAGGACCGGGGAATCTTCGCCGGCCTGACGGTTGCCGAGAACCTCCGCCTCGCCGAGCGCGCCGTCCGGGGCGGGGGCGAGGCGGACGAGCCGAACTATCCGCTCGTCCACGAGCTCTTCCCCGAACTCAAGCAGCGGGCCGGCCAGTTGGCCGGGACGCTCTCCGGCGGCCAGCAGCAGATGGTGGCGATAGGCCGGACGCTGCTCAACCGCAACCGGTTGATCATCGCCGACGAGCCCACCAAGGGTCTGGCGCCGAAGATCGTCGCGGAGGTGGCCGAGGTGCTGGCGCGAGCGGCCGAGGCCGTGCCCGTTCTCCTGGTCGAGCAGAACCTCGCCCTCGTCCGACGGCTGGCCGGCACCTGCGCCGTCCTGGCCGACGGCCGTACCGCCCACCGGGGCGACACCGCCGAGCTGTTGGCCGACGAGGAGGCCGCCCGCCGCCTGCTCGGCGTCGGCTCCCGTCACCCGCTCGCCGGCGGACCCCGGCCCGCCGCTTCTCCGGCCACCCCTGTCGTCACCGCGGAGGTGAAGCCCTGATGGACACCGTCGTCCTCCTCTCCTGTACCGGACTCGGTCTTGGTGCGCTGTACTTCCTGGTCGCCTCCGGCCTGTCGTTGATCTTCGGTCTGATGGACGTGCTCAACTTCGCGCACGGCGCCCTGCTCTCCATCGGCGCCTATGCCACCTGGTGGGCAGGCGCCGAGGCCGGCCTCTCCTTCTGGCTCGCGGTGCCGTTCGGCACCCTGGTCGGAACGGCCGCCGCCGTCCTGCTGGAGCTCTTCCTGATCCGCCCGCTCTACAGCCGGCCGCGCGATCAGATCCTCGCCACCGTCGGGGTCGGGCTCGCCGTGCCCGCCCTCCTGATGGGGGTCTGGGGCGCGGACGCCCGCCCCTTCCCCCAGCCGGCCGTGCTCTCCGGCACCTGGCACGTGCTCGGTGCGACCGTCCCGGTCAACCGCTTCGTGCTCGTGGCCGCGGCCGCGCTGCTGCTGCTCGCTCTTCGGTTGTTCCTCGCCCGTACCCGCTACGGGCTGATCGTCCGGGCCGGCGTCGAGGACCGGGCGATGGTCACGGCGCTCGGCATCGACGTCCGGAAGGCGTTCACCCTCGTCTTCGCCATCGGCGGGGCAGCCGCCGCGCTCGGCGGTGCCCTCGGTGGCCTCTACTTCGGTTCGGTCAATCCCGGCCAGGGGACCGGGCTGCTCATCTTCGCCTTCGTCGTCGTGGTGATGGGCGGCATGGGCTCCGTCACCGGGGCCGCCGTCGCCTCCGTGGGCGTTGGTCTCGTCCAGCAGTTCGCCAACTACTACACCGGCGCCGGGCTCGGTGACCTCTCGGTCGTCGTCCTGCTCGCCGTGCTGCTTCTCGTCCGACCCCGTGGACTCACCGGGAGGCTCGCGTGAGCGCCGAAACTCCGATCACGAGCACCGGTGGCCCCGCGGCCGACCGCAGCGCCGCCGCCATGGCAGGGGGGACTGACACCAGCCCTGCCATGACCGCCATGCTGGCAGAGGGGACTGACACCAGCTCCGCCAACACCGTCACTGTGGCAAGGGGGACTGACACCAGCCTTGCCGGGACCCATTGTGAACACACGACCGACCTCGGCGCCATCCCTCGAACAGGTGATTCAGTCACTAATCGCTGGACACCGGTGCACAGAGCGCTACGCTGGTGGCCGATCGCCCTGCTGATCACGCTCCTTGTCGCCCCATACAGTGCGCTTCCCGTCCCGGGACTGCTCGACGGCCCGCTCGGCAGCCCCGGCAGCCTGCAACTGCTCGCCCTGTGCCTGCTCTACGGGGCCCTCGCCTCCGGCTACGACCTCCTGCTCGGCCGTACCGGACTGCTCTCCTTCGGCCACGCCCTCTACTTCGCGACCGGCCTCTACGCCACCGACCTCGGCATGCTGGAACTGCGACTGCCGTTCGCCGCCGCGGCGGTCTTCGGCGTCGCCTGCACCGTCGCGCTGGCCCTGCTGCTCGGCTCGGTGAGCCTCCGCGTCACCGGCATCGGCTTCTCCATGGTCACCCTCGCCTTCGCCCAGGCCGGCTCGATCCTCGTCCAGCGCAACCCCGGTGGCGTCACCGGCGGAGAGGAGGGCCGCTCCGCCCCGGCCGACCTGCTGCCCTCCGGCCTGCTCGGGATCGAGAACACCGCCAACCTCTACTGGATCGCCGTCGGCTACCTGGTGCTGACGGTCGCCGTGGTCCACTGGGCCGTCAACTCGCCGGCCGGACGGGTCTGGGAGGGGATCAAGGAGAACGAGCGCCGGGTGGAGGTGCTCGGACTGCGGCCCTACGGCTACAAGTTGGTCGCCTTCGTCCTCGCCGGCGGCCTCGCCGGGTTGGGCGGGGTGGTCTACCTGCTGCTGACCGGCGGCGCCACCCCGCAGGCCGCCGGCTCCGACGCCACGCTCGCCCTGCTGGTGATGGTGGTGCTCGGCGGCTCGGGGACTCGCTGGGGTCCGCTGCTCGGCGGTGTCCTCTACACCTGGGCCGGCCACCGGCTCGGCGACCTCGCCAACTCGACGACGATCGCGGACCTGCCCGCGGTCCTGCGGGTGCCGCTCTCCCAACCCCTGTTCCTGCTGGGCACCCTGTTCGTCGCGGTGGTCTACCTGCTGCCCGGTGGCCTGGCTAGACTGCCTGCCCGCATCCGCGCCGCCCGATCCGCCCGTGCGGTCCGCACCCCGGCCGCTGCCCGGACCGCCCGTCCCACCGGAGGTACCCCCGCGTGAGCCAGTCGCCCCTGAAGCCCGAGGAGTTGACCGTCGCCGTGCCCGGAGGGGAGCTGGCGGTCCTGCGCTGGCCCGCCGCCGAGCCGGACGCCCCGACGGTCGTGGCGGTGCACGGCATCACCGCCAACGGCCTCGCCTGGTACGAGGTCGCCCGCCAACTCGCCGGGCGGGTCACCCTGCTCGCGCCCGACCTGCGGGGGCGCGGCGGGAGCCGCGCGGTCGCCGGGCCGTACGGGCTGGCCCGGCACGCCGACGACGTGGCCGCACTGATCACGGCCCTCGGCACGGGCCCGACCACCGTGGTCGGCCACTCGATGGGCGCCTGGGTCACCGCCCTGGCCGCCGTCCGGCACCCGGAACTCGTCCGCCGGGTGCTGCTGGTGGACGGCGCGCTGACCTTCCCGCTGCCGGAGGGCATCCGTGAGAAGGACACGCTGGCCGCGGTGCTCGGCCCCGCGCTGGCCCGGCTGTCGATGACCTTCCCGGACCGGGACGCGTACCGGGAGTTCTGGCAGCGGCACCCGGCCTTCGGGGCGGCCTGGTCGGCGGAGATCGACGCCTACACCCAGCGCGACCTGGTCGGCGTCGAGCCCGAACTGCGCTCCTCCTGCGTGCTGGAGGCCGTGCAGACCGACGGTGCCCAGGTCCTGCTGGACCAGGACGCGGCCACCGCCGTGCACCGGCTGCCCTGCCCGGCCGAACTGCTCTGGGCCGAGCGCGGCCTGCTCGACGAGCCCCAAGGCCTCTACGACCACCAGCGGATCGGACTGGCCGGGCTGGACCGGGAGCGGGTGCCGGCCTCGCTCGTGCCGGACACCAACCACTACTCGATCCTCTGGGGAGAGCCGGGGGCCGAGCGCATCGTCCGCGGCCTGCTCGCGGACGTCACCGCCGCGGGGTAGCGGGCCCGGCCCCGACGACGGCGGCCGGCGGGGTCCGTCCACCCCGCCGGCCGCGCCTGTCTCGTTCTGCCCTGCTCGGTCCGCCCGTCTCAGCCCGCGGCGCCGAGGAAGGTCTCCCAACCGCCGCTCGGCGCCTGGCCGACGTTGAGCGTGCGCAGCTTGCGCAGGGTGGACTGGTCCTGCACCTCCAGCCACTCGACCAGCTGCCTGAAGGAGACCAGCCGGACGTCCGGCTTGCCCGCGATGGTCTTGAGGGTCTCCTCGACGGCGTCCATGTAGATGCCGCCGTTCCACTGCTCGAAGTGGTTGCCGATGAAGAACGGCGCACGGTTGCTGTTGTAGGCGCGGTCGAAGCCGGCCAGGTAGGAGTCCTTGGCCTGGGTGCGCCAGTCGTTGTACTTGGACGGGTCGCCCTTGGTGCTGCCCGCGGACTGGTTGGCCAGGATGTTGTAGTCCATCGACAGCACCTGGAAGGTGTGCCCGGGGAACGGGATGGACTGCAGCGGGAAGTCCCAGACCTTGCCGTCCTGCACCTTCTGCGGCCATATCTGCAGGCCGCCGGAGGAGCTGGCGTCGTACTTCCAGCCCAGCTTCGCGACCGTCGGCAGGAGCGCCTTCTGGCCCTCCAGGCAGGGAGTGCGGCCGCCGATGAGCTCCTTCTTGTAGTCGAAGGGCAGCGGGTCGACGTCGGTGAAGCCGGTGTTGGTCCGCCACTGGGTCACGAAGCCGATCGCCTGGTCGATCTCGCTCTGCCAGTCCTCCGGGGTCCACATGTTGACCCCGTTCTTGTCCGGGCGGCTGGAGCAGAAGTGCCCGTTGAAGTGGGTGCCGATCTCGTGCCCGGCCAGCCACGCCTGGCTGACGAGCTTGAGCGTGCTCTTGACCGCGCCGTCCGACAGGTACGGGATGTCGGAGGCGCCGACCGAGTGCTTCGGCGGGTGGTACAGGTCGGCCTTGCCCTTGGGCAGGGCGTAGATCCCGGAGAGGAAGAAGGTCATCGTGGCCTTGTACTGTTCCGCCAGCTTGAGGAAGCGGGGGAACTGGCCGTCGTCGGTGCCACCCGCGCCGTCCCAGGAGAACACCACGAACTGCGGCGGCCGCTCGCCGGGCTTGAGCTTCTCGGGCTTCGGCTGGTTCGGCTGCGGGCCGGTGTCGGCGTTGGAGCCGTCGCCGATCGGAGTGCCCTTGGGCACCCCCGTCTTGGTCGGGTCGGTCGTGCCCGCCGGGGTGGTGCCGGGGCTGCCGCCGGTCGTGGGGGAGGAGGAGTTCTGGTTCGAACCGGATCCGCTGCTGGAACAGGCGGCGACCGCGCCGAGGGCCGCGGTCGCCGCGGTCGCACTGAGCACCGTCCTGCGCGAGATGCTGGTCATGGTCTCCCCTGGGTGCCGATGCCGGTGGTGAGGGCGGCCCGGGGCCGCACCGGTCAAATCGGGCAATTGATGAATTTTCCGCCGTTAGCATGCCATGTGGCCGCAGCGGCCACCAAGGCCGTCGACCCTCTACGAGAGTCAACACGTCAGCAGGACCGGGCTGGGCTGCAAGGATTCGTGGTCTGTTGCCGTCCTGTGACGCTTCGCTCCTCGCGCCGCCAGGGGAGTACGGTACCGCCGGTCCGGCGGGGCGGGTCAGAGTTCGTCATCGCTCGGTACGGCTCGTCGCCCGTCCGGGCAGAGCTCGCCGATCGCGGGGGCGCGGCGAGGGGCGGCCGGGGCGCCCGGGGCCGGGGGTGCAGGCCGAGGCGCAGCGGTCAGAGCGCGGCGAGCCGCCGGTTGCGGCGCACTATTCGCGCGATCGCGGTGCTGACGATGGTGGCGGCGGTGCAGGACACCGCGAGGCTCAGCCAGGCGGTGTCGAACCAGTGGCTGTTCAGCCAGCCCAGCGTCACGATGTAGGCGGCCCAGACCAGCGCCGCCAGTGCCGACCAGTGCAGGAAGCGGTGCGGGTGGGCGGGGGAGTGGCCGATGGCCACGTCCAGGACGGTCCGCCCGGCCGGGACGAACCGGGCGACCACCACCATGGCCGCGGCCGCCCCGTGAGGGCGTTCGACCAGGGCCTGCTGGACCCTGGTCACGCTGGCCGCCAGTTCCGGGCGCTGGGCGAGCCGGCGCTGGAGCAGCGGGGCGCCGCGCCGGGCGAGGTGCAGGAGGAGGAGGTCGCCGAGGAACGAGGCCACTGCCACGCCCAGGCCGAGCAGCACCGGGGCGCCGTCGATCCGCGCCGTCTTGAGCACCGCCAGGATGACCAGTGTCCCGCTGGGGATGAAGGGGAGGAGGGCGTCTCCGAGCACGGCGAAGAGCGCCAGGGCGCAGATCCACGAGGATCCGATCGCCGCCACGAAGTTCAAGGCCTGTACTCCCTCCACGCCGCCCGGGGGAGCAGGTGGCTGCTGAGGTCAACGCTAGCGCCTCGACTTTTCATGCCATGAAGCACCCCGGTATGCCATGGGTCACAGACCCCGGCCCCGACCTGCGCAAAGGCGCGAGCCCCCGGAGCGGGGTGCCGCTCCGGGGGCTCGCGGGGATCGATCGGCGCTGGTCCAGCCCGGCGATCTTGCTGGCGGAACGCGGATCCTGTTGGGCGATCCGGTCCTGTCCACCAGCCTGCCGGACGCCGCCCACCGGTCGCGAGCCCTCCGCCTGGCGACTTCCGGCGCTGGCATGAAGTCGCCAGGCGTGTCCGTGCGCTGGCTCTCCGTCATTCGAATGGTCGGTCGGCGGCACCGTACCGGGCCGTGCCCGCCGGCGCCGAGCAGGGCCGGATCGGGGCCGGATCGGGGCCGGCGTACGGGTCGGAGCGGGGTCGCTGCACGGGCCGCGACGGAGCGGGCGTGAGGTCGGCGCGGTGACCGGCGTGCAGGCCGGCGTGCAGGCCGACACGTGCCGGATACGGGAACAGTCGGCTCGGCGCGGTGGTTGACCCCGGTCGGCAGCAGCGACCGCCGGGCCACCCGAGACCCGCGGTCGCTCACCAGGGCCGGCTCACGAAAGCCAGAAGGGCGGACGGCATGACCACCGAGGACCAGCAGGAGCACCCGACCGAACCGCGGACCGGCGCGGCGATCCGGGGCACCGCCCGCGGCACGGCGCCCGCCCCGCTCTCCATCCTCGACCTGGCCACCGTGGGCGTCGGCTACACGCCCGCCGAGGCCCTGGCCGCGACCACCGCGCTGGCCCGCAACGCCGAGCAGTGGGGCTACCACCGCTTCTGGGTGGCCGAGCACCACGGCATGCCGGGAGTGGCCAGCTCCACCCCGGCCGTCCTGCTCGCCCACCTCGGCGCCAACACCACGACCCTGCGACTGGGCTCGGGCGGGGTGATGCTCCCCAACCACGCCCCGCTGGCCATCGCCGAGCAGTTCGGCCTGCTGGAGGCCCTGCACCCGGGCCGGATCGACCTGGGGCTCGGCCGCGCCCCCGGCACCGACCCGGCCACCGCCCGGGCGCTGCGCCGCGGCCGCGCCGAGGGCGCCGACGACTTCCCGCAGCAGCTCGCCGAGCTGACCCACTTCCTCGACGGCGACTTCCCCTCCGGCCACCCCTACGCCCAGCTGACCGCCGTCCCCCGGGGCGACGGGCGCCCGCCGGTCTGGCTGCTCGGGTCCTCCGGCTTCAGCGCCCAGCTGGCCGGCCGCCTCGGCCTGCCGTTCGCCTTCGCCCACCACTTCAGCAGCGTCAACACCATCCCGGCGCTCGACCTCTACCGGGAGTCCTTCCGGCCCTCCGCGGTGCTCGCCGAGCCCTATGCGCTGATCGGTGTGAGCGCGGTCGCCGCCGAGGACGAGGGCGCGGCCCGTCGCCTCGCCCGCTCCGCGGCCCTCGGCATGCTCCGGCTGCGGCGCGGCAACCCCGGCCCGATCCCCACTCCGGAGGAGGCCGAGGCCTACCAGTACAGCCCGGCCGAGGCGGAGTTCATCGACAGCTGGCTCGACAACGTGGTGCTCGGCGCCCCGGGCGAGGTCGCGGACGGGCTGGAGGCCCTGCGCAAGCGGACGGGCGTCGACGAGCTGATGGTCACCTCGCACATCCACGGCCACGAGGCCCGGCTCCGCTCCTACGGCCTGATCGCCGAGGCGTACGGCCTGACGGCGGAAGGCTGACGGCCGAGGCCTGAGCGCGGGAGGCCTGAACGGAGCGGCCCGGCCGCCGGCCCCGGTTACCGGCTGGTGTCCGGGCCGGGGCGGCCCTCGCGGAGTATGGCGGCGACGAGCTCGGCCTCGCCCGGCCGGGCGAAGTACCAGCCCTGGGCGGTGTCGCAGCCGGTCAGCCGCAGCCGTTCGGCCTGCGCGGCGCTCTCGATGCCCTCGGCGGTGACGGTCAGGCCGAGGGTGTGGGCCAGCTGCACCATCGCGCCCACGATCTGCTCGTCGGCGTCGCTGCGGCGGGAGCCGAGCTCGGGGAGCTCCGAAGGGTTCGTCGCCGGGGCCGGGTCGCGGAACCCCTCGATGAAGGTGCCGTCGAGCTTCAGGACGTGTACCGGCAGCCGGGAGAGGTAGGCCAGGTTGGAGTAGCCGGTGCCGAAGTCGTCGATCGCGATCCGCACGCCCATGTCCGCGAGCGCCTGGAGCGCCTGCAACGGCCGTCCGCCGGGGCCGAGCAGGGCGCTCTCGGTGATCTCCAGCTGGAGCAGCCGCGCCGGCAACCCGGTGCGTTCGAGGGCGCGGGCGACGTCGG
Source organism: Kitasatospora sp. NPDC088160 (assembly GCF_044741445.1). NCBI lineage: Bacteria > Bacillati > Actinomycetota > Actinomycetes > Kitasatosporales > Streptomycetaceae > Kitasatospora > Kitasatospora sp. NPDC088160. Next base: position 86,156 of record NZ_JBIUSS010000012.1, on the reverse strand, counting down.
CGACCACGTCGGAGTCCCAGATCTGGCGGGCGGCCAGATTGACGCTCACGAAGGTCTCGGTCTCGGGGAACTCGGTGAGCCACTGCCGGGCCTGGCGGCAGGACTCCTCCAGCACCCAGGTGCCGAGGGGCACGATCGCGCCGGTCTCCTCGGCGAGCGGGATGAAGCGGTCCGGGGAGAGCGTCCCGTAGCGGGGGTGGCGCCAGCGGACGAGGGCCTCCGCGCCGTGGACGGCTCCGTCGGCCAGGCCGACCAGCGGCTGGTACTCGATGGTGAACTCGCCGCGCTCCAGGGCGGGCCGCAGCGCGGTGGCGAGGAGCTGGCGGGTCAGCTGGTGGGCGCCGCGGTCCGGGTCGTAGAGGGTCCAGCGGGCGCGGCCGTCGGCCTTGGACCAGTAGAGCGTGGCGTCGGCGTCCTTGACCAGGTCGGTGGGGGTGGTCTCGTGCACGGACCGTTCGACGACGCCGACGCTGGCCGTGATGACCAGCCGGTGTCCGGCGACGTCGAAGGGGTGTTCCAGTTCCTGGAGGATCCGGGCGGCCAGGTCGGTCAGTTGGTCGCTGCCCCGGCTGTCGGTGACCAGGACGGCGAACTCGTCACCGCCCATCCGGGCCACCAGGTGGGCGTCGTGCTCGGAGAACCCGCGGCGCAGCCGGGTGGCGACGGCGATCAGCAACTGGTCGCCGATGTGGTGCCCGAGCGTCTCGTTGATCGCCGCGAAGCCGTCGAGGTCCAGGTAGCAGACGCCGACCCGGCGCCCGTCCGCCGGTGCGAGGACGGTGTCGCTGGTGCCGGCGGTGTCGGGGGTGTTGGGAGCCTCGGCGGGCTCAGCAGCCCCGGTGGCCCCGGTGGCCGTGACGCAGGCGGCGTCGAGCCGTTCGAAGAAGGACGTCCGGTTGGGCAGTCGGGTCAGCGGGTCGTGCAGGGCTTGGTACTCCAGGCGGTCACCGAGCCGGCGCTGCTCGGTGATGTCCTCCACCAGCGCGAGGGTGTAGAGCGGCTGGCCGGCGCCGTCCCGGATCAGCGAGACGGTGACCTTGCTCCAGACGGTGCGGCCCTCGCGGTGCTTGAGCTGCTTCTCCACGCGGAACCGCTCCCGCCCGCCGTGGACGAGTTCGGGGAAGAGTCGGTGCGGCATGCCCTCCGGATCGATGATCTCGTGCAGGTGGGTGCGGACCAGTTCGCCGACGCCGCGTCCGATCAGGGCGGCGAAGGCGGGATTGACCTCGATGATCCGGTCCTCGGGGTCGATCAGGGCCATCCCGATGACCGCGTCGCAGAAGGCGGCCCGGAAGCGGGATTCGCTGGCCCGCAGCGCGGCCAGCAGCCGGTCGTTCCCGCCGTTCTCCTGGCCGGGGCCGTCGACGGCGCTCCGGTGGGTGCCGTCGGTCAGCGGCGCCGAGCAGGTGGGGCAGAGCAGCATCCCGGGGTCGTCCAGCACGGTTCCCGTCGCACCCGTCGCACCCGTCGCACCCGTCGTGCCGACGGCCCGGCCGCCGGCCGCGACAGCACCGACGGCCGTGACGGAACCGGCGACGCCGACCGGACCGACCGGACCGACCGGACCGACCGAATCAACCGAACCAGCCGGACCGACGGTGCTGATGTTCGGGCCCAGGAGGGGTGTTGTGAGGTGACGGTGGTGCGGTGTTTCCTCGTGCCGCACGCCCGGGTGGTGTGCGTCGGCCCCCTCGTTCTGGCCCGGCACGGCATGCTCCCGTCCGCTGCTGACGCTGGATGCTGGTCCGGCCGGCCAATCGGGACTCCGGCGGCCGGCTCCGCACTCTGTCGAGGTCCTCGGAGTCGGTCCGGTGCGGGGCGCCCGCCGTGGGGCGCTGTCGCGCGGAGACCCGCGTGAAGAACAGGGCGCTGCGGCCGATCATAGGCCGCGGCGGCAACGCGCGGTGACCGCCGCCAGGGTGATTCGCCCGCTTTGTGATCATGTGCGGCGGTACATGCAGACGCCCCCGGTGCACATCACATGATGTGCGCCAGGGGCGCGTGCGCCGAGATCGCGCCCCCGGGCGCCGACCGCGCGCCCGGAGCGGCCGGAGCGCGTCGGGATCCGTCGCGATCCGTCGGGGCGTCAGGCCAGCTTGGCGGTGAGGGTGATGGTGGTGCCGGCGAGCGCCTTGCTGACCGGGCAGTTGGCCTTGGCGTCCTCGGCGGCCTTGGTGAAGTCGGCCTCGTCCAGTCCGGGCACCTCGCCGGTGACGGTCAGGTGGATGCCGGTGATGCCGGTGCCGGGCTGGAAGGTGACGTCGGCCTGGGTGTCCAGCTTGACGGGCGGGGTGCCGGCGCCGGTCAGGCCGTGTGAGAGGGCCATCGAGAAGCACGCGGAGTGAGCGGCGGCGATCAGCTCCTCCGGGCTGGTCTTGCCGTTGGGCTGTTCGGCCCGGGCCGGCCAGGAGACGGGGTACTCGCCGATCCCGGACGAGGCGAAGGTCACCTGCCCCTTGCCGTCGAGCAGGTTGCCCTCCCAAGCGGTGCGGGCGGTGCGGGTGGTTGCCACGATCGGTACCTCCATTACTGAGGGACTGCTGAGTCGTCACTTCCGGTCATGCGCGCACCAGCCTACGGGGCGGCCCCGGTTCGGCCCGGGGCGGCACGGGCCCGGATCGGTACGGGGCGCCGGGTGGCGCGGGCGATGTCCGGATTGTGGACGGATCCGCCTAAAGGTGCGGCTCCACCACGGGGGCCCTGTTAGATTTGCCCGGGCCCGAGCCCGGCCGCCGTACGGCCGGGTGCCCACTTCAGACACCGGGAGCCGCCCCGATGACGGACCACCCCACGACCCCCGACGCCGGCCTGCCCGACGGGGTCGACGCCGCCGTGCGGGCGGAGCTGACCAGCCTGCGCGAGAGCATCGACAACATCGACGCCGCGGTGGTCCACATGCTGGCCGAGCGCTTCAAGGCGACCCAGCGGGTCGGCAGGCTCAAGGCCGAGCACAAGCTGCCGCCGGCCGATCCGGCACGTGAGCGCGACCAGATCAAGCGGCTGCGGGAGCTGGCCGCCGGGGCCAAGCTGGACCCGGTCTTCGCCGAGAAGTTCCTGACGTTCATCATCGCCGAGGTCATCCGGCACCACGAGGCCATCGCCCGCGCTTGAGAGCACCCCTGAGGGGGCCGGTGTTGAGCCGTCGAGAACGGCCCCGGCGCCGCCCGGCCCGGACATGTCGGGGGCGGCTAAACGCCGGATTTCGTGAGGCTCCGGGGTTGGCGTAGCGTGCAGGTTCCCCCAGCCGGAGAGGTGGAGCAGCGACGATGGCGGTGAACCTGCCCGAAACGCCGAGCGATGCCGGGTCCGGTCCGGCCCCCGCCGCCGGACGCGACCCCGGTGTTTCCGACGCCCGTGAAGCGCCCGGAGGCCGCGCCGAGGCCCGCCGCCGTGCGCGCGGTTCGCGCGGCCGCAAGGCCCGGCGGACCGGGCGCAGGCCCCGGCCCTGGTGGATCGAGATCCCGGCGATGGCGGCGGTGGGCCTGGTGGTCGCGCTGCTGATCAAGACCTGCCTGTTCCAGGTGTTCACCATCCCGTCCGGCTCGATGGAGAACACGCTGCGGATCGGCGACCGGGTGGGCGTGAACAAGCTGGCGCCGTTGACCGGCTGGAAGCCGGAGCCCGGGCAGCCGGTGGTGTTCAAGGATCCGGGTGGCTGGCTCCCGCCGCAGCCCATCGACTCGAACCCGTTCACCAACGCGGCCGGCTCGGTGCTGAGCTTCGTCGGCCTGGTGCCGCCGAAGGACGACAACTACCTGGTCAAGCGGGTCATCGCGACCGGCGGCCAGACCGTGCAGTGCACGGGCACCACGCTGACCGTCGACGGGAAGAAGGTCGACGAGCCGTACCTGCACCCCGGTGACGACTCCTGCGCGGGCCTGGACTTCGGGCCGGTGACGGTGCCCTCGGGCCACGTCTGGGTCGAGGGCGACCACCGCAGCGACTCGGCGGACTCCCGCTACCACCAGCGCGGTCCCGGGGACGGGGCCGTGCCGGTGGACAACGTGGTCGGGCCGGTGTCGGCCGTGGTGTGGCCGCTCAATCACCTCGACTGGTTCGGCTGGTTCGGCCGCTGACCTGCCGCTCGGCGGCGACCCGTTCCGGAGAGTCCGGAGAGTCCGGAGAGTCCGGAGAGTCCGGAGAGTCCGGAGCATCCCGGGCGTCCGGAGCACCCCCGGCGTCCGCTGCCTCCACGGCCGCCGGCTTGCCGGTCTGCGCCGCGAAGGCGCCGGTCAGCACGAGCAGGCCGCCCGCGATCTGCGGCAGACCGAGGTGCTCGCCGAGCAGCACCCAGGCCAGCACGGTGGCGACGACCGCCTCCAGGTTGGCCACCACCCCGGCGACCGGGGGCGAGAGGTGCCCGACGGCGATCACGCCGGTCAGGTAGGCGAGCACGGTCGCGATCAGGATCATCCAGGCGGCCGGGAGCAGCGCGGGCAGGGTGTGCCCGTTCATCACCACGGATCCGCCGAGCGTGCTCCAGTCGGCCTGCCAGGGCCGGGTGAAGACGGTGAGCAGGACGGCGCCGATCAGCAGCCCGAACGCGCTGACCGCCAGCGGGTCGACCGGGCGCTCGCCCCGGCGTCCGGCGTCGGCGAGCACGAAGTAGCCGACCTGGCAGCAGGCCGCGCCGAGGGCGAAGAGCACGCCCAGCGCGTCGAAGCTCAGGCCGTTCCATACCTCCACCACGCAGGCCAGCCCGGCGACCGCGACGCCGGCGCCGATCGCGGCGCCCCGGCCGATCGGCTTGCGCTGGACGAACTTGACGTAGCCGATGAGCAGCGGCGGTCCGAGGTACTCGATGAGCAGGGCGACGCCGACCGGGATGCGGGAGATCGCCGCGAAGTAGCAGGCCTGGACGCCGGCCACGGCGAGCAGGCCGAACCCGATCAGCAGGCCGGGGCGGCGCAGGACGGCGTCCCGGTGGCGGTAGGCGATGGGGAGCAGGGCCACGGCGGCGCCGGTGACCCGGAGCCACACCACGTGCAGCGGTGAGAGGCCGGCCTCGATCAGTGGTTTCGCGGCGGTGCCGGAGCCGCCGAAGGCGAACGCGGAGACCAGCGCGAGGCTGAGGCCGAGGGTTCTGCCCGTGGGGAGGGTGGGCGAGGCCGTTGATCTGTGCACCGACGCATTGTGGCAGTCATACCGGGCGGTCAGTAAGGTGCCATTCCGTCATTTGGTCCTGCACGGAACTGTGCGCAGCGGCGCACTCACCCGGCCCGCGCACGCCCCTGCGCCGTCCGCGCCCCCTCGCCGGCCCGAGCCCTCCCGCCACTCGGGCGCCCCGCCCCCCCGCCGCCGCTACCCGGCGTTCGCCCCCGCCCCGGTGAGCGTGTCCGACCCGCCCGTGGGCTGGGTGGTCGGCTGCGTGGTCGGCGCCGTGGTCGGGCCGGTGGAGGGTGTCGGCCGACCGGTGGGCCGTCCGGTGGGCCGCGTCGTCGGCGGGGCGGTCGGCTGCTGGGTGGCCGGGGGCGCGGTCGGCGGGCTGGTCACACTGCCGCCGCCGGAGTTCGAGCCGCCGGCCGGCGTGGTCGGGCCCGAGCCGGCCCCGGCCCCGGCGCCGTCGCCCGGCGGGGTGGTCGGCGCCGCGGGGGCGGTCGAGGCGCCGTTCGAGCCGGTCCCGGTCGACGGGGTGCTGCTCGGCGAGGACGGGGCCGTCGGCAGATCGGTGGCGCCGGAGGAGTCGCCGCCGTCGGCCGGGGTCTGGAAGTCGCTGACCGGCACGCCCTTGAGCGCCGCCTTCATGTAGCTGGTCCAGATCTGTGCCGGGAACTGGCCGCCCGCCGCGCCGTCGATCCCGCCGACGCCGCTCAGGCTGACCTGGGCCCCGCTGCCCGGGTCCTGGCCGAACAGGGCCACCGAGGTGACCAGCTCGGGGGTGTAGCCGACGAACCAGACCGACTTCTGGTCGTCGGTGGTGCCGGTCTTGCCGGCCACCGGGCGGCCCAGTGCCTTGGCTCGCCAGCCGGTGCCGCCCGGGTCGTTCACCACGCCCTGGAGCATCGAGGTGACCTGGTTCGCGGTGTCCGTGCTGATCGCCTGGGTGGTCTTGTGCGCGGGCAGCGGGACGGCCTCGCCCTCACGGTCCACGGACTGCACCAGCCACGGGGTGATCTGCTTGCCGCCGTTGTCCAGCGCCGCGTACACGCCGGCCATGTCGAGCACGCTCGGGGTGGCCGCGCCGAGCGGGATGGACGGCACCGGGTCGAGGCCCGGGGTGCTGCCGGGCAGGCCCAGCGCGATGCCGGTGTCCTTGACCTTCTGGAGCCCGGTGTCCTGGGCCAGCTGGGCGAACGCCGAGTTGACCGACCAGTCGGTGGCCTGCTGGAGGGAGATCTGGCCGTAGCTCCTGTCGCCCTCGTTCGGCGGCGCGTACGGGGTGCCCTTGCCGCCGCGGACCTTGCGGCCGCTGGTGCCGTCGTAGACGGTGCGCGGGGTGACGGTCCGGCCGTCCTGGGTCTTGGCGTTGTTCTCGAACGCGGCCGCCAGGGCGATCGCCTTGAAGGTCGAGCCGGCCTGGTAGTCCCGCCGGGTCGCGTTGTCGACGTAGTGCTTGACGTAGTCGACGCCGCCGTAGAGGGCGACGACCGCGCCGGTCTTCGGGTCCACGGAGACGGCGCCGGCCTGGGCGGCCGCGTCCTTCTTCCGCTTGTCCGGGTTCAGGGTGTCGCGCAGCTGCGCCTGGACGGAGTCCTGGAGGGCCTGCTGGCGGGCCGGGTCGATGCTCAGCTTGATCGTGTAGCCGCCCTTGGCCAGCTCGGTCTCGCTGATGACCTGGTTCGAGGTGAGGTACTGGGTGGCCTCGTTCACCAGGTAGCCGGTCTGGCCGGACAGGCCCGGATTGGGCTGCGGGTCCTTGACGTCCGGGAAGGTGGTGGCGGACCGTTCCTCGGCGGAGAGCCAGCCCTCCTTGACCATGCCGTCCAGCACGTAGTTCCAGCGGTTGACGGCGTTCTGCTTGCCGGCCGGGGTCGCGGTGGCCACGTCGTAGGCGCTCGGGGCGTTCAGCAGGGTGGCCAGGTAGGCGCCCTGGGCGGGGTTGAGCGCGGAGGCGTCGACGCCGAAGTACGCGTGGGCGGCGGCCTGGATGCCGTAGGCGCCGCGGCCGTAGTAGGAGGTGTTCAGGTAGCCGGAGAGGACGTCGTCCTTGCTCTCGGTGGCGTCCACCTTGATGGCTATGAAGAGTTCCTTCACCTTGCGGGTGACCGACTGCTTCTGGTTCAGGTACGTGTTCTTCACGTACTGCTGGGTGATCGTGGAGCCGCCCTGGGTGCCCGCGCCCTTGGCGGTGTTGACCGCGGCCCGGAGCAGGCCCTGCACGTTGACGGCGCCCTCGTGGTAGAAGTTGCGGTCCTCGGCGGCCAGTGCGGCGTGCTGGGCGGCGGGGGAGACCTTGTCCAGGCTGACGTTCTGCCGGTTGGTCTGGCCGGTGCGGGTGATCACGGAGCCGTCGGCGTAGAGCCAGGTGTTGCTCTGCGCGGTCGCGGCGGCGTGCGCGTCGGGGACCTTCACCAGCGTGACCCCGAGCACGAACAGGCCGACGCCGAGCAGCAGGGCCGCGGCGAGGCCGAGCAGGCTCATCCGCCAGGTGGGGATCAGTCGGCGCCAGCCGGTGCGCTTCGGGCGGCGGGGCTTCCCGCCGCCGGTCACGGGGGCGGCGCGCTTGAAGCGTTTGACCGGTCGGAGGCCTGTCGACGGCGTGCGACGGCCGCTCTGGGCGTTCTCGGACAAGGCGCGGCCTTTCCTGCGGGCGGACCGGGTCAGCCTGCACGGACGGGGACATCGGTGGTTAGGGACCTTTGTCCCGATTCCGGTTTACTGCCCTGGACGAGCCGGGCGGGCCGATTGGCTCCACCGGAACGGCAATCGAGACCGACATCACACGCAAAACGGACGTCGAAGGCCAAAAAATTGAGGAGCCCCTCGCTGCTGCGAGAGGCTCCCCAAATGTCTGTGCGCCGCCAGGGACTCGAACCCCGGACCCGCTGATTAAGAGTCAGCTGCTCTAACCAACTGAGCTAGCGGCGCCTGCTGACCTGGAAAACAATACACGGTCCCGGCGGGTGCCTCGAACCGCCCGGAACCGCCCGCGGCCGCGCGGGAACGAGCCCGCCGCCGAGGTGTCCGTTTCCGCCCGGTTGGGGTGCAGTTCGCCGCCGGTTAGGGTGGAACGGTGCCCAGCCCCAAGCCCGGACACCCGAACGCGCGGAAGGCGGTCGCCGCGCTGCTGATGCTCAGCGCCACGGCGTACACCGCGTGGGTGCTGGAGGTCGTGCTGAGCACCGGACTCGACCCGGTGCAGGCGTACATCAGCGAACTCGCGGCCGAGGACCAGCCGCTGGGCGGCCTGTTCCGGGCCACCGACCTGGTCGCCGGGCTCTGTGTGCTCGCCGCGGCCGTCACCGCCCTCGCCGGTGGGCAGGCCGGGCCGCGCGGCGCCCGGCGCGGGTGGGCGGTGGTCGGCTGGTCCGCCCTCGCCCTGTTCGGCGCGGCGACCGCCGCCGACTCCCGGCTGCCGCTCAGCTGCGCCCCCACCAGCGACGAGATGTGCGCCGCCCGCGAGACCGCCGGGCTCGTCCCCGCGACCCACACCGCGCACGCCGTCACCAGCAGCCTCGCCATGCTCGGTGCGCTCACCGGGCTGGCCGCGCTCACCGTCGCCGCCCGCCGCTACGGCTGGTGGCCGCCGGTGCGCCGGATCGGGCCCTGGCTGCTCGGCGCCGAACTGCTGGCCACCGGCTGGAGCCTGGCCGCGATCGCCGCCTTCGAGGCCGGGCGCGGCACCTGGGCGCTCGGGGCCGGCCAGCGGCTCCAGGTGCTGCTGGTGGCGCTCTGGCTGGCCGTCCTGGCGCTGAGCCTGGCCCTCCCCGCGGGGGCGCCGTCCGACGAATCCACCTGGTCCGACGCTTCTCCGCCGCACCGGGGGCCCCGGCCGGCCGAACGGCCCCCGGGCCGGGAGCCGGCATGACCGCACCCGACGACCCCCGCACCCGGGCGCGCTTCCTGCGCGTCGACGGCGTCCCGCTGCACGTCCGCACCGAGGGCAGCGGCCCGGTCTGCCTGCTCACCGGGGGCCTCGGCAGCAGCTGGTTCGACTGGGACCTGGTCGTCCCCTTCCTCACGCCCTACCGCACCGTGGTCCGCTTCGACCGGCCCGGCTACGGGCTGAGCGCCCCCGAGCCCGCCACCGGGCGGCCCGCTCCGACGGCCGCCGGCGAGGCCGAGCGGATCCGCGCGGTGCTGGACGGCCTCGGGCTGCGCGGGCCCTGCACCGTCGTCGGCCACTCGCTGGCCGGCTTCCACGTCGAGGCCTTCGCCCGGCTGCACCCCGACCGGGCCGCCGGGCTGGTCCTGGTGGACGGCAGCGTCGAACCGGCGGCCCGGCCGTACCCGGCCCCCGGCGCGCGCGACCTGGCGGCCCGGGCGCTCGCGGGCGCCGCCACCGCCGTCGCCGTGCCGTACCTGCTCGGCCCGACCGCCCGCCGACTGACGGCCCGGCTGTCCACGGTCTGCCGCGAGGACCTCGCCCCGGCGCCGCTGGTACGGCACTGCTACCGCACCGGCCGGGCCCTGCGCGCCCTGCTGCGGGAGAACGCGCGCTACCTCGACCTGGCCGCCGAGGTGGACGGGCTGCGGCGCACCCGGCCGCTGCCCGAGGGCCTGCCGGTCACCGTGCTCGCCGCCGACGACGGCTGCCGCAGCCGCCGTACCGAGGAGTGGCTGGCCGGCCAGCGGGAGCTGGCGGCGCTGCTCGGGGCCGACTACCGCACCACCGCCCCGGCCGGGCACCTGGTGATGTTCGACCGCCCGGACGCGGTGGCCTCCGCCGTCCTGGACACCTTCTGAGGCCGGGCATCCGTTGAGGCCGGGCACCTTCTGAGGCCGGGCACCCGCCGCGACGCCCACTGAAACGCCTCAGGCCGCCCACCGAAGTGAGCGGCCTGAGACCTTGCCATGTGCGCCGCCAGGGACTCGAACCCCGGACCCGCTGATTAAGAGTCAGCTGCTCTAACCAACTGAGCTAGCGGCGCCTGCTGACCCGGAGAACTTTACACGGCACCCGGTCGATCCGCCGAATCGCTTTCGGGTGGTCACCCGCAGTGATCGTCCGCAGTGATCACCCGCGGCGATCGCAGGAGGCCGGCTACGACTCCGGGTAGTGGCAGGCCGCCTGGTGGTCCTGTGCGGGGGTGTCGTCGAGGAGCGCCGGCCGTTCCTGTTCGCACCGCGTGCGGGCGGCCGGGTCGGCGAGGCGGGCGTACACCGGGCAGCGGGTGCGGAAGGAGCAGCCGGTGCGGCGCTCGGTGGGGGAGGGCGGGTCGCCGGCGAGCAGGATGCGGTCGCGGGCGCGCTCGGCGGCGGGGTCGGGCAGCGGGACGGCGGAGAGCAGGGCGCGGGTGTAGGGGTGCCGGGGGCGGTCGAAGACGGCGGAGACCTCGCCCTGTTCGACCGTCCGCCCGAGGTACATGACGCTGACCCGGTCGGCGAGGTGCCGGATCACCGAGAGGTCGTGCGAGACGAACAGGTAGGAGAGGCCGAGTTCGGCCTTGAGCGCTTGCAGCAGGTTGAGCACCCCGGCCTGGATGGAGACGTCCAGGGCGGAGACCGGTTCGTCCAGGACCAGCAGTTTCGGCCGGACGGCCAGGGCCCGGGCGATGGAGACGCGCTGGCGCTGCCCGCCGGAGAACTGGTGCGGGTAGCGGGCGGCGTGGTCCGGGTCGAGGCCGACCTGGTGCAGCAGTTCGGGCACCCGGCGGGCGATCTCCTCGCGGGCGGCGTGCTGGGCGCGCAGTGGTTCGGCGATGATGTCGCCGATCGGCATCCGCGGGTCGAGGCTGGCCATCGGGTCCTGGAAGACAATCTGCAGCCGGGCGCGCAGCCGGTGGGCCTCGGCGCGGGAGAGCTCGGCGGTGTCGTGGCCGAGCAGTTCGATCCGGCCGGTCTCGGGGGCGGTGAGGTTCAGCAGTTCGAACAGCGTGGTGGACTTGCCGGAGCCGGACTCCCCGACCAGGCCGAGGGTTTCGCCCTCCCGGAGGTCCAGGTCGACGCCGTCCACCGCGTAGACCTCGCCGACCCGGCGCTTGAACACCGTGCCCTTGAGGAGCGGAAACGTTTTGCCAAGGCCGCTCACCGCCAGCACCGGCGCCCGCGAGCTCCGGTCCCCCCGGTCCTCCGGAGCGGCCGACGGGGCCGGAAGCGCCGGCACCGGGTAGACGTCGGCCGGCGCGGGCCGCCGCTCGGCCAGCTCCACCGACCGGACGCAGGCCGCCAGGTGACCGTCGCCCCCGGCCAGTTCCGGCTCCGCCGCCGAGCAGCGCTCCTCCGCCAGCGGGCAGCGGGCGGCGAACGGGCAGCCCGGCGGCAGGTCGGCCATCGGGGCGGGTGCGCCGGGGATCGGGACGAGCGGGCCGCCGAGCCCGTCCAGCCGGGGCACCGCGCCGATCAGGCCGAGCGTGTACGGGTGGCGCGGGGCCGCGAACAGCTCGTCCACCCCGGCGGTCTCGACCACCCGCCCCGCGTACATCACCGCGACCCGGTCGGCCATCCCGGCGATCACCCCGAGGTCGTGGCTGACCAGGACGAGGGCCGCGCCGGTCTCCCGCTGCGCGGTGCGCAGCACGTCCAGCACCTGGGCCTGGATGGTGACGTCCAGCGCGGTGGTCGGCTCGTCGGCGAGCAGGATGTCGGGGTCGTTGGCGATCGCCATGGCGATCATCGCGCGCTGGCGCATGCCGCCGGAGAACTCGTGCGGGAAGCTGTCCAGGGCCCGTTCGGGGGCCGGGATGCCCACCAGGTCGAGGAGTTCGGCGGCCCGGCGGCGGGCGGCGGCCCGGTCGACCCGCTGGTGGATGCGGACGGCCTCGGCGATCTGGTCGCCGATCCGGTAGACCGGGGTGAAGGCGGACAGCGGGTCCTGGAAGACCATGGCGATCCGGCGGCCGCGGATCGCGGCGAGCTCCTTGCCGGGCAGCCCGACCAGTTCCCGCCCGTCCAGTCGCACCGAGCCCTGGACGCCGGCCGTCCTCGGCAGCAGGCCGAGCACGGACAGCGCGGTGACGGACTTGCCGGAGCCGGACTCGCCGACGATGCCGAGGGTCTCGCCGCGCCGCAGGGTGAGGTCCACCCCGCGGACGGCGGGGACGGGGCCGTGCGGCCCGGCGAAGTCCACCCGCAGGTCGCTGACGGCGAGCAGGGGGGTGTCGACGGTGGTGGTCACGGCTTCTTCCTCCGGGCGGAGCGGCGGCGGGGCGCGCCCCCGGCGGTGGGGTCGAGGGCGTCGCGCAGCCCGTCGCCGATCAGGTTGACGGCGAGGACGAAGAGCACCAGCAGCCCGGCGGCGAAGTAGAACAGCCAGGGGAACACCGGGGCTTCGCTGGTCCCGGCGGCGAGCAGGGTGCCGAGCGAGACGTCCGGCGGTTTGACGCCGAAGCCGAAGTAGGAGAGCGCGGTCTCGCTCATCACGGCGCCGCCGACCGCGATGGTGGCGTCGATGATGAGGAAGGAGGCGACGTTCGGCAGGATGTGGCGGGTGATGATCCGCAGCGGCCGCACTCCCATGAACCGTGCGGCGCGGACGAATTCGCGCTCGCGCAGCGAGATGGTCATCGAGCGGACCACCCGGGCGGTGATCATCCAGTTGAACAGGGCGAGCAGCAGCACGAAGGCGATCCAGCCGGCGCTCTTCAGCCGGGGCGAGACGATGGTGATGATCAGGAAGCTGGGGAAGACCAGCAGCAGGTCCACCGCGAACATCAGCGCACGGTCGGCCCAGCCGCCGAAGTAACCGGCGCAGGCGCCGACCAGGGAGGCCAGCACGGTGGAGAACAGGGCCACCAGCAGGCCGATGACCAGCGACTTCTGCAGGCCGCGGACGGTCTGGGCGAAGACGTCCTGGCCGATCCCGTTGGTGCCGAACCAGTGCTCGGCGGACGGCGGTTGGTGCAGCGCGCCGAAGTCGGGGGCGGCGTAGTCCCAGGGCGTGAGGTACGGCCCGCCGAAGGCGAGCGCGAACAGCAGCAGGACGATCACGGCTCCGGCGACGGCCCCGCGGGCGGCCAGCAGCCGGGCGAGGACGAGCCGGGCCCGGCCGGTGGTGCGGGGGGCGGCGGCCGGGGCGGCCGGTTCCACGGCGACGGTGGTCACGTTAGTTCACCTCCGGTCAGGACCGCACGCGCGGATCGAGGGCGGCGTGCAGGGTGTCGGCGAGGAAGCCGGAGGCGAGGACGACGACGGCGGTGAACAGGTTGACGGCGACGACCGAGTTGACGTCCTGTTCGTTGATCGACTGGATCAGCCACTCGCCCATGCCGTGCCAGCCGAAGATCGTCTCGGTGAAGATCGCGCCGGTGAAGATGCCCAGGAAGCTGTAGGCGAACATGGTCGACATCGGGATCACCGCGGTCCGCAGCCCGTGCTTGACCAGCGCCCTGCGGCGGGTGAGCCCCTTGGCCTCGGCGGTGCGCAGGTAGTCGGAGCCGAGCACGTCGAGCATGGTGCCGCGCTGGTAGCGGCTGTAGGTGGCGAGGCCGCCGAGCGCGAGCGAGATGGTGGGCAGCAGCAGGTGCAGCGCCCAGTCGGCGAGGTGGGCGCCGAGGCCGCCGGTCAGTCCGGGGGTCTCGTAGCCGGTGAACGGGATGACGTCGTGGCCGGCCGCGTCCTTGGCGGCGATGGCGCCGTTCTTGAGGAACAGCGCGACCAGGAAGACCGGGGTGGAGAGCAGGACGAAGGAGAGCACGGTGAGCAGCCGGTCGGAGATCCGGTACTGGCGGACGGCGCTCCAGGCCCCGGCGGCGATGCCGAGGACGATGCCGAGCAGGCTGCCGAGCAGCAGCAGCCGCAGCGAGACCCAGACCCGGCGGCCGAAGTCGTCGGTGACCGGGGTGTCGTGGATGGTCCGGCCGAGGTCGCCGTGGAGCAGCCCGTCGGCCCAGTGGCCGAAGCGTTCGACGACCGGGGTGTGGTCGTTCAGGTTGAGCGCGGTGAGCTGGCGCTCGACCGACTCGGCGGCCGGGCGGGGGACCTTGGCGTCGAAGTAGGTGCGCGGCTGGAGGGCGGTCGCGGAGATCGCGTACGCCAGGAAGACGGCGGCGATCAGCAGCACCGCGTAGTAGCTCAGGCGCTTCGCCAGGTAGCGGAGCATCAACGGCCGCCCGGGGTGGGGGAGGGGCCGACGCGTCTGGTGGGCATCGGGTGGTGGCCTTCGGTCGGGGCCCGTTCAGGCCTTCGGACGGCAGGAGGACGAGGCGGTACGGGGAAAGCGCAGGTCAGAGTCTGGCAGCGGTGCGCGGCCGGGGTGTTGCGGCAGTATTGCCGCGGATGACTTCTGGATCAGGTGTGCGGTTCTCCCCCTGGTGACGGAACTGATCGGCTGTTACGTTCTGCTGGCCCGGTGCCGACTTGGCTGCCCACGCTCAAGCCCCGCCACACCTCGCGCGGCACAACTGCCCGTTACCGCCCGTTTCGAAGACCTCACCAGGGGGACTCCATGGACGCTTCCACCACGGCCCGCCGCCTCGGCCGGGCGACTGCCCTCGCCGTCGCCGTCGCGCTGGCGGTCACCGCGTGCACCTCGGGCGGGGGCGGCTCGGCCGACAAGGTGGCGAAGAGCGAGCCGCCCCGGCAGGACTCCCAGGACATCAACGCCAAGCCGCTGGACCAGGTCAAGGACGGCGGCGAGGTGCGGTTCCCGCTGTACCAGTGGATCACCCAGTGGAACCCGCTCCAGGTGGACGGCACCTACGGCGACGCGGTCTCGATCATGCGCGCCCTGGAGCCGTCGCTCTTCAACACGGACGCCTCCGGCACCTTCCAGCCCAACGCCGACTACCTGCTGGACGCCAAGGTCACCTCGACCTCGCCCGAGGTGATCACCTACAAGCTCAACCCCAAGGCCAAGTGGTCGGACGGCAAGCCGCTCAGCTACCTGGACTTCAAGGCCGACTGGCAGGCCAGCAACGGCAAGGACCCGGCGTACAACATCGCCGACCCGTCCGGTTACGAGCAGATCTCCGCCGTCGAGCAGGGGGCCGACCCGAGCGAGGTGAAGGTCACCTTCTCCGAGCCGTACGCGGACTGGCAGAACCTGTTCCGCCCGCTGATCCCGGCGGCCGGCATCGCCACCCCGGACGACTTCAACAAGGCCTGGGTGGAGAAGATCCCGATCACCGCGGGCGCGCTGAAGATCGGCGTGGCGGACAAGACCGCGCAGACCCTCACGCTCGTCCCGGACCCGGCCTGGTGGGGCACCAAGGCCAAGGCGGACAAGATCACCTTCCGGGTGATGACCCAGTCCGCGACCACCCAGTCGTACCTCAACAACGAGATCGACCTCGCCACGGCCGGCACCGCCGCCGCGTACGGGCAGCTCAAGGACGCCAAGGACACCGCGATCCGGGCCGCCAGCCCGTGGGACGAGGTGCACATCTCCTTCGGCTCCGGCGGCGCGCTGGCGGACCAGAAGGTCCGCCAGGCGCTCGGCAAGGCACTCGACCGGTCCGCGCTGATCAAGATCGCCAACAACGGGGTGCCGGTGGAGTTCAAGCCGCTCGGCAACCACATCTTCATGCCCAACCAGACCGGCTACCAGGACAACTCGGGCGAGTGGGCGAAGTTCGACGTCCCCGCCGCCAAGAAGCTGCTGGACGACGCCGGTTGGAAGGAGGCGGGCGCCGGCCAGCCGCGCACCAAGGACGGCCAGTCGCTGCAACTGCACTGGACGGTCAACGAGTCCACCCCGCAGGCCCAGATCGACCTGGCCACCGCCGCCGCCGCGATGTGGCTGCAGGCCGGGGTCAAGGTGAGCCTGGACAAGGTGCCCGCCAACGACTTCTTCACCAAGTACGTGAACCCGGGCAAGTTCGAGATCGCGAGCTGGCGCAACACCGACTCGTTCCCGCTCTCCAAGAGCCTGGGCAACTTCCGTCTGCCGGTGGGGGACAACACCTTCAACAACCCCTCGCGGATCGGCAGCCAGGAGGTCGACGACCTGCTCAAGAAGGCGGCCGGGACGGTCGACCTGGTGGAGGCCGCGAAGCTCTACAACCAGGCCGACGCGAAGATCTGGGAGCTCGGCCACACCGTCGAGCTCTACCAGCGGCCGACCGTGGTGGCGACGCGCAAGGGCCTCGCCAACTACGGCGCCTTCGGCCTGGCCGGGGAGGACTACGCCAAGGTCGGCTGGGAGAAGTAGCCCCCGCCGCGGACGCGGCGAGAGCGACCGGGCGGCAGGCGCTGGCGAGCAGCGCGGTGATCACGAGGCCGGTGGTACGGACACGGGAAGGTCGGCTCTGCCGCCCCCGCTCTCCTGCCACCGGCCTTGACCTTCCGCGTTGCCCGCAGGCCGCCCGTGTCGTGGGGCCCCGCAAGGCCCGCGCTCGCTTCCAACCGGGGACGAATCTAGCGGGGCCGTCCGGCCGGCCGCGGCGCAGCGCGCGGGGCGCGCCCGGAAACCCGCCGCGCTGTCACCCGGTTCGCGCACCGGGGCGTCAACTACGGCTGACGGCAAGGAAAAAAGCGAACGAAAGGCGCAATCGATCCCGGGACCGCGAACCGCTGCGCCCGTCGCGCCGGTGCGTGCGCGGGGCCCGGGCCGCTGCCAGGATGCGCGGGACAGCCAGCCCCTCCCGAACCCGGAGCAGCACCGATGGCCAGCGAATCCGCCGCCGCCCCCCACCCGCGCCCCGTCGACCCGCCCCCGGTGCGCCGGATGGTCCCGCGCGACCGGGACGAGCCGCACCGGGTCGCCACCCCGCTGGAACTCTTCTTCGACCTCTGCTTCGTGGTCGCCGTCGGCCAGGCCGGGCGCGAGCTCGCCCACTCCCTGGCGGCCGGCCACTACGGCGACGGCCTGCGCGGCTACGCGATCGCCTTCTTCGCGATCTGGTGGGCCTGGATGAACTTCACCTGGTTCGCCTCCGCGTACGACTGCGACGACGTGCCGTACCGGGTCACCACGCTGGTGCAGATCGCCGGGGTGCTGGTCCTCGCGGCCGGGGTGCCCCGGCTGTTCGCCACCCAGGACCTGACGCTGGCGATCGCCGGGTACGTGGTGATGCGCCTGGCGATGGTCACCCAGTGGCTGCGGGCGGCGGCCAGCGAGCAGGGCGAGGCGCGCCGGGTCGCCGTGCGGTACGCGGTCGGGATCGCGATCTGCCAGGTGGGCTGGGTGGTGGTGGTGCTGCTGCCGGACGCCGTCCGGCCGGTGGTCATCCCGCTCGGGGTGCTGTGCGAGCTGGCCGTGCCGGTGGTCGCCGAACTGCGGATGCAGACCTCCTGGCACCCGCACCACATCGCCGAGCGGTACGGGCTGTTCACCCTGATCGTGCTCGGCGAGACGGTGGCGGCCGCGACGGTCGCGGTGCAGTCGGCGGTGGACGAGCACGAGGAGCTGGGCCGGCTGCTGCCGGTGGCGATCGGCGGCCTGCTGATCTGCTTCGCGGCCTGGTGGATCTACTTCGCCCGGCCGGTCCACGAGCACCTGCGCTCCAACCGGCAGGCCTTCGCCTGGGGGTACGGCCACTACCTGGTGTTCGGCGCAGCCGCCGCGATCGGCACCGGACTGGAGGTGGCGGTGGAGTCGGCCGTGCACCAGGCGGAGATCTCCGCGACGGCCGCCACCGCGACGGTCACCGTGCCCACCGCGCTCTACCTGCTCACGGTCTGGCTGCTGCACTCCCGGCACACCAAGACCGGCTTGGCGCAGGCGCTGGCCCCGACCGGGGCGGTGCTGGTGCTGGCCTGCACGGCGTTCGGGGGCTCCGGTGTGCTGGTGGCGGGCCTGGTCTGCGCGCTGACCGTGGCGGTGGGCGTGCTGCTGCACAGTCGGGAGGGCTGACGGGGGCTGATTCTCAGGCGCAGTCCAGCAGGATCGGCTCGTGCCGGGCCAGCCAGGCCAGGTAGGCCGGGTTGACCTTGGCCAGGTCCAGGTAGGCGGCGCGCAGTTCGCCGTACAGCGCGTCCAGCGCGGGCTGGCTGAGCGCGCGGGGGCGCCAGGTGAGCAGCAGTCGGACGGCCAGCGGGTCCCCGTACACGGGGCGCACCACCGTGCCGGGACCGGGGGCGGAGGTCGGCTGGCAGGGGCGGACGGCCTCGCCGGAGGCGACCAGTTCGGCGGCGGTGGCGTTGTCCCGCACCTGGACCACCCGGGGGTTGAGCCCGGCATCGCTGAACACCCGGCGCATCGCCGCGTACTCGTGGTCGGCGGTCGGGTCGACCATCCAGGTGTCCTCGGCGAGGTCGGTCAGGTGGACGACCGGGCGGGCGGCGGCCGGGTGTCCGGCGGCGAGCGCGACGAACTGGGGCTCACGGGCCATCAGCACCCGGTGCTCGGCGTCCGGCGGCACCCGTAGCGGGAAGCCCTCGCTCTCGTAGACGAAGGCCACGTCCAACTGGTCGGCGGCGACCATCCGCAGCAGGGCGCTGGCCGAGACGTCGACGTGGATGGTGGTGTCGGTGTCCGGCAGCCGTTCGTGCACCCGGCGCAGCCAGGCGGCGACCGCCCGGCTGCCGACGCTGCCGATCCGCAGCCGGCGCTGCCGCCCGGGGCCGGCCGCGTCGCGGGCCTCCTGGCGGGCGGCGGCCACCAGCGCGGCCATCTCGGTGATCACCGGCCGGGCCCGGGACAGCACCGAGTGGCCGAGCGCGGTGGGCCGGCTGCCGGTCTGCTCGCGGGTGAACAGGGTGCCGCCGATGGCCCGTTCGATGCGGTGCAGCTGGGTGGTGAGGGAGGGCTGGGTCATGCCGAGCTGGAGCGCGGCCTTGCGGAGGCTGCCGGTGTCGGCGATAGCGCACACCACCCGGAGGTGTCTCACGTCGAGCTCCACGCCCGGAGCATAGACGCCACCCGGCCTTGTCGCCAAGGACATGACAGAACAAGGCGCGGCGGGAGGGCGCGCCGCGGGCCCCGCCGGTATGCGGCGGTGCTATCGCCGGTTGACATCATCCGCCGCGGGCCCGGGCGGGTCGAAGCTCAGGGACAGCGAATCCGCCCCGGCCCCACCGGGGCGCCCCCACCGTCGCCGCAGCCGTGTCCGGCCCCCACCGGCCCCGGCGGTTCGGCGTACCGCGAATCCGGAGCCCCCACATGAAGCGATCCGTGCTGTCCGCGACCCTCGGCCTGGCCCTCGCGGCCGGTCTCGCCGTGCTGCCCGCCGCCGCCGCGTCCGCCGCCACCCCCGGCCCGGCCGTCCAGGGCTACACCGCCTCGACGTACGCCGGTTCGGCCGCCGAGGCCGCGAACAACCAGGCGTTCTTCCACGCCGTGATGGCCTCCGCCAAGGCCAAGCAGGCAGCCAACCCGTGGCTGCAGACCGTCACCGTCACCTACGACACCGCCAGCGCGCCCTCCTTCACCAGCCAGATATCCCAGGCCGCGCAGATCTGGAACAGCTCGGTCAGCAACGTCCAGCTCCAGGTGAGCAGCGGCACCGGCGACTTCTCGTACTACGAGGGCAACGACAGCCGCGGCTCCTACGCCAGCACCGACGGCCACGGCCACGGCTACGTCTTCCTCGACTACCAGCAGAACCAGCAGTACAGCTCGCTGCGCGTCACCGCGCACGAGACCGGGCACGTGCTCGGCCTGCCCGACAACTACTCCGGCCCGTGCAGTGAGCTGATGTCCGGCGGCGGCCCCGGCCCGTCCTGCACCAACCCCTACCCCGACAGCAACGAGCGCGGCCAGGTCGACAGCCTCTGGTCGAACGGCGTCGAGTCCGTGAACTAGGCAAGCCCGTGAACTGGGCAAGCCCGTGAACTGGGGAAGCCCTCGAATCGGAGGAGCCCGCGAACTCGTTGCGGCGCCAAGGAAGTTGCCGATGCCCTTCGGGTGCGGCGGGCCGCCCGGCCGGAATCGGGCGGCCCGCCGCTCGGTTGCTTCCCCGATCGGGAGCCTAACCGCCGGTGGAGCGGAATGCCAGGGGCACGCGCGAGTCAAGGCCGGTTAAAGACATCTCAAACCCCTTTTCCGCAAGGGGTATTGATCGAAGCTATCGCGGGTTGACATCATCCGCCCGCCCGCCGGGCTGCCCGAAGCTCTGGGGACATCACCCGCTGACCAGGTGTCCCCCAGGGCCGGCCCCCAACCGGCCACGGCACCACCGGAATCGGAGCCCCCACATGAAGCGATCCGTGCTGTCCGCGACCCTCGGCCTGGCCCTCGCGGCCGGTCTCGCCGTGCTGCCCGCCACCGCCGCGTCCGCCGCCACCCCCGGCCCGGCCGTCCAGGGCTACACCGCCTCGACGTACGCCGGTTCGGCCGCCGAGGCCGCGAACAACCAGGCGTTCTTCCAGGCCGTGATGGCCTCCGCGAAGGCCAAGCAGGCCGCCAGCCCGAACCTGGCGACCGTCGTCGTCACCTACGACGCCAGCTCGGCACCGACCTTCCGCACCCAGATAGCCAACGCCGCGCAGATCTGGAACAGCTCGGTCAGCAACGTCCAGCTGCGGGCCGGCTCGGGCGGCGACTTCTCGTACTACGAGGGCAACGACAGCCGCGGCTCCTACGCCAGCACCGACGGCCACGGGCGCGGCTACGTCTTCCTCGACTACCAGCAGAACCGGCAGTACAACTCGGTCCGGGTGACCGCGCACGAGACCGGGCACGTGCTCGGCCTGCCGGACCACTACTCCGGCCCGTGCAGCGAGCTGATGTCCGGCGGCGGCCCCGGCACCTCCTGCACCAACCCGTACCCGAACAGCACCGAGCGCAGCCGCGTCAACTCCCTCTGGGCGCGCGGCTGACCTTTCTGAGGACCACACCTCGGCCCGGCCGCAGTCCGCTGCGGCCGGTCCGGGGCGTTGTCGGTGCCGCGTGCGAGCATTCGGGCGAGACCCGTTCGCCCCCGACCGTGAGGTGCCGCCGCCATGCCGCGTTCCGCCCCCGACCAGCTCACCGACCTGCCGTACGCGGACCTGCTCCGCCCCCACACCGGGCGGCTGCGCAGCGACGAGCGGTACGACACCACGCACTTCGACGGCGGCGAGCACACCGACGAGTCGGCGGCCGGGGCGGCGTTCCTGGAGTGCGCCTTCACCGGGGTCGCGCTCAGCGGGGTCAAGCTGCGCCAGGCCCGCTTCAACGAGGTCTGGGTGCAGGCCGGCCGCTGGGTGGCCTGCGACCTGAGCGACACCGAGTGGCAGGACAGCGCCTTCGTCGGCGGCGTGCTGGCCGGGGTCGCCGGATACGGCTCGGCGTTGCGCCGGGTGGTGTTCCGCGGCTGCAAGCTGGAGGCGGTCAACCTGCGGGCGGCCGTGCTGCGGGACGTCGTGTTCGAGGACTGCCTGCTGCGCGACGTGGACTTCGGCGAGGCCAAGCTGACCGAGGTGTCCTTCCCCGGTTCCACGCTGGAGGAGGTCCGGCTGCGCGGTGCCACCCTGAAGAAGACCGACCTGCGCGGGGCCGCCCGGCTCGGACTCGCGGACGGCCACCAGGGGCTGCGCGGCGCGGTCATCAGCTCCACCCAACTGCTGGAGCTGGCACCGCAGTTCGCCCAGGCGCTGGGAATCGAGGTCAAGGACCGCTGACCAGCCGCCCGCTCCGTCCCTCCCCGGCGTTTCCGCCGCCCGTTCAGCCCGGCGTCGCTCGGTGACACCCGGACGAACAGTCCGCCAACCCTGCCGCGCGCATCTGGTGGACGCCTCCGGCCGGGGTGGAAGATGCTGCGCGATCGATGAGCCCCGACTTGTGTACACAACATCGCCAGATCGCCAGTGAAGGGACGGGCCGGGCTGATGGCCGAGCTGAGTCGTAGGAAGTTCGTCACGCTGTCCGGTGCCGCCGCGGCGGGACTCGCCGTGGCAGGCACCAGCGCCGCAGGGGCCGCCCCCGGCGCGCCCGCGGTGGCCTCCACCGCCACGCTCCAGCAGACCGGCACCATCAACGACGTGCAGCACGTGGTGATCCTGATGCAGGAGAACCGCAGCTTCGACCACTACTTCGGCACGCTGCGCGGCGTGCGCGGCTTCGCCGACCGCAGCGCCATCCAGATAGCCGGCGGCTACAGCGTCTTCAACCAGCCCAACGGCCTGCTCGGCCGCCAGTACCCGTGGCAGTTCAGCCAGACCAAGCCGGCCGGCGGCGCCGACCCCGAGCGCCTCGCCCAATGCAACGGTGACCTCAGCCACGGCTGGAGCGATCAGCACAAGGCCTGGAACAGCGGCAAGATGGACTCCTGGGTCGCCGCCAAGGGCAACGTCCGCACCCTCGGCTTCCTCACCCGCCAGGACATCCCGTTCCACTACGCGCTGGCCGAGAACTGGACCATCTGCGACGCCTACCACTGCTCCGTGCTCAGCGCGACCGGCCCCAACCGCACCTACCACTGGTCCGGCCAGATCGACCCGGCCGGCAGCGCCGGCGGCCCCGCGTACGACGGCGGCGACGAGAAGGGCCTGCGCTGGCAGACCTACGCGGAGGCACTGGAGAGCGCCGGCGTCAGCTGGAAGGTCTACCAGAACGCCGCCGACAACTACGGCGACAACGCCCTCGCGTACTTCACCCAGTTCTCCGGCGCCCCGGCCGGCAGCCCGCTGGCCGTCAAGGGCATGGGCTCGGTGCCCAAGGCCACCGGCAGGACCCCGGACGACATCGCCGCCGCGATCAGGGCCGACGTGCTGAACGGCACCCTCCCGCAGGTCTCCTGGATCGTCCCCGACCAGGCCTCCTCCGAACACCCGTACGCCACCCCGGCCGACGGCGCGCACTTCGTCCACCTGGTGATCGACGCGCTGAACGCCGACCCGAACGTCTTCAACTCGTCCGTCCTGTTCATCAACTACGACGAGAACGACGGCTTCTTCGACCACGTCCCGCCGCCGGCCGCCCCCGCCGGCACCCCGGGCGAGTTCTACAACGGCACCAACATCGGCCTCGGCTTCCGCGTCCCCATGATCGCCGTCTCGCCCTGGACCCGCGGCGGCTGGGTCAACTCCGAGACCTTCGACCACACCTCCGTGCTGCGCTTCCTGGAGACCTGGACGGCCGCCCTCGGCACGCCCGCGCAGTGCCGGAACATCAGCGACTGGCGCCGCCGCGTCTGCGGCGACCTGACCAGCGCGTTCGACTTCGCCAACCCGGTCTACGGCCTGCCCGGGCTGCCCGACACCTCGCAGACCATCGGCCTGTCGGCGTGCGGCCCGCTGCCCAACCCGGCCCCGATCAACAACCAGTTGCCGATCCAGGAGACCGGCACCCGGCCGGCCCGCGCCCTGCCGTACCAGCCGAACGCCAACCTGGACCACCTGGAGTTCGGC
Source organism: Kitasatospora sp. NPDC088160 (assembly GCF_044741445.1). Taxonomy (NCBI): domain Bacteria; kingdom Bacillati; phylum Actinomycetota; class Actinomycetes; order Kitasatosporales; family Streptomycetaceae; genus Kitasatospora; species Kitasatospora sp. NPDC088160. The sequence goes on along the minus strand of NZ_JBIUSS010000012.1, from coordinate 62,906 downwards.
TCCGGCGGGGTGATGAAGGTCTGGATCACGATGGACAACGGGGGCGCGGCAGCGGCGAAGTCCGCCCACTTCGCCGCCTACGCCAACGCCTACCGCAGCGGCGGCCCCTGGCAGTACACCGTCGACCCGGGCGGCACCACCAGCGACTTCTTCAACTGCGGCACCAACTTCGGCGGTGGCCCCTACGACCTCACCGTCGTCGGCCCCAACCGCTTCCTGCGCCGCTTCAAGGGCGACGCCACCAAGGCCGGCAAGAACGCGGCCGTCACCGCCTCGTACGCGGTCGAGCCGGGGACGGGCAAGCTGGCGGTCTACTTCAAGCTCGCCAACTCCGGTACGACGCCGCTGACCTTCACCATCGCCTCCAACAACTACCGGACGGACGGCCCCTGGACGTACCAGGTCCCCGCCGGCGGCAACGTCACCGATTTCTTCAACGCCGTGGCCTATAACAACGGCTGGTACGACTTCACGGTGACGGTGGACGCGGACGCCGGCTGGTCCCAGCGCTTCACCGGCCACCTGGAGACGGGCACCCCCAGCGTCACCGGCTGACGGTCGTTGCTACATGGACGGAGACCCCACTACCCGCCTCGCCGGGCAGTGGGGTCTTGGGCGGACCGAACAGGGGGATCGGACGGCGGAGTCGCACGGTCCCGTCGCCACCGTGGATGCCGTGCTGGGGCTGGAGGTCTCCGTGTACCCACCCTTCGGCGTGGAGGTCTGCCACGGCGCGGCACAGCCCGACCGCAGCGGCCAGGGCCTCGTCCCGCCCTCCTTCGCCCTTGCGCAGGGGGCGGAGGGCCTGCCAGGTGGACGGTCCGACCAGCCACGGGGTGACGAACCAGACGCCGCCGTCGAACCGGCCGGCGGTCACGGTGTAGCCGGGGAGCTGGTCCAGCACCGAGGCTTCCCGCGCGGTGACCTCGGCGGCCTCGCCGGTGCCGAGCTTGATACTCGCGACGCGCCGCGGACCGGTCGCCTTCCAGACCGCCGAGCCCCGCCGGTTGCTGATCTCCTCCAGCTCCAGCGGTCCGCAGATGGCCGCCGCGGTTTTCAGCGCTTCGGCGGCCTCAGGAGTGAACTCGCCCATTCTCTTACTGCCTTCCACTCGCAAGGGATGTGCCGCTTGCGAGATGCGTCGGACCCGCTCCGAATGCGCCGGCCTGCTCCCCTTGCGCTCTTGAATGTCCGTCATCTCTGCGGAACGGTAATGCAAGGACGCGCAACCGGCTTGGCACGGGAGGACCCGATGGCACTACGGTTCAACGGGATGGACCCCGAGACCCAGGGGAACGGATCGCCGACGGTGTGGGTGGACGACCACGAGCGGGAGCTGGTGTTCCAGGGCTGGAAGCCCAGGGAGGAACTGCTGACCGAGGTCAGCACGACCGAGTGGGTTCCTGGCCACACGATCGGCGTCCCCGAGGGTGAGGCCGTGGTCCGTATCCCGCTCCGCATGGCGGCGATCATTAGGAAGGCACTCGATGACGCAGAACGTTCCGGACTTCTCTGACCTGCTCAAGGCCGCGCAACACTCGGCCGTGCACCTGGAGATGCGTGACTGGTACGGCGTGGGCGATGAGTCGACGGACTTCGCACGCTTCCAGCGGAGCGGCGTCCACCCCGATCTCGACCCCGAGTCCGAGGGCTGGGCCGGGTGGGTGCCTCTCGTCCGGGAGGCCGTCAGCCGGGGCGTGGTCATGCGCAGGGCCCGGATCGTTTCGGAGCCGGTGACCGACTACATCCGCTTCGAGCACGCCGGGACCGCCGTGAACGTCGCGGCCGGCGAACAGGTCCGTTGGCTTCCGCGCCGCCGGGCGTCGGACATCGCACTACCGGGCAATGACTTCTGGGTCTTCGACGGCCGGTTGGTCGAGTTCAACCACTTCACCGGCGTCGGGGACTGGGCCGACCCCAAATATGAACTGTCCGAGGACCCGGCGGTGGTGAAGCTCTGCGTCTCGGCCTTCGAAGCCGTCTGGGCGCGGGGCATCGACCACCCGGAATACACCGTCTGACCTCTGCGATATCCCACCGGACAGCCAGTTCATGCCCGCTTCTCCCTCATCCAGCGCGCAGGCCGCCCGCGCCGCCGTTGCCGCGCGTCTGCGCGAGCTGATGCTGGACGCCGGCCTCAAGGGGCAAGAACTGTCTGCCCGGTGTGGATGGCACCCGGCGAAGACCTCGCGCATCCTCTCCGCGAAAACGGCCCCTTCCGATGCGGACGTTCGGGCCTGGTGCATCGCCTGTGGCGCCGAGGAACAGGTGCAAGACCTCATTGCCACGGCGCGCGCGGTGGAGTCGATGTACATGGAGTGGCGTCGGCTCCAGCGCAACGGCATGCGCAAGGTCCAGGAGGACGTCTACGCGCTGAACGAGCGGGCCCGTCTGTGCCGGGTGTACGTGTCCAACGTCGTGCCCGGATTCTTCCAGACGCCGGCCTACGCCACGGCCTTGATGCGCTCCATCACGCAGTTCCAGGGAACTCCCGACGACGTGACAGAGGCCGTTGCCGCCCGCGTGGCCCGCAGCCGGTTCCTGTACGAGGGCGGCCGCCGGTTCGTGGTGTTGATGGAGGAGTCAGTGCTGAGGTACCGCATCGGCGATACCGAGGTGATGCGTGGCCAGCTTCGGCACCTGCTCACCGTGGGGCCGCTCGCCACCGTCTCCCTCGGGATCGTTCCGTTCACCGCCCAGCGCACCGTCTGGCCGCTGGAAGCGTTCTACTTGTTCGATGACCGGCACGCCGTGGTGGAGACCCTGACAGCCGAGATCAACGTCAGGCAGCCTCGCGAACTGGCCGACTACGCCAAGGCGTTCGTCCAGCTGTCCGAAGCGGCCGTCTACGGGGACGCGGCTCGCGCCGTGATCACAGCCGCGCTCGACACTCTCGGGTGAATCGGCGCAATATCTCGCAACTTCGTTGAGGCCGGGCGTGGCTTCTCCCTACCGTCGTTGGTGTTGCTCGGGCCGTGGAAGAGCACGGCAACGAAGAACATGGAGGCGCAGCACAGATGACAACCGCACCGTGGGGCACGACCCGAATGGGTCCGTACCCGGACACCCGCTCGGTCCCTGCCGTCTCGGCCGTGATCGACCCCGAAACGCAGGTTGCCGTGTTCGTGGACGATCAGGGTCGCAAGGTCGAGATGGGGGCGCACGGCACCAGCACGGAGACCAGCACGCCCACGAACACGGGCGGCGGTGACGGGCAGAGCGGCGGGCAGAGCGCACCCACCGACATGGACAGCATGCCAGCGAACGACCAGGACCAGGGCGCCGGCTGACATGGCGCAGGATCGACACCGGGCTGTCCTGGTCCTGACCAACGCGCACGACGTGACGGCCGATGTGGTGCTCCGCATCCTGGCCGAGCGCCGAGTCCCGGTCGTCCGGGTGGACCCCGGTGCCGATCTGCTCGGGGGTGCCTCGCTGACCGCCCACTACAGCAGGAGCGAGCAGCGGGGCACTCTCCGCACATCAAGCCGGGAACTCGACCTCACTCGGGTGCGGTCGGTCTGGGTCCGCCGGCCCTCGCCCTACCGGGCGCCGCCGGGACTGGACGAACACGCGTCCAAGTTCACCAGTGCGCAAGCATTTTGGGGTGCTGGCGGCATCTTCGCGTCGCTTCCCGACGCCCACTACGTCAATCACCCGTGGCACATCCGGAACGCGGAGTACAAGCCCGCACAGCTTGTCGTGGCGGGCCGGAGCGGTTTCCTGGTGCCGAACACGGTCATCACCGCCGATACCGACGAAGCGCGCCGGTTCTGCGCCGACCAGTCCGGCGGAGCCGTCTACAAGCCGGTGTGGGACAGCCGGTACCGAGCCCCCGACGGCACTGCGCAAACGGTGTGGGTACGGGAAGTCGATCCGGCCGAGATCACCGACGCCGTGTCCGTGTGTCCGCACATGTTCCAAGCCGCCGTGTCCAAGTCGTTCGACGTGCGGGTGACCGCCGTGGGTGACCGGTTGTTCGGTGTCCGGATCGGCAGTCCCGATCTCGACTGGCGCGAGCGTCAAGACCTGATGACGTGTACGCCGATCGAAGTGCCCGGGCCCGTTGCGCGCTCTGTGATCGCTTATCTGAACGAACTCCGCTTGGTTTACGGTGCGTTCGACTTCGCGGTGACCGCCGCAGGTGACTGGTACTTCCTTGAGTGCAACCCCAACGGCCAATGGGCCTGGCAGGGTGTCGACACCGCTTCGGCGATTGCCCACGCCATCGCCGACCAACTGGAGAAGGGCCCCGACTCGTGAGCGCATCGGCTCAGCTCCGCGCCGCCCTGGTGGACGGGCTCACCGGGGACGACGCGGTCGACGATCCGGCCTGGAGGGCCGCCGCGTTGGCGGTGCCCCGGGAACTGTTCGTCGGATCGTTCTTCGCGGCGGTCCCGGGAAGCAATCCGACCGCGTACCGCCCGGTGCACAGGACCGACCCTGGTTGGCTGGAGCAGGTCTACTCGAACGAGACGCTGGTCACCCAGCTCGACGGGCGGACCCGCCCCGAGGACGTGGCCGAGGGGGCGGTGATCGGGACTCCGTCGTCATCGTCCACCTTGCCGTCGCTGGTGCTGCGCATGTGGCACCAGCTCGGCGCCGAGACCGGGCACCGGGTGCTGGAGATCGGCACGGGGACCGGCTACTCGACCGCCCTCGGCGCGCACCGCCTCGGGGACGCCAACCTGACCAGCATCGAGTACGACCCGGCGGTCGGCGCCACTGCCGCTGCCGCGATCAAGGCGGCGGGGTTCGCTCCCCGGCTGGTCATCGGTGACGGGCTGCTCGGCGACCCGGACGGGGGCGAGTACGACCGGCTGATCGCCACCTGTGCGGTCCGGTACCTGCCACCCCGCTGGCTGCACCAGGTGAAGCCCGGCGGCGTCATCCTGGCCACCCTGTCCGGGTGGGGGCTCGGGTTCGGACTCGTGCGGCTGGTCGTGACGGCCCCGGGAGAGGGGACGGGGCTGTTCATGCCCGGCTACACCAGCTTCATGATCGCCCGCCCGCACGACCGCCCGCCACGCCAAAGCCTCTCGCTGCTTCCGGGGGACGAACGTCCGTCGCGGATCGACCCCGAGGTCATCGGCACGTGGACCGGCAGTTGGGTCGCCCAGCTCGCGGCGCCCTCGGCCGAACGGATGGGAGCCGGCGGGCACCAGATCCTCTCCGACGTGGCCACCGGATCGCAGGCCCGGACCATGTCCAACCCTGACGGGGGATGGGCCGTGGTTCAGCGTGGCCCGCTCCGGCTCTGGGACCAGGTGGAGAACGCCGTCGAAGCCTGGCAGCGGGCCGGCGAGCCGCACCAGGAGGGGTTCGGCATGACGGTCTCGGCGGCCGGGCAGCGGGTCTGGATCGGAAGTGCGGACGGACCGGGCTGGAACCTGCCGATCTGACCCTTGTGCTCAGACCGGGCGTCAGGCGGTGTCGAACTCGCCGGCTCGGAGGGCGGAGACGAAGGACTGCCAGGCCTCGGTCGCGAAGAGGAGGGCCGGGCCGTCGGTGTCCTTGGAGTCTCGGACGGGGACGGTCCCGGACGGGATCAAGTTCCCCGCGACCTCGATGCAGTCGCCGCCGTTGCTGCTGTACGAAGACTTGAACCACTGAGGCTCGGCGGTCACGGTAGTTCCTCTCTCAGCTGGCTGATCAGGGCCACAGACTCGGCTTGTGAGAGTGCGAGGGCCTGTAGCTGATAGTAGGCCGTGAGGATCGGCGGTACTGCGCCGCTGTCCCGTTCCAGGTTCCCTTGTTGCGCTGATTCGGCGTAGGACATCAGCGATCGGTCCGGAAGGGTGATGATGTTCACCGGGAGATCGAACGATCGTTCCTCGCCTATGGCGTACGGAGCCACCTGGAGAACGGTGTTGGGCATCCGGGCGAAGGCTGCAAGCTCGTCGAGCTGGGCGGCCATGATGGACTTTCCGCCGACCGGCCGTCGGATGCAGCTCTCATCCAGGACGACGTGGATCAGCGGAGGGGTTTCCCGGCGCAAGTTCGCCTGTCGGCGCGCAAGGTAGGCAACCCGCTCCTCGGCCTGGTCCTCCGTGATGCTGCCCCGCCGGAGCGCGCCCGCCGCGATGGCCCGTGCGTAGTCCATGGTCTGAAGCAGCCCCGGCACGATACCCAAGGTGAACAGTCTCAGTTCCACCGCCCTTGACTCGTGCGCGACGTACTCCGGGAAGCCTTCGAGGAGCGCCGAGGTCTTGAGGTCGAGCGCCTTGCGGGCGAACACGCGATCCCATCCGAAGGCTTTGTCAAGTTCGCGAGCCAGGCGCGGTGTTGGGGGACGTCGACCAGTTTCCACGGCTGACACGTGCGTGGGGGAATAGCCGATGGCGCTCGCCAAATCTTCCTGCCGCCAACCCCGTTCCTCTCGTGAGCTGCGGAGGAACGCACCGAACTCTGCGGCTGGAGACGAGTCGGGGTCCAGCTCGGCCTTGTTCATGAACCACTCTCCAAGCACGTTTGAGAGGTTGAAGGACGTCCAATGCTAGAGGACAGTGGCGACCCCGGGTAGTCATTAAACTACGGAACGGAGTCAGCTGTGGTGAGCAAGGAGTCCCCGACCGGGCCGCTCTACCGCCCGCAGGTCGGCGAGTTGGTCGAGGACGGGACGACCGGCAGGGACGTCGTCTACATGGGCGTCCCCGCCGAGCCCCGTGGTCGGACCGCGTGAAGCGCCAACCGGCGCTCGGCGTCGACGTGTTGGCCGCCATCCTCATGGCCGGTGTCGTCGCGTCCGAACCGATCATCCGGCGGGCCACCCGGCGGCGACTCGGCCGGGACCGCCGCCGATGACCGGCCCTCCGACCTGCCCCGCACCGGACTGCTGCGCCCCGGTCGATCTGCTCAACGACGCCAACGCGGCCGGACGGACGTGGAACTGCCCGAACTGCGCCCGGTGGGGCGTCGCCTGGTCGTCGGGCTACCTGGCGAACCAGCCGTTCGAGGAACCCCTCGTCGTCCTCGGCCGCCGGAAAGTCCGGAAGGTGGTGAACCGCGATGCCGATGTTCGGGCGCGCGTTCCTCGGCCTGATGCGTAAGGCTCGGGTCACCTGCTTGTGGCTCTGGGGTACACACCTCCAGTTCGCGCCGCCGGTCCTGTGGCTCAGCCCTGAACGGCGCCGAGCGGTCGCGGCGGTGGAACGGACACTCGCCGAGGAATGGCACATCCGGCAGACCTGCGACGAGGCCGCCCGGGACGCCCTGCACGCCGAGCTGTCCGAGGCAGTGGCCGGACTCCACCTCGCCCCGGCGCCCCGCCGCCGACCTCGGGCGGCGCCCCGACCGCCCAACCGTCCCAACTAATTACGACGGCTCAGACGAACGGGCCGCGCGGGAACCACGGGTCGCGGACCTCCCGGGGCCCGTCCGGAGTCAGCAGGGTGAGGGTGTACGGCGAGGCCGCGTACTCGGCGAGCTGCACCGAGCCGTAGCGGGTCTCCAGTTCGGCCTGCACCGGGACCGACAGCCTGCTCAGCGCCCGCCGCAGTTGCAGCGCGTCCCGGCGGCTGATCGGGTGCGGGGTGCGCAGGACCAGTCGCAGCGGGCTCAGCGGTCCGGCGACCGGCACGCCGGTGCCCAGCTCGTAGCCGACCGCGCCGATCGGGCCCCAGGACAGCCGGTGGTCCGCGACCAGCCGGCCGACCGCCGGCAGCAGGGCCAGCGCCGGAATCCCGGCGACCCGCTCGGGGTCCAGCCGCCCGCACCGCCCGGCCAGCTGCTCGGGCCGCAGCGTCCGGGCCACCGCGGCCCAGGGCGCCAGCGCGTCCAGCCGCTGTCCGGGGCGTGGCCCGCGCACGATCACCGGGATCCACTGCTCGGGGGCGGCCTCCGGGTCCCGGGTGCAGCGCTGCGGGTGCGGCACGTCCGCCGGGGTGCCGACCAGGGAGGGGGCCCGGCCGACCGTCACCCAGGGGTGCACCCGCAGCACGGCCCGCGTCCAGTCCGGCAGCTCGCCGCCCGCCAGCGGGCGCAGCGAACTGGGGCACTGCATCAGCAGCAGGTCGTGGGTGCCGGGCAGCCGCCCGTCCAGCGCGGCCAGCGGCCCGACCCGCCGGCGCGGCCCGTCGTGGGGGTCCTCGGCGGTGCGACGGGCTTGGCGGGCGGAAGGTGCGACGGTCACGGTGGGCTCCAGACGGTGGCGTCAGTTCGGCCGACGGCTCCAATCTGCGCCGGGTGCCCGCCTCCGCGCCACGGCCGTTGGGCGCGTTCACCAGGGACCAAAGGCTCAACGTGCGACTCCGGGTGCCCGGTGTGAGAGTGGGGGAAGCCCGGTATCCGTTCGGAGGAGGAGTCATGGGCATCTTCGACAGGTTCCGCCACAAGGCGCACGAGGCGACCGGGCAGGACGCCGCCGAGCGTGCCGCCATCGCCCACGACGAGGCCGTGGACGCGTACAGTCCCGAGATCGAGCGGGCCCGCGAGACCCAGGAGGCCCGCGAGTCGGAGCGGCGTGCCGCCCAGGACGAGGCCGACCGGCGCGCGGCCGAGAACATGACGGCCGAGGGCGACCCCTGGGGCTGAAACCCCAGAAGACCCCCAAGCCCCAAGCCCCAAGCCCCCAGGTCACCGCGCCCGCGGCGGCAGCGGCGGGCGTCGCAGATCCGGCCGGGGGGTGTCCTCCGGCGGGGGAGCCGCGGCGGGCGCGTCCTCCAGCAGGTCCAGCGCCAGCTGGACGGCGGCGACCAGCTCGGGGTGGCGCCCGCGGGCCCAGTCGCGCGGGGTGCGCAGCACGTGCACGTCCGGTTCGACGCCGCGGTTCTCCACCGACCAGCCGAGTCCGCCTTCGAACCAGGAGGCGTTCTTGGGCACCGAGATCCGGGTGCCGTCGCCGAGGGTGTGCCGCCCGGTCATCCCGACGACCCCGCCCCAGGTCCGGTTGCCGACGACGGGGCCGAGGCCGAGCAGCTTGATCGCCGCGATGACCACGTCGCCGTCCGAGCTGGTCGCCTCGTCGGCGAGCGCCACGAGCGGGCCGCGCAGTGCGTGTCGGGGCCAGCGGACCGGCTGGCGGTCCCGGCCGAAGTCCCAGGCGAGGACGTGCCGGGTGAGTTTCTCCAGGACCAGTTCGGAGACGTTGCCGCCGGCGTTGCCGCGCACGTCCAGGACGAGTGCGGGCTTGTCCAGCTCGCGCCGCAGGTCGCGGTTGAACTGCGCCCAGCCGGAGCCGCCGAGGTCCGGGATGTGTAGGTAGCCGCACCGGCCGTCGCTGAACTCCCGGACCAGGAGGCGGCGTTTGGTCACCCAGTCCTGGTAGCGGACGGCCCGTTCGTCGGTCAGCGGGGTGACGGTGATCCGCCGTACCGGGCCGTCCGGGCTGCTACGCAGGGCCAGTTCGACGGTGGTGCCGCCGGTGCCGGCCAGCAGCGGCAGCGGGCCGCGCACCGGGTCCACCGGGCGGCCGCCGACGGCGAGCAGTTCGTCGCCGTCCCGGACGCCCTGGGCGGCGAGCGGGGCGCGGGCGCGCGGGTCGGAGGTCTCGCCGGGCAGCACCCGCTCGACCAGCCAGCGTCCGTCGGGGGAGCGGTGCGCGTTGGCGCCGAGCAGGCCGAGCGGCTGCTGGCCGAGCGAGGGCCCTTCGGCGCGCCGGGACGGGGTGACGTAGGCGTGCGAGGTGCCGAGTTCGCCGAGGAGTTCGCGCAGCAGGTCGGCGAAGTCGTCGGGTGAGCAGACCCGGTCCAGCAGCGGCTCGTACTGGGCGGTCAGGGCGGGCCAGTCCAGGCCGGACATCCGCTCGTCCCAGAACTGGTCCCGGACGATCAGGGCGGCCTCGTGGTAGGCCTGGCGCCACTCGGCGGCGGGGTGCACGGTGTGGGTGATCCGCCGCAGGTCGACGGTGCTGCCGGCGCCACCGGTGACCGGGACGATCCGCAGGGTCCCGGCCGAGTAGACCGCGATCGAGCCGCCGTCCCCGGAGACGGCGTAGCCGTCCAGCTTGTCGACCAGGGTGGTGCGGGTGCCCCGGGCGAGGTCGAAGTACTCCAGCGAGGGGCGGCCGGAGGTGTCGTCGGGGCTGGCGAAGGTCTGCCCGAGGGTGCCGGAGATCGGCCAGCGCAGCCAGACCAGGCCGCCGCGCACCGCGTCGGTGGCCGAGTACTTGGAGGCGATCACCGGGAACTGCAGCAGCCGCTCGCCGATGCCCTGCGGGTCGACGCGGACGGTGCCGTCGCCGCCGCCGTTGCCGCGCGGGGCGCCGTCCTCGGCGGGCGCGGCGAACGGGGACGGCGTGTCGGCGGTGAGCGGGACGAGGTAGGGGCGGCAGCCGAGCGGGAAGGAGAGGTCGCCGGTGTGCACGTCGTGGACGGGGTCGAAGCCGCGCCAGGACAGGAAGGCCAGGTAGCGGCCGTCCCGGGTGAACACCGGCTGCTCGTCCTCGAAGCGGCCGTCGGTGACTTCGGTGACCGGCCCGGGTGCTTCGGTGCGGGTGAGCCGGATCCGGCGCAGCGAGCGCCCGGCCACCGGCTGGGACCAGGCGATCCAGTGCGAGTCGGGGGAGAAGCGGGCGCTGGAGACCGGCCCGTAGCCGGAGGCGGCGAGTTCGCGGACGGCGCCGTCGGCGGCGGCGACCAGCAGCAGCCGCCCGTCGGAGGCGGCGACGGCGAGGTGGGCGCCGTCGGGGGAGGCGGTGAGTTCCAGGACGCGGCCGATCCGGTCGGCGGCGAGCACCCGGTGGCGGTGCTTCTCCGTTTCCTCGTGCCCCGGCAGCGGCATCACCTCGATCGCGTCGGCGCCCTCGGCGTCGGTGATCCAGGCGGCCTCGCCGGTGTGTCCGAGGATCACCGGCAGCCGGGTCCGCACCCCGGGGGTGTCGGCGAGCGCGCGGGCCGGGCCGTCCTTGTGGGTGAGCCAGTACTGGCTGCCGCGCACGGTGATCACCCCGGCCCGGCCGCTCTGGTCGCAGGCCAGGTCCTTGACCTGGGAGGCGGCGCTGACCTGGTACGGGCGGCGGCCGGCCCGGGCGCCGCCGAGCGGGACGGCGAGCCGGCGCGGGGCGGGGGCGTCCAGGCCGTCCAGCAGCCAGAGGTCGCCGGCGTGCTGGTAGACGATCCGGGTGCCGTCGGTGGCGGCCTCGCGGGCGTAGTAGGAGGCGTGGTCGGTGTGCCGGCGCAGGTCGGTGCCGTCGGGGCGGCAGGAGTAGACGTTGCCGATGCCCTCGTGGTCGGAGAGGAAGGCGATCCGCCCGGCGACGGGCATGGGGGAGGCGAGGTGGCCGGGGTGGCCGGCCAGGATCTGTTCGCCGTCCGCCCAGAGCCGGCCGGTGGCGCCGCCCCGGTAGCGCTTCCAGGCGGCGGGCTCGTGCGGGGCGGCGCCGGTGAGCAGCACGGTGCGTTCGCGGCTCATCTGGGCGTCGCCGACGGGGCCCCAGGGCATCCGGTGGCCGGGGGAGCCGTCGGGCGGCAGGGCGTGTGCCCAGGTGTAGTGGCCGAACGGCTCGTGGTAGGAGGTGACGGCGAGCACCTCGCCGTCCGGCAGCCAGCCGCGCACCCGGGTGTCCTGGCTGCCCCAGTGGCTGAGCCGTTCGGCCTCGCCGCCCTCGACGGGGGCGGTCCACACCTCGGGGGTCAGGTTCAGCCAGCTGGTCCAGGCGAGGGTGCGGCCGTCGGGGGAGAAGCGGGGGTGGCTGACCCGGGTGCGGTCGCAGCTGACCCGCCAGGCCCGGCCGGCGGCGCCGTCGGCGTCGAGCGGGGCGATCCAGATGTCGTCCTCGGCGGTGAAGGCGAGCAGCCCGCCGTGCAGGTGGGGGTAGCGGAGGTAGCCGGGCGGGGTCACCCCTCCATCCTTCGACGGAGTGTCACCTCCGGCAACCGGGGCGGCCCGTCGGGGCTGCCTGGCGGACGGTGCGTAGGCCGCGGACCGGTCTGGACCATTGACACCGCAGTGTCGAATCCACTTCAGTGGTCTAGTCCAACTTGGGTGCCAGGCCGGGCCGCTCCCCCCCACTGGCGCGTGCTCCGGCGTGCCCTCGGACGTCCCCCACGACCGCGCCATCGCAGGAGCCCCCGCATGCGCAGAACCACACCCGCACCCGCCCCCGCCCGCCGGAAGCAGTCCCGCACCCTGCTCGCCGCCGGCACCGCCTCCGCCGTCGCCGCGGCCACCCTGGTCGGTGTCACCCTGGGCCTGGCGCCCGCCGCCTCGGCCGGCGAGTTCCTGGTCAACGGCGGCTTCGAGTCCGGCTCGCTCGGCCCCTGGAGCTGCACCGCCAACTCCGGCAGCGTCGTCACCAGCCCGGTGCACGGCGGCGGCTACGCCCTCGCCGCCGCGGCCACCGCGGGCGACACCGCCCAGTGCGGCCAGACCGTCACCGTCGCCCCCAGCACCACGTACACGCTCAGCGCGTACGTCAACGGCTCGTACGTCTACCTGGGCGTCGACGGCGGCGGCCCCAGCACCTGGACCCCCGGCACCGGCGGCGGCTACCAGAAGCTCAGCCTCAGCTTCACCACCGGCGCCACCCAGACCAGCGCCACCGTCTACACCCACGGCTGGTACGGCCAGGGGACCTACTACGCGGACGACGTCTCGCTGGACGGGCCGGGCGCCCCCAGCCCGACGCCGACGCCCACCGGGTCCCCGACGCCCACGCCGACCGCGACGCCCACCGGGACACCGACGGGAACGCCCACCGGCACCCCCACCGGTACCCCGACCGGGACACCGACGGGAACGCCCACCGGCACCCCCACCGGCACCCCGACCACCCCGCCGCCGCCCGGCAGCCACGCCCTGGTCGGCTACCTGCACGCCAGCTTCGCCAACGGCGCCGGCTACACCCGGATGGCCGACGTCCCGAACTCCTGGGACTTCATCGACCTCTCCTTCGGCGAGCCCACCTCCGTCACCTCCGGCGACATCCGGTTCAACCGCTGCTCCGTCACCGACTGCCCGACCGTGGAGTCCGACGCCGACTTCAAGGCCGCCATCGCCGCCAAGCGGGCCCAGGGCAAGAAGGTGCTGATCTCGATCGGCGGCCAGAACGGCCAGGTCCAGCTGACCACCACCGCCGCCCGCGACACCTTCGTCAGCTCGGTCTCGGCGATCATCGACAAGTGGGGCCTGGACGGCCTGGACATCGACTTCGAGGGGCACTCGCTCTCCCTCAACACCGGCGACACCGACTTCAAGAACCCGACCAGCCCGGTCATCGTCAACCTGATCTCCGCACTGAAGACCCTCAAGGCCAAGTACGGCCCGGGCTTCGTGCTGACCATGGCGCCGGAGACCTTCTTCGTCCAACTCGGCTACCAGTACTACGGTTCCGGTCCCTGGGGCGGCCAGGACCCGCGCGCCGGGGCGTACCTGCCGGTCATCTACGCGCTGCGCGACGACCTCACCCTGCTGCACGTCCAGGACTACAACTCCGGCTCCATCATGGGCCTGGACAACCAGTACCACTCGATGGGCGGCGCCGACTTCCACGTCGCGATGACCGACCTGCTGCTCAACGGCTTCCCGGTGGCGGGCAACACGAACAACAAGTTCCCGCCGCTGCCCGCCTCCAAGGTGGCCATCGGCATGCCGGCCACCACCAACGCCGGCAACGGCTACGTCGCCCCGGCCGAGGTGAACAAGGCCCTGGACTGCCTCACCAAACTGGCCAACTGCGGTTCGTACGTGCCGCGTTCGGGCGCCCAGCCGAACCTGCGCGGGCTGATGACCTGGTCCGTCAACTGGGACCAGTTCGGGGTCCGGGAGTTCTCCAAGAACTTCGACGGCTACTTCCGCCGCTGAGGTGACGTCGGTGGGAACCGTGCTTGAACCTGACACCGGTGTGAGGATCGAGCATGGTTCCCATGGCGACCACACAGCTCCCGACTCCCGTAGCCCGCAGCCCTTTTCCCCTGCCCGCCCTGCTCGCCCTGGCCACCGCCGTCTTCGTCACCGCGCTCACCGAGACCCTGCCCGCCGGCGTGCTGCCCGGGATGGGCGGGGCCCTCGGCGTCAGCGAGTCGGCCGCCGGGCAGACCGTCACCGTCTACGCGCTCGGGACCGCCGCCACCGCGATACCGCTCACCGCAGCCACCGCCGGCTGGGGCCGCAAGCGGCTGCTGCTCACCGCGATGGCCGGCTTCGCCGCCGCCAACACCGTCACCGCGGCCTCCGCGAACTACCCGCTCACCCTGGCCGCCCGCTTCCTCGCGGGCGTCGCGGCCGGCCTCGCCTGGGCGCTGCTGGCCGGGTACGCGCGCCGGCTGGTGCCGGTCGAGCAGCAGGGCCGGGCCATGGCGGTGGCGATGGCGGGCGTGCCGGTGGCGCTGTCGCTGGGAGTGCCGGTCGGCACCTTCCTCGGCCAGGCGCTCGCCTGGTGGGTGCCCTTCCTGGCCATGACGGCACTGGCGCTCGGCGTGATCGGCTGGATCGCGGCCCTGCTGCCGGACCAGCCCGGACGACCCGCCGGTGAGCGCGCCCCGGTGCGGAGCGCGCTCACCGTGCCCGGGGTGGCGCCGGTGCTCACCGTGACGGTGCTCTTCGTGCTCGCCCACACCATCCTGTTCACCTACATCGCGCCCTTCCTCGACCGGACCGGCCTCGGCGACGCGACCGACACCGTGCTGCTGGTCTTCGGCCTGGCCTCGCTGGCGAGCATCTGGTTCACCGGTTCCCACATCCACCGCCGGCTACGGCAGTTGACGATCGGCGGTGCGCTGCTGGTCGCCCTGTCCGCGGGCCTGCTCGGCCTCTGGTCGCACAGCACACCGCTGGTGTACGCCGCCGCCGCGCTCTGGGGCCTGGGCTGGGGCGGCGCCCCGACCCTGCTGCAGACCGCCGTCGGCGACGCGGGCGGCGAGCGGGCGGACGCCGCCCAGGCGGTACTGGTCACTCTGTGGAACGCCGCGATGGCGGGCGGCGGCGTGGTCGGCGGCCTGGTGCTGGGCCGCCTGGGCACCGGCGCCCTGCCCTGGACGGTGCTCGCCCTGATGCTGCCCGTCCTGGCGGTGGTCACCGGCGCCCGCCGCCACGGCTTCCCGACCGGGCGCCGTTAGCGCAGCTGGAGCCCGTTGGCCAGCAGCTCGGCGACCAGCTCGGGCCGGGCCGTCGCGACCGAGCCCGCCGAGTACGGCGGCTGCGGGTCGTACTCGATGACCAGCTGGATCGCCTCCGCGGTCGCGTCCCCGGCCATCAGGCCGGTCAGCGTCAGCGCGAGGTCGATCCCGGCCGAGACCCCGGCCGCGGTCGCGTACTTGCCGTCGACCACGACCCGCTCCGTCCCGGTCGGCTCCGCCCCGAACTTCTTCAGCGCGTCGAGGCAGCACCAGTGCGAGGTGGCCCGGCGCCCCGCCAGCAGTCCGGCGGCGCCCAGCAGCAGGGAGCCCGAGCAGACCGAGGTGGTCCAGGTGGTGGTGGCGTCCACCGCGCGCACCCACTCCAGCACGGCCTGGTCGGCCAGCCGGGCCTCCGTCCCGGGACCGCCCGGGACGAGCAGCACGTCGGCCGAGTCCACCTCGTCCAGGGCGGCCTCCGCGGTCAGCGACAGGGTCTTCATGTCGGTGCGGACCGGGCCGCGCTTCGCGGCGGTGAACACCACCTCGGCGCCGGGGATGCGGGACAGCACCTCGCAGGGGCCGACGGCGTCCAGGGCGGTGAACCGGTCGTAGAGCAGAACGGCGATGCGCATCAGTGTCCTCCAACAGGATCGGGTCGGAAGCGGCGTCGGTACTCGGCGGGCGGGGCGGCCAGGGACCGGACGAAGGCGCGCCGCATCGCCTCCGGGGTGCCGTAGCCGCAGGAGCGCGCGATCTCCTCGATGCCGTCGGCGGTGTCCTCCAGCAGCCGCCGGGCGGCCTCCAGCCGGACCCCGTCCACGTACCGGCCCGGGGTCACCCCCACCTCGGTGGCGAAGGCCCGGGCGAAGTGCCGCGGTGACAGCGCCGACCTGCGGGCCAGCGCCTCGACCGACAGGTCGGCCTCCGGGTGCTCGGCGATCCACCGCTGCACCTCGCGCAGCGGCTGCCGGGCCGCCACCTGGGCGGCCAGCTGGGTGCTGAACTGGGCCTGGTTGCCCGGCCTGCGCAGGAAGACCACCAGGTGGCGGGCGATCAGCAGGGCGGCGTCGCGTCCCAGGTCCTCCTCGACCAGGGCCAGCGCCAGGTCGATCCCGGCGGTGACCCCGGCCGAGGTGGCGACGTTCCCGTCCCGGACGTGGATCGGGTCCGGGTCCACCTCGACGTCCGGGAACCGCCGGGCCAGCGCCTCGCAGTACGCCCAGTGCGTGGTCGCCCGGCGCCCGGCCAGCAGCCCGGCCTCGGCGAGCAGGAAGGCCCCGGTGCACACCGACACCACCCGCTCGGCCCGGCCGGCCAGCTCCCGGATCCGTGCCACCAGCGCACCGTCCGGGAGGTCGCTGCCCAGCCCGCCGGGGACCAGCAGGGTGTGCACCGGCCCGACCCCGGCCAGGTCCGTGTCCGGCAGCAGCCGCAGCCCGCTGTGGCTGCGCACCGGCCCGCCGCCCGGGGAGGCGGTGGTCACCCGGTACGCCCCCGGCTGCCCGGCGGCCGCGCCCGCCCCCGCGAACACCTCCACGGGACCGGTCACGTCGAGGCTCTGCACGCCCTCGTAGAGGACGACGACCACGCTGCGCGCTCTCATGCGACCAGCCTGTCACCGGGCCGCAGTGGCAGCAATGACCCGTTTCCCACCTTTCCTGCCACAGTCGGCGGGGATGCCGGTGGGATTGCCGGCGGGGAGCGCGGAAACGCCGGAAGGCCCCTCGCTCTCGCGAAGGGCCTTCCGGCTGTCTGTGCGCCGCCAGGGACTCGAACCCCGGACCCGCTGATTAAGAGTCAGCTGCTCTAACCAACTGAGCTAGCGGCGCCTGCTGACGCGGAGAACATTACCTGGTCAGCAGCCGAAACACACAATCGGCCCGGGTGGCTGCGCACGCAGCGTCACGGCACCAGGACCACCTTGCCCCGGACGTGCCCGGCGCCGACCAGCCGGTGGGCCTCGGCGGCCCGCTCCAGCGGCAGCGCCTCGGCGATCTCCAGCCGCAGCCCGCCCGCCTCCCACAGCCGCACCAGCTCGGTCAGCCGTGCGGCCGTGCGCGGCCCCCGCAGCCCCCGTACGCCCAGCCGCTCGGCCTCCGGGTAGTCGACCACGGTGCCGATCCGGCTCCGGTCGGCGACCAGCTCGACCGAGGCCGCCAGCGCGCCCCGCCCGGCGGCGTCGAAGGCGGCGTCCACGCCCTGCGGCGCCACCGCCCGGACCCGCTCGACCAGCCCCTCGCCGTACGCGACCGGGATCGCGCCCAGGTCGCGCAGGTAGTCGTGGTTGCGCTCGCTCGCGGTGCCGATCACGGTGGCGCCCCAGGCCCGGGCGAGCTGGACGGCGACGGTGCCGACCCCGCCGGAGGCGCCGTGCACCAGGACGGTGTCGCCGGGGCCCACCGCGAGCAGGGTGAGCGCCAGGTGCGCGGTCTGGCCGGAGGCGGAGAGCGAGCCGGCCTGCTCCCAGGGCATGCCGGCGGGCTTGGCCACCAGCTGGGAGGCGTCCACCGTGACGAGCTCGGCCTGGCTGTCCAGGAAGCGGAAGCCCAGTACCTCGTCGCCGACCTGCCGGCCGGAGCCGCCCGGTCCGAGTCGGTCCACCACTCCGGCGAACTCGTTGCCGAGGACGAACGGCGGCTCGACGACGGCCCCCGGCGGGCGGAAGCCCTCCCGGATCGCGAGGTCGACCGGCTGCACCCCGGCCGCGAGGACCCGCACCCGCACCTCGCCCGGTCCGGGTTCCGGGTCGGGCACCTCGGTGACCCGCAGGACCTCCGGACCGCCGGACCGCGTGACGGTGACCGCCTTCATGTCTGCTCCCGCCCTCTCGAATGTTCGACATTCGACTGCTTGACTGTTCGAACACCCCCGATCCTCGGACCTGAAGTCCGCTTGAGGTCAAGCGATTGTTCGGCGTGTCTTCACTGATGGGCGCATTGTCAGATTTATCCTGGGCGGCGCTCAGCCGTCCGTTGTGGAGAGGAACGTTTCCGTGGGCCAGCTGCCCCTGTTCTTCCTGGTGCTGCTCGCCTCCGTGGTGACCATGCCGCTCGCACGCAAGACCGGAGTGCCGCAACCGGTCCTGATGACCCTGCTCGGCATCGTCATGGCGCTCGTCCCGCAGATCCCGGACGTCACCATCGAGCCCGAGCTGATCCTCCCGCTGGTCCTGCCGCCGCTGATCTTCGCGGTCGCCCGGCGCTCCTCGGTGCGCTACTTCAAGGCCAACGTCCGCTCGATCCTGCTGCTGGCCGTCGCCCTGGTGGTGGTCACCACGGCCGCGGTGGCCGGGGCGGTGCACTGGCTGCTGCCCGCCCTGCCGGTCGCCGCCGCGATCGCGGTCGGCGCGCTGGTCTCCCCGCCCGACCCGGTGGCCGCCGTCGCGGTGGCCGGCAGCGTCGGCCTGCCCCGGCGCCTGGTGTCGATCCTGGAGAGCGAGGGCCTGTTCAACGACGTCACGGCGATCGTCGTCTACTCGCTGGCCATCGAGGCCGTGGTCAGCGGCGACTTCTCGATCGGCCACGCGGTGCTGCGCTTCATCCTGTCCGCGGTGCTCGCCGTGGTCGTCGGCATCGCCCTCGGCTGGGTCAACACCAAGCTCGCCGAGCGCCTGGACGACCCGACCCAACAGGTCGCGCTCAACCTGCTGGTGCCCTTCGCCGCCTACGCCATCGCCGAGGAGATCCACGGCTCCGGCGTGCTCGCGGTCGTGGTCTGCGCGCTCTACCTCGCCGAGCGGGCCTCCGACGCCGACGCCGTCTCCTTCCGGCTGGTCGGCAACGCCTTCTGGGAGGTCGTCGAGATCCTGATCACCGGCGTCGCCTTCGGCCTGATCGGCCTGGAGCTGGCCACCGTGCTCAAGGAGGCCGGCCGCGGCTGGACCGGCTTCATCGGCGACGCCGCCGTGGTCATCGGCGTGGTCGTGGTGGTCCGACTGCTCTGGCTGCTGCCGGCCGGCTGGCTGTCGAAGAAGCTGCGCAGCGGCGACGACGAGGACACCCCGTTCAGCTGGAAGGAGAGCGTGATCCTCTGGTGGTCCGGCATGCGCGGCGTGGCCACCGTCGCCCTGGCCCTCGCCATCCCGCTCACCCTCCACTCCGGCGAGGAGTTCCCCGAGCGCGGCCGCCTGGTCTTCATCGCCTTCAGCGTGGTGCTGTTCACCCTGCTGGTGCAGGGTCTCACCCTGCCCTGGCTGGCCAAGCGGTTCGAACTGGACATCGACCAGGACAAGCACGAGCAGGCCGTCCGCCAGCTCTGGTGGCGGGCCGCCAAGGCCGGGCTCAGGCGGCTGGGCGAACTGGAGGAGCAGGACCGGCTGCCCGCCGAGGTCGCCGACCGCCTGCGGGACCGTCAGCACGACCGGCTGGCCCGGCTCTGCCCGGAGAACTACGCCGAGGAGGAGGCCGCCGAGGCCAAGCTGCGGCTCAGCCAGTGGCGGGCCGCCCGGGAGGTCGAGCAGGAGATGATCGCCGCCTCCCGGCGCGAGATGCTCGCCGCCCGCAGCGAACTCGGCGCCGACCCGGAGCTGGTCGACCAGGTGCTGCGGGGGCTGGACCTGCGCTCGGAACGCAAGTGACGGCCTGTCCGGCCCCGCCGGGCGGAATGTGCGCGACCGGCTCCGCGGTTGCATAGGCTGAGCCCGGGCAGGCCGTCAACGGAGTCGGCGCACCACCAGTACCCGCACGACCTCGCGAGACCCTCACCGCCTGGCCCTGCCGGTTTCCGCACCCAGATGAATCGAGGAACCACCGATGTCGGAGACCCGTGCCGACGCCCGCACCCCGCTCGACCGCACCCCGCAGTGGGCCGCCCTCGGCAAGCACCGGGCCGCGCTGGGCGAGACGCACCTGCGCGAGCTGTTCGCCGCCGACCCGGAGCGCGGCCGCCGCTACACCCTCCAGGTCGGCGACCTGCACGTGGACTACGCCAAGCACCTGGTCACCGACGAGACGCTGGAGCTGCTGCGCGAACTCGCCGCGGCCACCGGCGTCGCCGAGCTGCGGGACGCGATGTTCCGCGGCGAGAAGATCAACAACACCGAGCACCGCGCCGTCCTGCACACCGCGCTGCGCGCCCCGCGCGGTGCCGTGATCGAGGTCGACGGCGAGAACGTGGTGCCCGCCGTGCACGCCGTCCTCGACAAGATGGCCGGCTTCGCCGAGCGGGTCCGCGGCGGCGAGTGGCGCGGCCACACCGGCAAGCCGATCCGCACCGTCGTCAACATCGGCATCGGCGGCTCCGACCTCGGCCCCGCGATGGCCTACGAGGTGCTCCGCTCGTTCGCCAAGCGCGACCTCGACGTCCGCTTCGTCTCCAACGTGGACGGCGCCGACCTGCACGAGGCGGTCCGCGACCTCGACCCGGCCGAGACGCTGTTCATCGTCGCCTCGAAGACCTTCACCACCATCGAGACCATCACCAACGCGGTCTCGGCCCGCGACTGGCTGCTCACCGGGCTGGGCGCCGGCACCGAGGCGGTGGCCAAGCACTTCGTCGCGCTGTCCACCAACGCCGAGGGCGTGCGGGACTTCGGCATCGACACCGACAACATGTTCGAGTTCTGGGACTGGGTCGGCGGTCGCTACTCCTACGACTCGGCGATCGGCCTCTCGCTGATGATCGCCATCGGCCCCGACGCCTTCCGCGAGATGCTGGACGGCTTCCACCTGGTCGACGAGCACTTCCGCACCGCGCCGCCGGAGCAGAACGTCCCGCTGCTGCTCGGCCTGCTCGGCGTCTGGTACGGCGCGTTCTTCGACGCCCAGGCGCACGCCGTGCTGCCCTACTCGCACTACCTGTCGAAGTTCACCGCCTACCTCCAGCAGCTGGACATGGAGTCCAACGGCAAGTCGGTGACCCGCGACGGTTCGCCGGTGACCTGGCAGACCGGCCCGGTGGTCTGGGGCACCCCCGGCACCAACGGCCAGCACGCCTACTACCAGCTGCTGCACCAGGGCACCAAGCTGATCCCGGCCGACTTCATCGGCTTCGCCAAGCCGGTCGCCGACCTGCTCCCGGGCCTGGTCGCCCAGCACGACCTGCTGCTGGCCAACTTCTTCGCCCAGACCCAGGCGCTGGCCTTCGGCAAGACCCCGGAGGAGGTGGCGGCCGAGGGCGTGCCCGCCGAACTCGTTCCGCACAAGACCTTCCAGGGCAACCACCCGACCAGCACCATCCTGGCCGCCGAGCTGACCCCCTCGGTGCTCGGCCAGCTGGTCGCGCTCTACGAGCACAAGGTCTTCGTCCAGGGCGCGATCTGGAACATCGACTCCTTCGACCAGTGGGGCGTCGAGCTGGGCAAGGTGCTCGCCAAGCGGATCGAGCCGGTGCTGCTGACCGGCGAGGGCGCCGAGCAGCTGGACAGCTCCACCGCCGAGCTGGTCGCCCGCTACCGCGCGCTGCGCGGCCGCTGAGCCCCGGTCGGGCCGTCCGCTCCGGCGGGCGGCCCGGTCCTGTTCCCTTGTTCCCTGATTCGCTGATTCGAGCGGGAAACGCCGAGAGGCCCCTTGCTTTCGCAAGGGGCCTCTCGGCTGTCTGTGCGCCGCCAGGGACTCGAACCCCGGACCCGCTGATTAAGAGTCAGCTGCTCTAACCAACTGAGCTAGCGGCGCCTGCTGACAGAGAAGACTTTAGCAGCGCCCGGGGTCCGCGCCAAAATCGAATACCGGCCGTCCTCCGTTCACCCCCCGGTCACGGCCGCCGCGCCGGCGGGCACGGCCGCAGCCGGCTCCCGGGCCGCCCGCACGCACGCCCACAGCACCACCGAGGCGCCCGGCAGCCACGGCTCCCGGTCCTCCGGGGCGACGATCCACCGGCCGGAGCCCAGCCCGGGGGAGTCCGGGCCGTTCACCATCCGCTGCACCGGCGGCACGGTCACCGCGTCGCCCTTGCCGTGGCACAGCAGGGGCGGCACGTCCCGGGCCCACTCCTCCCAGGCCAGCAGCCTGCGCAGCCGGGGCCCCGCGCCGGGCTGGACGAACAGCAGCGTCCGCCCCCGGTAGGAGGCGACCGGCCCGCAGCCCGGCCCGGAGGCCCACAGCTCGTCCAGCACCCGGCGGCCGAACAGTGACGGCATGCTGATCACGTCGAAGGCGCGCCCGCAGGGCAGCACCGAGGGTGCCCACGGCCGGGCCTCCCAGAGGGCGCGCATGCTGCGCGGGTACTCGCTGGCGGAGGCGAGCCAGGCCTCGCCGGCCACGGTGACGTACTCCACCGACTGATACGTCCAGATGTCCACGGACAGCAGCCTGTGCCGTCCGCGGGCCGGACGGGAGGGAAAGCACGGTTTGCCGTACAGGACGACGGGGAACGGCGTACCCTTCCCCGCTCGCGCATATGCCAGCGGCTGATGCCGGAGCACCGGGGCCCGGCGCTCCGGCGCCTCGTGCCCGGCTGCGCTCAGTCCTCGTGGCGGCGGGGCTGGAGCAGCCCGCGGCCGTACTCGATCATCTTGGCCGCGTAGTCGGGGGTCCAGTCCGCCCGCTGCGCGATCTCGGCGTCGGACAGCGCGTCGAAGCGGCGCGGGTCCGCCAGCTGTGCGGCGGCGACCGCCTGGAAGTCGGTGGCCCGCTCGGCGGCCGTCCGGAAGGCCAGGGCCAGCTCGGTGGAGCGGCGCAGCAGGTCCGCGGGGTCGTCGATCGACTCCAGATCGAAGAATCGTTCCGGCTCCGGTTCGGCGGACTGCGGCTCGAACAGCAGCTGCACCGGACGCAGACGCCGCGCGGGGTCGGCCTGACCGCCGTGGTCGGACGCCTTCGTGTGGGAGTCGGGCATGAACGGACACCTCCGGGTCTCGGTGGGGGTGGGCGGCGGCTGCTCCGGGCCGCGCCGCACGGCCGTGGCCGCCGTCCATTGTCGCGCGGCGGCGGCCGGTAACGGAACGGTGCGCGTGCGGGCGCTATTCCCCCGCACGCGCCGGGGTCGCGCTACTCCTTCGGGTGGTCGGGCGCGTGCGGTGGCGTCGGGGCGTCGGGGCCGTCGTTGTCCCGGGTGTTCCAGCGATCCACCACCCCAGGGAGAACCCATGCCCCTACGCAAGGGCCTCGCGGCCGGACTCCTGCTGATCGCCCCGGCCCTCGGACTGGCCGTGGCACCTGCGGCCGGGGCCGCCGAGACGACCGTCGTGGTGACCGGGCCGTGGAGCGGCCCGGGCGGCTGGTCGATGGCGACCTGCCCCCAGGGCTCCCACCTCACCGGGGGCGGCTACGCCTTCCGGCCCGCCGCCTCCGGCGACGCCGTCCTGGTCAACGCGCCGAACCCCGACGACCCGAGCACCTGGGCGGTGCGGGCCGAGCACGGGACCGTCCGGGCCTACGCCGCCTGCGAGACCGAGACCGAGACCGAGACCGAGACCGAGACCGAGACCGAGACCGAGACCGAGACCGAGACCTGACCCGCCCGGCCGGTCAGCCCAGCCGCACCCGGTGGCCGCTCAGGTGGTGCAGCACCTGGTGGTTGGCCTCCCAGCCGTCCGGGAAAGCGACCGGGACGCCCAGCTGGACCGGCTCGGTGGACGGGTGCTCGTCCAGCAGTTCGCCGATCCCGGCCCGGGCGACCACGATGCAGGCGTGCCGGTGCCGGGAGGCGAGCACGCACAGCCGGCCGGTCTCCAGGTGGAAGGCCGTCGCGTCGGGCCGCCCGGACAACGGGTGCAGCACCACCGTGACGTCGTACTCGCGGCCCTGCAACCGGTTGGCGGTGTCCACCGTGACGGCCGGGCCGGCCGCCTGGTCCACCGGGACGCCCACCCTGAGCAGGGCCGCGCGGACGGCCGCGGCCTGGTCCCGGTGGGCGGTGCCGACCGCGATCCGGTCGGCGGTGAGAGGTGCCTCGCCCTGTTCGGAGCGGGCGGTCAGCCCGCGCTCCAGCAACCGCCGGACGGTGGCCGCGACGGCCGCCACCGCCTGCGGATCGGTCCGCACGGTGTGCCGGGCGGGCAGCTCCAGCAGCGCCCAGCCGTGCTCGGCGGCCCGGTCGATCGCGGCGTCCAGCGCGCCGCCGTCCGGCCGGACGGCGGCGCTCAGCCGGCGGTCGTCCGGGCCGGTGCCGGAGCGGAACGGCGTGTACGGGTAGAACGCCCGCGAGATCAGCGGCGCCGCGCTGGCCGGCAGCCGCCAGGAGACCGGCAGCCGGTGCGGCTCGATCTGCGGGTTGTGCGCCAGCATGGTGACCACGGCGCTGCTCGACGGGTCGTACGACAGGCCCGCCCACTGCTCGGTGCCGACCACGGTGAACGGGTCCAGCTGGCCCGGGTCGCCGACGAACAGTGCCCGCTCGAACAGCCGGGCCACCGCGAGCAGGGCGTCCGAACGCATCTGGTACGCCTCGTCGACGATCGCGTGCCGCCACGGCGCCTCGGCCCGCACCCACTGCCACTTCGCCGAGGTGGAGACCACCACGTCGTGTTCGACCAGCTCGGCGACCTTGTCGGAGGGCGTGACGTTGGCGTGCTTCAGCACCTCCGGGCCGGGCCGGGCGTCGGCGGCGTGCAACCGACCGATCGTCAGGTCCGGCGCCTTCTCGGCGAGTCGGCCGACCAGGTCGTCCACCTGGCCGTTGGTCTGGGCGACGATCATCAGCCGCTCGCCGGCCTCGACCAGCTCCCGGGCCGCCCGCACCACCAGCGTCGACTTCCCGGCGCCGGGCGGGGAATCGACCACCACGCCGCGCGGGGCGCCGGCCGCCGGGTGGACGGTCGCGGCCAGGATCCGGGCCACGGCGGCGTCGGCGGCAGCGCCCGGGGCCTGCTCGGCGCTCAACTCGGCCATCATTCCCACTCCTCGGAGACGGACGGGGCGGGCGCGGGTGCGGGCGCGGCGCCGGGCGGGCCGCCGTGCGTCCACGGGGTGTCGTCCGGCTCGGGCAGCGGCGCGGACTGGCGGACCGTCAGCTCGAACAGGGTGAAGGTGACCGGATCGCCGGGCTCGGGCAGGCTGCCCGGCTCGGGCTCCTTCCTGCGCCCCATGCCGGACAGCAGGCGCAGGGTGATGGTGCCCCCGGCCGGGTCGACCGCCGCGATCTCCGCCTTCTGCGGGGACCGGCCGCCGCCGGCCTCCGGCTGGGGGGACCCCCACACCCGGTGCGCCTCCCGTCCGAGGTCCGCGTGCGGGCGGTCGGCGGTGCGCAGGGTGATCAGCGGGCGCGGCTTGGGGGAGCGGCCGGTGGTGTCGTAGTCCGGCACCACCTCGGTCACCACGCCGCTGAACGCCTCGCCGGACAGCCGGTGTTCGGCCATCGCCAGCGGATCGTCCAGCGCCTCCTGGACGTCCAGCCGGGTCTGCTCGCGCTCGCGCTGGGCGAGCTTGCGGGCGGCCGTGACGGCGTCGTCCTGCCGCGGCTGCGGCGGCTCGCCGGCCGCCAGCCGGTCCCGGTGGCCGGTGTAGGACCAGCGGTCGCCGGTCCAGCGTTCCGCCAGGTGCCCGGCGGGCGGCAGCCCGCGCAACAGGTCCAGGCCGCGCCAGACGTCCCGCCAGGTGGGCAGCAGCACGGCCGCCAGCACCTCGCGCAACTGCTCGACCGCGGCCCGGACGGCCGCCCGGGCACGCTCGGCGGCGGCCTCGTCGCGCTGCTCGGTGCTGTGCTGAAGGGCGGCCGTGGCGGTGTCGTAGCGGGCGATCGCCGGGGCGAGCACGAACTCGTCGAAGCGCGGATCGGTGGCCGGGCCGGCCGGCGGGTGCAGCAGCTGCCCCCGGTCGTCCCGGGCGGACTCGGCGCGCTCGGCCGCCTCGGCACCGGTCAGGCCGTCCGGCGGGGCGTGCCAGGCCAGGTGGGCGGCCAGGTGCTGGTCCTCCAGGTGGCTCTGGCCGGTGGCCCAGTGCCGGGCCAGCAGGCCGGTCATCGGCAGCAGCAGGCTGGTGCCGGGCACCTGGGCGCGGTCGGTGAGGTGGGTCAGCCAGCGGCCGAGCAGCGGCACCCGCACCGGCGCGGGGTACGGCCCCGGTTCGTCGTCCTCGACCGTGCGGCGGAACCGGGTGGAGCGGCCGAGCAGGGCCAGGTGCCGCACGCCCGCGCCGTTCGGCACGATCAGCTGCGGCGCGTCGGCGCACAGCTCGCGGAACACCTGGGTCTTCTCGCCGGTCTCCGGGTCCTTCTCGGAGCCCTCGATCTGCTCCACGTCCTCGGCGAAGGACTCCAGGTAGGGCAGCAGGTCGGCGGCCAGCTCGGCCAGGAAGTCGAACCGCAGGGTGCGGTTGAGCGGCTGCGGTACCAGGTGCAGCCGGGGTGCGTCCCGGTCGGTGCCCAGCAGCACCGCCAGCGGCGCGCCGGCCTCACCGGCGGCCGTCAGCGGCACGACCACCATCGGGCGGTCGGACAGGTGCCGGTGCCGGACGGTGGCCAGCGGCTCGGCCCGCCCGCTGCGGACGGCCTCCAGCCGGGCGAGGGTGGTCAGCAGGCTCATGCGCCCGCCCCCGCCTCGGGCCCGCCGCGTTCGCGTACGGCCGTGCTGCGCCCGCTCATGCGTGGCCCGCCGTCGGGGCCTTGCCCAGCGCCTCGGCGCGCAGCGCGGCCGCGTAGGCCAGCCGGTCGGCCGCCTCGTCCACGTCGGTGTCGGCGTTCTCGTCCAGGTCGGCGTTCTCGTCCACGGCGGCGGTGCCGGCTTCGGCGGCGGCCAGGGCCCGCGTCACCGTCCGGATGCTGCCCAGTTCGCCGCGCACGCCCCGGCCGAGCTGCTCGACCCGGTCGCCGCAGCGGGCCTGGGCGCGGCAGTGGAAGCCGAGCTCGCAGGTGGAGAGGCAGTCCGGGCCGTACGCGGCGGGCACCGCCTCGACCGAGGCGGTCAGCTCCTCGGCGGAGCGGGCCGGCACGCCCTCCTCGTCGGCCGCCAGGTCGAAGTCGGCGCCCGCCGGCAGCTCCGCCAGCAGCCGGTCGATGCCGGTCATCCGGCTCAGCTGACGGCGGGTGGTGGCCAGCTCGCGGCGGACGTCGACGGCGACGGCCGTCGGCCGGTTGCCGAAGTCCTTCGGGCAGACCAGCAGCACGCTCGACCGGGGGCTGCCGGGCAGCCGCTGCTCGGTGTACGGGTCGGCGTCGAGCGGGTGGCCGGCCAGCGCGGCGGCGGTCCGCTGGAGCGCCAGCACGTACACGGCGGCCTGGCGGGCGGCGGCGCCGACCTTGGCCGGGTCCGCGCCGCCGTCCAGCACCGGGAAGGACTTGATCTCGACCACCGTGCACCGGCCGCCGTGCACCACGACCGCGTCCGGCTCCAGGTAGGCGGTGCCGCCGGCCACGTCCAGGCGCAGCATCGGGTGGTCCAGCAGCGTCCAGGCGTCCGGGTCGGAGGCGGCCCGGGCCAGCGCCTCGACCGTCCGGTCGGCCCGGACGGCGGGCCCGGAACGGTGCAGCAGATCCGGCACCTGCAAGGGGGTGCCGCCGTCCGCCGGGACGCCGAGGTGGCCGCGCAGCGGCTCCAGCAGCGCGGCGTAGTCGTCCGCCTTCAGCCGGGACTCGAAGATCACGCCGCGGGCGATCGCGAACGGGGACTGCCCGAAGGGCGCGGGGCGGCCGAGCCGGGCGGCCAGCGTCGACTTGTCCACCCCCGCCGCGTCGAGCACGGCGCGGCGGTGGCAGCCCGGATTGGCGGCGAGCGCGGCGAGGGAACGGGCGTTCAGGCTGCGCTGCGGCGCGGGACCGCGCAGTTCGGCGAGCCGCTGGGCGAGCGGCTCAGCGTGCCCGGTGGACGGGACGTTCGTCGAGACGTTCATGGTGCGGCCCAGTGTCGCACCTGGGTCCGACAATGCGGTGCGGACCGGCCTGTTCCGGCCTGAACCGCGCGTGCGTGCCAGGTGGGGACACCCCGGGACCTGGCCGGCCCGGACACCGAGGCCGTTTCGGTCCGCCGCCCCCTCCGGGCCGTTTCGGCCCGCCGTCGCCTTCCGGGCCGTTTCGGCCCGGCCCGCGATCGTGCCCGCCGTCCGGGTGAGGGATCATGGAACCCGGTGCTCAAGGGTGAGACCGACCGTTGCCACCGCCCCGCTGCGAGGAGCCTGCCATGCCCGCCCGAATCGTGCTGGTCCGCCACGGCGAGACCGAATGGTCGGCCACCGGCCGCCACACCGGCCGCACCGACATCCCGCTGACCGAGGAGGGCAGGGCGATGGCCCGGGCGCTCGGTGCCCGCCTCGCCAAGGCCCCCTGGAACGGGCTGCCGGACGCGCTCGTCTACACCAGTCCGCTCGGCCGCGCCGAGGAGACCTGCGCCCTGGCCGGCTTCGGCGACCGGGCGGTGGAGCGCCCGGAGCTCCTGGAGTGGGACTACGGCCAGTACGAGGGCCGCACCGGCGCGGACATCCGCGCCACCGACCACCCCGGCTGGCTGATCTGGCGCGACGGCGTGCCCGGCGGCGAGAAGCTCTCCGAGGTGGCCGCCCGGGTGGACGCCTTCCTCGCCGGCCTCAACGAGGAGCACGGCGTCCCCGAGCCGGACACCACCGTCATGCACTGCGCGGACCGGGACGTCGTCCTGTTCGCGCACGGCCACCTGCTGCGCATCCTGACCGCGCGCTGGCTGGGCCTGCCGCCCGAGTTCGCCCAGCGCTTCAAGCTCGGCACCGCCGCGCTCTGCGTGCTCTCCTGGGAGTACGGCGCGCCGGCCGTGGAGGTCTGGAACGACCTCTCCCACCTGGAGGGCCTGGCCGCCGGTCACTGACGGATCGTCAGGATCCGCCCCTCAGGCGGCTGCCGCCTGGTCGTACCCGGCCAGGAAGTGGCGCACCTCGGTCACGGCGGCGTGCGGGCGCAGCCGTTCGGCGGTGTCCGCCAGCATGCTCCGGATCCGGGCCGAGCGGACCTCGCCGAACAGCGCCACGGCGGCCGAACCGTGGTGCGCCGCACCCGCCAAGTCGCCCCGGCCGAGCCGGTCGTGGGCCAGCTCGGCGGTGTACAGCACCCGGTTGCGGACGAAGTGCGGCTTCTGCAGTGCTATGGCCAGCCCGGCCTGCTCGCTGGCGCGGTCCCAGTCGCCGAGCGCGGACCAGCACTGCGACTGCAGGCCGGCGATCTCCGCCTCGCCGAAGAAGGACATCCACTCCGGATCGTCCTCGGAGCGGCCGCGGCCGAACAGCGTGTACGCCCGGGCGATCGCGCGTTCGCAGGCGGCGCGGTCCTGCAGCAGCGCCCAGCCGCCGGCCTCCCGCATGGCCAGCAGTGCGAGCAGCCGGGCGGAGTCCAGTTGGCGGGCGGCGACCTGCCCGGCCTGGGCGGCGCGCAGCGCCTCGCGGGGGCGGCCGGCGTCCCGGGCGAGGAAGGCGCTGTTGCAGAACACGTGCGCCTCCAGTGCGGCGTCGCCGGCCATGCGGGCGGTGGCGAGCGCCTCGGCGTAGAGCGAGCGGGCGTCTGCCAGCCGGTTCGAGTCGTGCGCCAACCAGCCCACCGAGATGGCGAGTTCGCCGGCTCCGGCCTGAAGCCGGCGTTCGGTCTCCGCGCTGTACTCGCCCTCGTTGAGCAGCAGGTAGGCGGTGCGCAGCGACTGCCCGGCGCGTTCGAACAGGGTGTCGCCGCCGTGCGCGTCGTCGGCCAGCCGGATCTCCCGGACGGCCTCCTCGACGCCGAGCACCTCGGCGGCGCCGACCTTGCGGGGTGGCGGTACCGGCCCGGGGCGGCCGGGCACGAAGGCGCCGGGGCCGGGCTCGAACAGCACCGGTGCGGCGGGGTCGGCGGGGGCACTGCCGGTGGCCGCGGCGGCCACGGTCGGCCGGTCGATGCCGATCACGGTGGCCAGCGCGGTCGGGCCGCCGGCCAGGAACGTACGGCGACGCACGTCGTCGTTCTCCTCGTCGAGATAGGGCGATCCATCAGGCCCCCGGGGCACCGCGACGGCCTTCGGCCACGGGGGCCTGGTCGGAGCGGCTGGATCCGCGTACGGCGAGGCAGCGTACGGGAGTTGAGTGGAGAGTGGTGAGCGCGGGGCGGGCGGGGGCGGGAACGGTGGGTGGAGCGGGGGGGCTTCGGCCCTCCCGCCGGCACCGTCCGCCGGGCGGCGGCGTACGGCGGTCCGGGGGGAGAAGCCGAGTTCGGTGAGCGTGCGATCCGGCCACATGTGCCGGAAGACCCGCTCGTAGGCGTAGTTGGGGCAGCGGATCTCACCGGATTCGACCCGTCCGACGTAGCGGGCGTCGCAGGAGACGTGCTCCCCGATCTCCCGGGCCGCCCGGCGCACGGCCATGGCGAACTCGCCGGGTGAGCGGTCGCCGCGCAGTGCGCGCATCACGGCGTTGGGTGACGGGCGGTTCGGCTCGGCCGGTGGGGTGGCTGCCATGGTGCGCTCCGTGGTCGTGCGGAGGGTGGTGGTGCGGGCGCGCGGCCGGCGGCGCCGGAGGTGCGCGGGTGTCGGGTGCGGGGGCGAAGTGCGGGTACGGTCCGGGTGTCGGCACGGTGGTGCGCGACGGTGCGGGAACGGCCCGGTGTGGCCGGTGGGGTCGTCGCGACCGCCACCGACAGTACCGGGCGTGACCGGTCGACCACAGCCGGTTCCTGGGAGATATGCCCCCAATTCGGTATAAAGCGGGCGTGGTTGCGGGTTATCCGCCATGAAATGCCATGCCTTGCTGTAAGGCGCCCCGTGGCCTGCGCGGTGTCCGCCGCGTTGTCCTGATACGTGGAAGCCCAGGCCGTCGCCCCGGCCTGCCGTCCGTCCCCGCGGCCCCCACCTCCCGGGCGGCGGCGCTTCCGACCCGACGAGGTACAGGAGGGCCCATGATGGCCACCGGACTGCCGCAGTACCGACCGGCCGCCGGCGGCGTGCTCGCCGGCGCCGCCCCCGCCCTGCTCCCCGACCCGGCCGACGACCGGATCCCCGGCCGGGGCCCGGTCGAAGGCGGACGCGCCCCCCGAGGCGGTGGCCGGCACCCCGGCCACCGCCTCGGCCCCGGACCGGACCAGGACACCCTCGTCACCGCCTGCGACACCGTGACGGTCGCCCTGCGGCACGGCCTGGAGGCGGTGGACATCCTGCGGTTGCGCAGGGCCTGCGGGGCCGTCCTGCAGAGCCGCAACGGCAGCACCGTCACCTTCCTCGTCCCCGCCGGCACCAGCGAGACCTGGCACCTGCCCGGCAGTTCCTGTACCGCCGGCGCCCTGCTGCCGACAGCCACCGACCCACGGTGGGTGATGCCCCCCTCCGGCGCCGCCTGCGCCGCCCGCCCCACCGACGCCTGGGTGCTCCGATCCGCCCTCTGCGAGGCCGCCTGCACGCTCACCGCAGGCGGCCTCGGCCCGTTCTAGCGGGCGTGCCGTGCGGATCCCGCCGGGCCCGCGAGCCTGGCCCGCCCCTCCGGCCGGATCCACCTGGCACGCCCCCGGACCTCCCTGACCGGCGAGGCCGCCCCGCCCGGCGGCGATAATGGCGGTCATGGGACGAAGCAGCAGAGCAGCCCGGGGCACGGGCCGCGGCACCGAGCGCGGCACCGAGCGCGACACCGGGCCGGACGTCACCGGCCCCGGCGGCCGCACCCATGCTCAGGGCCCGCTCACCCGCCCGGTCGGCTCCGGCCTCGCCGAACTGCGCCCCGACCGGGACCGCCCCGCCGCCTGGTCGCTGCTGATCGACGGCGCCCCGCAGTCCATGGTCGACCTCGCCGACCCCACCCACCTCGGTTTCGAGTACCAGCGCCGGCTCGGCCACCTGATCGACCTGGTCGCCCCGTCCGGCCGCCCGCTCACCGTGCTGCACCTCGGCGGCGGCGCCCTCACCCTGGCCCGTTACGTCGCGGCCACCCGGCCCCGCTCCCGCCAGCAGGTCGCCGAGATCGACACCGCGCTCACCGAACTCGTCCGCACCGAGCTGCCGTTGGAACGCAGCTGGCAGATCAAGGTGCGCGGCGCCGACGCCCGCAGCGTGCTCGAACGCACCCCCGAGGGCAGCGCCGACCTGGTCATCACCGACGTCTTCTCCGGCGCCCGCACCCCGGCCCACTGCACCACCGTCGAGTTCACCGCCCTCGCCGCCCGCGCCCTCGCCCCCGGCGGCTGGTACGCGGCGAACATCGCCGACGGCTCGGCGCTGCCGTTCGCCCGCTCCCAGATCGCCACCCTCGGTGCGGTCTTCCCCGAACTGTGCCTGGTCGCCGACCCCGCCGTCCTGCGCGGCAAGCGCTTCGGCAACCTCGTCCTCGCCGGCGCGCACGCCCCCCTCCCGATCGCCGACCTCACCCGCCGCGTCGCCTCCGACGCCGCCCTCGGCCGGGTCGAACACGGCCCCGCCCTCACCGCGTTCGCCGCCGGGGCCGTCCCCGCCACGGACGCCACCGCCGCCCCCTCCCCGGCCCCGCCCCCGGGCGTCTTCCGCTGACCCCCCGGCTGACTGCCCGGTTGACCGCCCGATTGACCGCCCGGCGGGGCCGCGTCCGGCTCACCGCTCGGCGGGGCGCCCGGCTGACCTCCTGGCTGACCGCCCGGCGGGGTTGCCCACCGCCGCCTGAAATCCTTTGACGGCGGTCCGGGTCGCGGCTGACAGCGGCGGTCGCCGTCCGGCCTGCGCCGACTCGGCATCCCGACTCCGGTCCGGACGCGGAGCCGTCCCGTCCGGCGAGGAGTGCGACCCGGATCGGCGGCACGCCGCCCGGTTCGCCCCCGGGCGTGCACGTCCGCGGCCGGCGCTGGAGCCGTCGCCAGGAGCGTGAGCCCGGTCAGTGCCCGCGCGGCAGGCCGCGGTGCTTGCACATGGCCGCGCCGGTCAGCAGCAGCCCGGCGGCGATCGGCGCGAGGACGGCGGTCGCGGTGGCGGAGCCGTCGCCCACGGCCGTCACCGTGGCGGTGTCGGCGAGCACGAGGGTTTCGGGCGGCTGGGCGGGTGCGCCGGGCCCGACCGGCGGGGCGGTGGTGGTGCCCGTCCGGTCACGACTCGTGGCGGGTCCGGCCGCGCTCCGCCCGTCCGGGGCGGTGGCCTCCTGGACCGGGGGCGCGTCGGCCGCCCCGGACGGGCGGGTGGTGGCGGCCGGTGCGGCGGAGCGGCCTCCGGCGGCGCCGGACCGTGCGGTGGCGGGCAGTTCGGCGGGCCCGCCCTCCCGGGAGGCGCGGGTCTCGGCGGGGCGGCCCTGGGCGGGGACGGTGTCGAGCAGGCCGGAGGCGATCGCGAAGGCGTCGGGGACGGCGGCCCGTTGGCCGGGCAGGGGGAGGCCGCCGGCCCGGATCCGGTCCTGGAAGACGCTGCCGACCGTGTCGGTGGCGCCGTCGATCCCGGCGTCGGGGACGGCGCCGGTCAGTTCCCCGGCGAGCCCGGGGGAGGGGCGATCGGTCTCCTCGGCCGCCGGGCGCCCGGGGGCGTCGGACCGCTCGGCCGACGGCCCGTCGTACGCGGGCCGACCGGCCTGGACGAGCCGGCCGGGCGCCGGCCCGCCGGCCAGGGTGCGGCGGACGGCTGGTCGGGTCTGGTCCGGCAGCGGGTCGGCGGAGGCGCCCTGTGCGCCGAAGCCCCCGAGTTGGGCGAGGAGGGCGCCGCCGGCGGCGAGGACGCGGGGCAGCCACCGGCCGATCGCGCGCCGTGCGCCGACGCCGCGGGGGGCGGGTTCCTGGGGCTTGGTCGCGTGATTGGCTCGCATGTGAGTTGAGAACGAGCGGACGGGTCGTGAGGTCACGCCCGCCGTCACGGACAGTCATCGCACGGGTGGCCCCGGGGCCGGGTTGCCCGGGGCCACCGGCCGTGGCGCGGTCAGGAGTTGGGGCGCAGCGTCCAGGTGACGGTCATCACACCGGTGACGGCGCCGTCGGCGCGGGTGATCTCGACGGTGACCGGGAACTCGGGGCGGCCGCCGGCGTCCAGCTCGGCGACGACCTCGGCGGCGGGGCGACCGAGGACGGCGGTGGCGGTGACCTCGCCCATGGCGAGCTTCTTGTAGGCGATCTCGGCGTTCACCGCGAGCGGCACGGCCCGGGAGAGCTGGTCGCCGAAGGCGGCGAGCACGATGCAGCCGCTGGCGGACTCGGCGAGGGTGAACATCGCGCCGGCGTGCGGTCCGCCGACGTGGTTGTGGTACGCGGGCTGGTCGGGCAGTCGCAGTACGGCGCGGTCCGGGGCGGTCTCCAGGTACTCCAGCTTGAGGGTGTGCGCCATCGGCACGGTGGAGTCGAGCAGCTGGCCGATCGAAGGTGTGGTCATGGCAGGAATGTTACTAGCCGGTAGCTTCTGGCGGCAGGCCTGTGGCAGGAAAACCCGAACCGTGGTGGGCAGTTGAGGAAACGCGAAAACGCCTGAGGGCCGATCTCTCGAAGAGATCGGCCCTCAGGCTCTGGGGTGAGTGACGGGACTTGAACCCGCGGCCACCTGGACCACAACCAGGTGCTCTACCAACTGAGCTACACCCACCATCTGTCCGGCTCGTTCCCGCTTCCGCGTTCCCGTTCCGACAGGAAGAACTCTACAGGATCCGGGAGGGTGCTCGCGCCAGGCTTTCGTCCAGGCGAACGCGGGCACCTCTCCCGGGCTCCTCCGGTCAGCCCTCCGGGGCCTGGTACTTCTCGGCGATGGCGCGCGCGGTGTCGGTGTCCGGTCCGGGCTGCGGGACGAACACCGCCTCGCGGTAGTACCGCAGTTCGTCGATGCTCTCGCGGATGTCGGCGAGCGCCCGGTGGTTGCCGCCCTTCTGCGGGCTGTTGTAGTACGCCTTCGGGTACCAGCGGCGGGCCAGCTCCTTGATCGAGGAGACGTCCACGATCCGGTAGTGCAGGTGCTTCTCCAGGGCCGGCATGTCCCGGGCGAGGAAGCCGCGGTCGGTGGCCACCGAGTTCCCGCACAGCGGCGTCCGGCCGGCCTCCGGCACGTGCTCGCGGATGTACGCGAGCACCCGCGCCTCGGCCTCGGCGAGCGTCACGCCCTGCTCCAGCTCCTCCAGCAGGCCGGAGGAGGTGTGCATCGCGCGCACCACCTCGGGCATGCCCGCCAGCGCCTCCGCCGGCGGGCGGATGATGACGTCCACACCCTCACCGAGGATGTTGAGCTCGGAGTCCGTCACCAGTGCCGCGACCTCGACCAGGGCGTCCTGGTCGA
The DNA here is from genome assembly GCF_044741445.1 of Kitasatospora sp. NPDC088160. NCBI lineage: Bacteria > Bacillati > Actinomycetota > Actinomycetes > Kitasatosporales > Streptomycetaceae > Kitasatospora > Kitasatospora sp. NPDC088160. Next base: position 27,935 of record NZ_JBIUSS010000012.1, on the reverse strand, counting down.
GGTCGAGGCCGGTCATTTCACAGTCGATCCATACCAAACGGTCATTCACACAACTCACCCTACGGCGCGATCACGCGCCGCGGGGACCGGCGGAGCCGAGCGGGGCTCCGGGGCACAGCCCTCGGCCTGGTGCTCCTCCGCGCCGCCGTGCGGGCCGTGGCCGTCCGGCCGCTCGCCCTCCCGCCCGGTCCGGACCGCGTGACCGTCCCGGGCCGGACGGGCCTCGCGCGCCGCCCGGGCACCGTCGGTCGCCGCCGTCCGGCCGCCCTGCGGACGGGCCTGCGGCACCCGTGCCTGCCGGCCCCGGAGCTCGCCCGCCCCGGTCGTCGGCTGCCCGGTGGGGGCGGGGGCCGGCACCCGGCCGCTCGCCGAGCCGTGACCGCGGGCGGAGCCCGCCGCGGCACCCGGTTCGTCCGCGGGCCGTTCGACCGCACTGCGGTGTCCCTGCCCCTGGCCGCGCGCCCCCGGCTGGGGGTGGCCGTCCTCCGCCGCCGCGTGCTCCGCGGTGCGCGGCGGGCGCCCCGCCCCCGACCCGGCCTGCGGCGGCACCAGCGGCGACCGCACCGGACCGCGCCCCGCACCCTGCTGCCCGGGGTGCGGCTGCTGCGCGGCCTGCTGGTGCGGGTACGGCTGCCCGGCACGGGCGTGGAAGGCCCGGTCGGCCGGCGTCCCGGCCTGCCCCGGAGCGAACGGGCCGGGCTGGCCGTGCGGGCCCGGCTGCCCCGCCGAGGCCGGTGACGCGCCGTGCGGCAGCGGCTGGCCGTGCGGTCCGGCCTGTGCCGGTGCGCCGTTCCCGGCCGGGAACGGGTACGCGGGCTGCGCGCCGTGCTGCATGCCGTGCTGCGTGCCGTGTGCCCCGCCGAACAGCGCCGCGCCCGCCGCCGACCCGGCCGCGGCCGCCGCGTGCGGCAGCGCGCCGGGCAGCCGCAGGTCGCCGCCGTGCGGACCGGTCGGCACCGCCGACTGCGGCCCGGGCCGGCGCGCCCGGTAGCTGGTCCGGTACGCGGCCGGCGAGACCCCGAGCTGACGGCGGAAGTGCCCGCGCAGCGCCACCGGCGAACGGAACCCGCACCGGCGGGCGACGTCGTCCACCGACAGCTCCGAGGTCTCCAGCAGCCGCTGCGCCTGGAGCACCCGCTGGGTGATCAGCCACTGCAGCGGCGCGCTGCCGGTGAGCGTGCGGAACCGCCGGTCGAAGGTGCGTCGGCTCATGTACGCGCGGGCCGCCAGCACCTCGACGTCGAACTGCTGGTTGAGGTTCTCCAACGCCCAGGTGACCACCTCGGCCAGCGGGTCGTTGCCGATCTCCTCCGGTAAAGACTGATCGATGTACTGGGCCTGTCCGCCGCCGCTGCGACGGCTCGGGACCACCAGGCGGCGGGCCAGCGCGTTGGCCGCCTCGGCGCCGTGGTCGCTGCGCACCACGTGCAGGCACAGGTCGATGCCGGCGGCGGTGCCGGCGGAGGTGAGCACGTCGCCGTCGTCGACGAAGAGCTCGCGCGGGTCCACGTGCACCCGGGGGTAGCGCTTGGCCAGCGTCGGTGCGTACATCCAGTGGGTGGTCGCCGGACGGCCGTCGAGCAGGCCGGCGGCGGCCAGGACGAAGGCGCCGGTGCAGAGCCCGATGATCCGCGCGCCCTCGTGGTGGGCCTTGCGCAGGGCGGTGATCGCCTCGACCGGCGGGGGCTGCGAGATCGAGCGCCAGGCCGGTACGACGATCGTGCCGGCCCGGGCGAGGGCCTCCAGACCGTACGGAGCGGAGAGGGTGAGGCCGCCGGTGGTGGCGAGCGGGCCGTCCTCGCCGGCGCAGACCAGCAGCCGGTAGCGCGGCACCCCGGCGTCCTGGCGGTCGACGCCGAAGACGGACAGCGGGATCGAGCTCTCGAAGATCGGGGCGCCGCCGAAGATCAGCACCGCGACGGTCTCCCGGCGGCGGCGGCCGGAGAGCTTGCGCGGGGCGGAGACCGTCATCGGGGTCGACGAGCCGTTCGCGCCCGGGCCACCGCCGTGGCCCAGCGGGCCGTGGCCGGGGGAGCCCAGGGGGAGGCCGGCGAGCGGGCCGCCCAGGGAGCCGGTGGGGGCGCCGTTCAGGCCAGGAGTGCCGTTCGCCCCGATCGCGCCGTTCGTCGCGCCCGTCCCCGGGTAGCCGGGGTAGGCCGGGAAGTCGGCGCCGTAGGCCTGCGCCGGGCTGACGGTGCCTCGGCTGACGGTCTGTCCGGAGTGCGACTGCTGGCCGCCGTGCGCTGCTCCGCCGTATGCCTGCCCGCCGTACGCGGGACCGCCGTACGCCTGCCCGCCGTGTGCCGCTCCGCCGTGCTCTGCGGCCGCCGCCGGGGTGCCGGTGGCGGCCGTGCCGGTGGAGGGCACTGTGGGGTACGAGGAGTGCGAGGCGGCGCCCGGGGTGCCGGAGTTGCGGGTGGTGGCGGCGGTCGCGGAGGTGCCGGTGCTTCTCGCGGACCGAGCCGCGATACCGGCCGCCGCCTGGCCGCTGTCAGGACCCGCGTCGCTCCTGCTCACCCTGCTCAAGGCGCTCAAGCCCCCTCGGTGGTGTGGTGTGGGTGGTGCGGCACTGCTCGCCAAGATCGAAATCTATCGGGTTGACCATTGCCGTTGTGACAAGTTCACCATCCGACGCTATGTCGACATGGCAATTTGGCGTGATGCATTCGATCACGAAGCGTGGCACCCGTCGACCCTTCTGGGAAGAGGGCCGGTGTAACGGTGGCTGGTTGTCGCGGGGCCGCTCCTGGGGCGTCCGGCCCGCGCGCGCCCGGTCGGCGGGTCTGGGCTGCGGATTTGCCCAAGCGGGAGGGATTGGCGCGAAATTGACCGAAAATCGGCGGTGCACGAGAGGGCGCACGAAATGAGCTCGTGCGCCTCCCAGGCTTCATCCGGCCAGGGCCGGGGCGGCGAAACCTGGGCGTGACGTCCGGGTTACCGTCCTGCCGTGAACACCAACAGCCGGCTCGAACAGGCCAACGACAACGCCGCCGCCTTCTGGCTCGCCCAAGCCCGCGTGCACGGCTGGCGGTTCCGCACCCGCCCGGGCTTGACGGCGGTCCGCTGCGCCCGCACCCCGGAGGACTCGCACCGCTTCGTGGTCACCGGTCCGTATATCGAACCAGCGCTGGTGAAAGGTGAATTGGCGGACCTCCTGAAGGAGTGGGAAACCATCTGCTTCACCCTGGAGGACCCGTACGGCGCACTCGACCTGACCCGGTTCGGCGCCACCCGGATGCCGGTCATGCCGGTGATGACCCGTGAACCCGGCCCGGTCGACGGCGTCCCGGCCGTCCTCCCCTTCCGCTCGGAGGCGTACGGCGGAGGATCCCTGACGGTCGATGAGGTGCTGGACGGCGATGCGTTCGCGCAGGTCGAGCGTGCGATCGTGGACGGCTTCCCGCTGCCCGCCCGGCAGCCCTGGACCCGTGGCGACGCGCTGCCGGAACGGCTCCTGCGCGAACCCGGGCTCCGGGCCTGGCTGGGCCGCGTCGACGGCGCCACCGCCGGCACCTGCCTCACCTACGACGACGGCCAGGCCACCGGGGTGTACTGGGTCGCCACCCTGCCCAGCCGGCGCGGCCAGGGCGTGGCCCGCGCCGTGCTCCAGACCGCCCTGGCCCATGCGCACCCCGATCGCCCGGCCACCCTGGTCGCCACCTCGCTCGGCGAACCGCTCTACCGCAAGCTCGGGTTCACCGAGCAGGCCCGCACCTGCTGGTGGACCCGGACCTCCGCGCACGGCTGATGGCCGGGCCGCCCCGCGGCGGGTCGTCGCCAGGTGCGGGGCGGGTCGCTGGTTGCGGTGCGGTGCGGTGCGGTTGGGTGGAGTGCGGTGCGGTGGGGTGCGTGAAGGCGTGTGGGGAGGGGTGCGCGAGGTGGCGCCTTCAAGCAGGGCGCTACGGGGCGGCCGCCGCCGGTGCCACGGCGAACGTGGTCCGCGCGGGCCCGACCCCATCCGCCGCCGTGCGGACGGCCGTTGGGCGCGCCACCGCGACGGGGCGCAGCACGCTCGACCCGCGGTCCGTCGCCTGGCCCGCGCCGGGGATCAGGCCAGGACGGCTGTCGGCGACCACGGCAAACTCGCCGGTGCGGTTTCGGACATCCGACCCCGCCGTCGAACCATCGGGGGCACTCGCCGCTCCGGCGTTCACGGCGGCAGGCGTGAACGGGCCGTCAGGGGCGGATTCCGTCAGCTGTGCGCTGGTCCGCGCGCCGGTGAGCGCCCCCGCGCGCACCGGCACCCCGGCGGACCGCCGCTGGACCGGCCCACCCGCGCGCAGGCCCGGCCTGGCCGACGGCGCGCCGCGTGCGGCGAGCACCTGGCCGACGGCCTCCGGCAGGCCGGCCGCCTTCAGCGTCGGCCGGTAGCCGCTCTCGGCCCAGGGCCGGCCGTGGTGCAGCCAGACGCTGCGCAGGCCGGCCAGTTCGGCGCCGGCGATGTCCGCGGGCGCGTGGTCCCCGACCATCCAGGTGTGCGCGGCCCACGTCCCGGTGGGTGCGACGCCGCACCGCTGGGCGGCTATCTCGAAGATCAGCGGATCCGGTTTGACGCAGTCGGCCTCCTCGGAGATGACCCAGCCGTCGACCAACGGCCCCAGCCCGGTCAGCCGGATCTTCTCCAACTGCGGCCGGGTGCCGCCGTTGCTGACGATGCCGAGCGTCCACCCGGCCGCCCGTGCCGCCCGCAGCGCGTCGACGTGTCCGGGCGGGCAGTGGATATGGGAGTTGATGCCGCGTCGGTAGTGGGCGAGCAGGAACTCGACGGAGACGTCCAACCCGTAGCGGCGCCGGACGGCGGACAGTACGGTGCTGCGCGGCACGTAGCCGCCGCCGTCGAGGGTGACGAACCAGTCGAGGTCTCCGGGCGGCAGGTCGCGCTCGGACAGGAAATCCTGAGCCCAGGCCCGGAAAGCGGCGTCCCTGGGGAGCAGCGTGTTGTCGAGGTCGAACAGGAGCAGGGGCATGCCGAGCATGGTGCCAGCGGCCGCGCCTATGCACCTGGCAAATGCCAGACCGCGTCGCGAAGCCGTACGTAGTGGCTGAAACGGGTTCCAGAACCTGGCGTACGGGTGGGTCCGGGCGGGCCGGCTGAGGCTGGCGGGACGTGACGGTTCGCGACGTGTCGCAACGGATCGTCGCCGATCCATGACAGTCCGGTCACGGTGTCCGGCAGGCCTGTTGCGTCGCCCGGTCCGCTCAGTCAAGCTCCAGGGAACCTCCTTTCTGGAGGGGGCGCGTGGCCTGCGGGCAGGGCGCACTGCCGACGGCGGGCGCATCCTCCTTTCGCGGGAACAATGCCGCTCCGAGGCCTCACCGCTGGGCTGGGCCTCACACCCGTCGTACTCTGAAAGGAACAGGTCACATACGGTGCTGCGCGGCGCAGACCGACGTCATCCCGTGGGCGGGCCTGCTGCCCGGGCGGCGTTGTCCTCTCCTGTCGGCCCCTCTCCCATGAAGAGCCGTGAGCCATGGCTGGTTTTGAGTCCTTCCGACCGGTGGAGCCGGACGCGCCCCGCAACGCGGGCGCGGACACCGGGGACGACGGCGGCCGCGCGGACCTCGCTCCAGCCGACGGCCACGCCGATGCATCGGGTCGTCTGCCCGCCAGCAGGCAGGCCGATGGCCAGGTCGACGCCCAGGCCGACGAGCCGTGCTGCGTACCGGCCGACGAGCACGGGGGTGAGCGTGGGGGCGGGCGGGCTGATGATCGTGTCGACGAGCACGTCGGCGAGCGGGTTGTCGGTGAGCGGGTTGGCGACGCCGCCGCCCAGCGAGCCGACGAAGCTGACGAACCGGCTGGCACCTCGGGCGTCGCTGGTACCGCCGATCTCATCCCGGGCGCCGAGGAAGCAGGCCTGGAGCCGGGCGCTCCCCGGGGCCTCGTGCGCGCTCTGTGCGGCCTGGTCCGACGGGGCGGCCTCGCCCGGCACGACCGTCCAGGGCCTCGCCAGCGGCGTGGCGGGCACCCGGCCGACCCCGCAGGTTCTCCGGTGACGGGCCGCCTGGGCCCGGGCGCCGAGCGCCCGGAGGCGTCCGGCCTGCCCGGCGCGCACACCGAGTCGACGGCCCGGGACGCGTCCGCACGCTCCCTCGACCCGGTCTTCCAGCACGGCGTGGTCGTCGGCTTCGACGGCTCCCTGTCGAGCGAGCGCGCCCTCGCGTACGCGGTGGGCATGGCACGCCGTTCGCAGTGCGGCCTGGTGATCGTGCACGTCGCCAACCGCCTGCCCGCCACTGTCTGGGCAGGCTGTGAACCTCCCGTCTTCGTCGACCTCCCCGACCACCGGACCGAGGTCCTGGGCTTGGAGCTCGCCTGCGCGGACTTCCTCACCGGGGTGCCGTGGATCCTGATCGAGCGGGGCGGCGACATCTGCCACGAGATCGAGGAGGTCGGCCGCGAGTACGCCGCCGACGCGATCGTCGTCGGCACGACGCACGGCCTGCTCGGCAAGATCTTCGGCTCGGTCTCCGGGCGGCTGGCGCGGCGGGCCAACCGCCCCGTGATCGTGATCCCCTGACGCTCCGTCGGGCGTGGCGTGTCCGCGCCCCCGGAGGCGTCTCTCCGTTGTCGGCCGATGGTGTCGGCCGCTACTGGCGTCGACCGCCCCGCCGACGTAGGCCCGCTCCTCTGCGTCGGGGGCTCCTCAATGTCGCCTGAGGAGCGGGTAGTTGCTCCGGTGGGGCCGGATCAGAACCCGGCGCCGATCTCCCGGGCGATGAGCATGCGCTGAACCTCCGATGTGCCCTCCCCGATTTCCAGGATCTTGCAGTCGCGCCAGAAGCGGGCGACCGGGAACTCGTTCATGAAGCCGTACCCGCCGTGGATCTGGGTCGCCTCGCGGGCGTTGTCGACGGCGGCCTCGGACGAGTACAGCTTCGCGATCGCGGCCTCCTTCTTGAACGGTTCGCCGTGCAGCAGCCGGGAGGCGGCGTCCCGCCAGGCCAGGCGAGAGGTGTGGGCGCGCAGCTCCATGTCGGCGAGCTTGAACTGGATGGCCTGGTTGGCGCCGATCGGCCGACCGAAGGCCCGGCGTGTGCCGGCGTACTTGACGGACTCGTCGACGCATCCCTGGGCCAGGCCGGTGGCCAGGGCCGCGATCGCGATGCGGCCCTCGTCGAGGATCCGCAGGAACTGGGCGTAGCCTCGGCCACGCTCGCCCAGCAGGTTGGCCGCGGGAACGCGGCAGTCGGTAAAGGACAGTTCGCGGGTGTCGGATGCGTTCCACCCGACCTTCGAGTACTTCTTCGATACCTGGAACCCCGGGGTCCCGGTGGGCACGATAATGGAAGAGATTTCGCGCGTTGGCGAGCGGAATTCGCCTTCTTCACTCGAACGAGCGATCGGTTCCGTGAGTGCGGTGACGGTGACCAGACCGGTGATGTCCGTGCCGGAGTTGGTGATGAAGCACTTGGTGCCGTTGATGACCCACTCGTCGGTGGTCTCGTCGTACCGCGCGGTCGTGCGGGTCGCGCCGGCGTCCGAGCCGCCCTCGGGCTCGGTCAGACCGAAGGCGCCGAGGAGTTCGCCGGAGGTCAGCCGGGGCAGCCACTCGCGCTTCTGCTCCTCCGTCCCGAACCGGTGGATCGGCATCGCGCCGAGCGAGACGGCCGCCTCCAGGGTGATCGCCACCGAGGAGTCGACCCGGGCGAGTTCCTCCAGGGCGATGCCCAGCGCGAAGTAGTCGCCGCCCATGCCGCCGTACTCCTCCGGGAAGGGCAGGCCGAACAGGCCCATGCGCCCCATCTCGCGGACGATCTCGTAGGGGAACTCCTCCCGCTCGTAGAACCCGCCGATCTTCGGCGCCACCACGTCCTGGGCGAACTCGGCGACGGTGCGTCGCAGTTCCTCGTACTCGCTGCTGAGCCGGTGGTCGAACACGGTGATCCTCCTGGAGCCCGGCCGGGGTGGCCGCGGGCGTGAGCGGGACGACCGGCGCCCGTCTGACGGTGTGACGGTCGCACGGTGTGGTTGGGCGATGAACGTGGTGCCCGGTGCCGGCCGCGGCCGGGATTCCGCGCGGCCGGCACCGGGGAGCGGTGGTGGGGCGGGGTCAGCCCCGGGCGGCGCCGAGCAGCGCCTGGACGGTGCGGGACGGGCTCGGACGGCCGAGCCGCTCGGCCATCCACCCGCTGGTGGCGACCAGCGCGCGCAGGTCGACCCCGGTCCGGATGCCGAGCCCGTGCAGCATCCACACCAGGTCCTCGGTGGCCAGGTTGCCGGTGGCGCTCTTCGCGTACGGGCAGCCGCCGAGGCCGCCCGCCGACGCGTCCACCGTGGTGACCCCCTCGCGCAGGGCCGCCAGGGTGTTGCTGAGTGCCTGGCCGTAGGTGTCGTGGAAGTGCACGGCGAGCCGGTCGGCCGGCACCCCGGCCCGCGCGAAGCCGGCCAGCAGGGCGCCGACCTGCCCGGGGGTGGCCACGCCGATGGTGTCGCCGAGGCTCAGCTCCGAGCAGCCCATCTCCAGCAGCCGCACGCCGTACGCGACCACCTGGGAGACCGGGACCGGACCCTCCCAGGGGTCTCCGAAGCACATCGAGAGGTAGCCGCGGACCGCCAGCCCGGCCTCGGTCGCCCGCGCCACGACCGGGCGGAACATGGCCATCGCCTCGTCCGCCGAGCGGTTGAGGTTGCGGCGGGCGAAGGTCTCGGTGGCGCTGGCGAACACCGCGACGTCGGTGGCGTGGTGGGCGAGCGCCCGGTCGAGGCCGCGTTCGTTGGGCACCAGTACCGGCAGCCGAAGGCCGGGGTGGCGCTCCGGCAGGTCGGTGAGCCGGGGCATCAGCTCCTCGGCGTCGGCCAGCTGAGGGACCCATTTCGGGTGGACGAAGCTGGTGGCCTCGACGGTGCGCAGCCCGGCGGCCGCGAGCCGGGCGATGAACTCCGCCTTGACCTCCACGGGCACCAGGGAGCCCTCGTTCTGCAGCCCGTCGCGCGGTCCGACCTCGTGGATCCGGACCTCCTCGGGCAGGCCGGGGGCGCGGACGGGGTCGGGCAGGCCCAGGTCCAGCGCGTCGGGCTCGCGGGCGGGTGCGGTCATGACCGCACCCCGGCGGTCGCGGGGGCGCCCTGCTCGTCGGCGCCGTCCCCGGCCGGGGCGACCACGACCAGCAGTTCCTCCATCGCGACGGTGGCGCCGGCGGTGGCCCGCAGCTCGGCCACGACACCGTCGTGCGGGGCGGCGATCACGTGTTCCATCTTCATGGCCTCCAGCACGAGCAGGGGCTGGCCCTTGCGGACCGTCTCGCCCGTCGTGGTCTTGACGACGGTGACGGTCCCGGGCATCGGGGCGGTCAGGGCGCCGTGGTGGGCGGCGGTTCCGGCGGCGCGCTCGCCCACCGGGTCGTGGGCGTGCAGCGACCAGGCGTCGCCCTCGACGCCGAGCCAGGTCACCGGGCCGGCGGCGAGGCCGGGAGCGGCGTCGGTGGCCAGCGCGAACGTGGTCTGCAGACCGTCGACGGTCAGGTGCAGCCGGTCGGCGGTCCGGGTCGCGCGGGCACGGTGGACGGGCCCGGCGCCGAGCCGGAGCTCGACCTCGCGGGTGAGCTCGGCGGGATTGTCAGTGGCATCGGCTACGTTGCCCGCAGTGATCGAACGGATGCGCACCGAAACCGGATCCTGGCCGGGGGTACGGAGTCGGTGGGTGGTCCAGGCGGGGGTGCCGCTCAGGCGCCAGCCGGAGGGAAGGGAGAAGGGGTCGGTCCAGCCGCCGGGGTCGGCGGCCGGGGTGAGGTCCAGGTGCCGCGCCAGCGCGGCCGCGTAGTAGAGGAGGTGGGCAGGTGGTGGCGTCTCGGCCGTCAGCGGGTCGGCAGTTGTGGCATCGGCCTCGTGCGTGCCATCGGCCTCGTTGGCCTTGTCGGCCTCGCCAGTCTCGTTCGCGTCGCTCGGCGCGTTCGCCGGGGAGTACGGCGAGGCGAGCAGGGCGGGCTGCTGTTGGGCCGTCTGTTCCACCAGGCCGGTGTCCAGTCGGCCGGCTACGACCTCGGGGTGTGCGAGCAGCCGTCGCAGGAAGCCGGTGTTGGTGGTGACGCCGAGGATGCGGGTGTCGGCCAGTGCGGCGCGGAGCCGGCGCAGCGCGGTCGGGCGGTCGGGCCCGTACGCGATGACCTTGGCGAGCATCGGGTCGTAGGCGCTGGTGACGACGGATCCGGGGGCGACTCCGGAGTCGACGCGCACGCCCTCGCCCTGGGGCTCGTCCAGGACGAGGATGCGGCCGCCGGTGGGCAGGAAGTCCCGTTCCGGGTCCTCGGCGCAGATCCGGGCCTCGATGGCGTGGCCCAGGAAGGAGATGTCGGACTGATCGAAGGAGAGCCGTTCGCCCGAGGCGATCCGCAGCTGCCACTCGACCAGGTCGAGTCGGGCTGAATCGTCGCCGACGGCGACGGCGAGTTCGGTGACGGGGTGTTCGACCTGGAGGCGGGTGTTCATCTCCATGAAGAAGAAGTCCCGTACCCCCTCGGTGGAGGCGGTGGCGGAGGAGTCCGGGTCGATGCCGGGAACGATGAATTCCACGGTGCCGGCCCCGGTGTAGCCGCAGGACTCCGCGGCGCGGACGGCCGCGGCGCCCATCGCGGCGCGGGTCTCGGCATTGAGCAGAACGGAGGGGGCTTCTTCGATCAGTTTCTGATGGCGGCGCTGGAGGCTGCATTCGCGCTCGCCGAGGTGGACGGTGGTGCCGTGGGCGTCGGCGAGCACCTGCACCTCGATGTGGCGCGGCCGGTCGACCCAGCGTTCCAGCAGCAGGGTGTCGTCGCCGAAGGCGGTCCGGGCGACGCGGCGGGCGGCGGCGATCTCGGTGGGCAGGTCGGCGCGGTCCCGCACGAGGCGCATACCCTTGCCGCCGCCTCCGGCGGACGGCTTGAGCAGGACGGGGTAGCCGATCTCCTCGGCGGCGGCGAGGAGTTCCCCGTCGGTGGGCGCGGTGGCCTGGCTGCCGGGGACCACCGGAACGCCGGCGGTTCGGACGGCTTCCTTGGCGTTGATCTTGTCACCCATCAGCTCGACCGCACCGGGAGGAGGTCCGATGAAGACGAGGCCGGCGTCGGCGCAGGCGCGGGCGAAGCCGGCGTTCTCGGCGAGGAAGCCGTAACCGGGGTGCACGGCCTGGGCCCCGGTGCGGCGGGCGGCGGCGAGGATCTGGTCGGTGCGCAGGTAGGTCTCGGCCGCCGAGCTGTCGCTGCGGTCGGCGGGGCCGAGCCGGACGGCGATGTCGGCCTCGCGGACGTGCGGCGCGTCGGCGTCGGCGTCGCTGAACACGGCGACCGAGCGCACGCCGAGCCGCCGCAGGGTGCGGATCACCCGGAGGGCGATCTCGCCGCGGTTGGCGACCAGAACTGTGTCGAACATGGGAGGCGTTCCTCCGGGTCGAGGGGAGCCGTACGAAGGAGGTGGCGGCGGAGTGGCGGCGGGGAGGGGAGGGCGCCGGCCCGGGCGGTGCGCCGGCGCCGCGGGAGTCACGCCCGCAGGAGCGGGGTCACACCGACAGGAGAGGAGAGGTCGCGTGGGAGGGGCGGGTCACACCCGCCGGGGCGGGGTCACATCCGGAAGACCCCGTACGGGCCGGGCGGCGGAAGCGGGGCGTTGGCGCAGGCGGTGAGGGCGAGGCCGACGACGGTGCGGGTGTCCATCGGGTCGATCACGCCGTCATCCCAGAGGCGGGCGGTGGCGTAGTAGGCGTTGCCCTGGCGCTCGTACTGCTCGCGGACGGGGCGCTTGAACTCCTCCTCCGCCTCGGCCGGCCACTGCTCGCCGTGGGCCTCCAGTTGGTCGCGGCGGACGGTGGCGAGGACGGACGCCGCCTGCTCGCCGCCCATCACGGAGATCTTCGAGCCCGGCCACATCCACAGGAAGCGAGGTGAATAGGCCCGGCCGCACATCGAGTAGTTGCCGGCTCCGTACGAGCCGCCGATCACCACGGTCAGCTTCGGGACGCGGGTGCTGGCGACGGCGTTGACCATCTTGGCGCCGTGCTTGGCGATGCCGCCCGCCTCGTACTGCCGGCCGACCATGAACCCGGTGATGTTCTGTAGGAAGAGGAGGGGGATGCCGCGCTGGTCGCACAACTCGATGAAGTGGGCGCCCTTGAGGGCCGACTCGGAGAACAGCACGCCGTTGTTGGCGACGATGCCGACGGGGTGGCCGTGGATCCGGGCGAATCCGGTGACCAGGGTCGCGCCGTACTCGGCCTTGAACTCGGCGAACCGGCTGCCGTCGACCAGCCGGGCGATCACCTCGCGCACGTCGTAGGGCGTGCGCGGGTCGACCGGGACGGCCCCGTACAGGCCGACCGGGTCCACGGCCGGCGGCTCGACCGGGGTGAGCGGCCACGGCCTGGCCGAGCGCGGGCCGAGCCCGGCCACGATCGTGCGGACGATGGAGAGGGCGTGGGCGTCGTCCTCGGCCAGGTGGTCCGTCACCCCCGAGGTGCGGGAGTGCAGGTCACCACCGCCCAGTTCCTCGGCGGTGACCACCTCTCCGGTGGCGGCCTTCACCAGCGGCGGCCCGCCCAGGAAGATAGTGCCCTGGTTGCGGACGATCACGGCCTGGTCGCTCATCGCCGGGACGTACGCCCCGCCGGCGGTGCAGGAGCCGAGCACGGCGGCGATCTGCGGGATGCCCGCGGCGGAGAGCCTGGCCTGGTTGTAGAAGATCCGGCCGAAGTGGTCGCGGTCCGGGAAGACCTCGTCCTGCATGGGGAGGAAGGCGCCGCCGGAGTCCACCAGGTAGACACAGGGCAGCCGGTTCTCCAGCGCGACCTCCTGGGCGCGCAGGTGCTTCTTCACGGTCATCGGGTAGTAGGTGCCGCCCTTGACGGTGGCGTCGTTGGCGACCACCACCACCTCGCGTCCGGCGACCCGGCCGATGCCCGCGATCACCCCGGCCGCGGGCGCCGCCCCGTCGTACATCCCGTCGGCGGCCAGCGGGGCCAGTTCCAGGAAGGGCGAGGCCGGGTCGAGCAGGGTGTCCACCCGGTCGCGGGGGAGCAGCTTGCCGCGCGCCGTGTGCCGGGCGCGGGCCCTGGCGCCGCCGCCGAGGGCCGCCGCGTCGAGCTTCTCGCGCAGCTCGGCGACGAGGGCCCGGTGTGCCTCGGTGTTGGCCCGGTAGGTGGTGGAGCCCGGGTCGACCGCGGTGCCGAGCCGGGGCGCGGGAGCAGCGGCTCCCGGCGGTACGGCACCCGGCGCCGCCGTGGTGCCGGCCGCTGCGCTGCCATGGACGCCGGTGGGTACACCGGCGGTTGAGATGACCATTCCCAAGAGCTCCCTTGCCCTCGGCACCAGGTGGGCGGCCGAATGCGGTGCGCCCGTGGACCCCACGTTAATTAACGTTAACTTACGCGCCCAGGTTAACGGCCGATAACCCCACTGTCTACGATGGGCAGCATGCCGAACGTCCCCGCAGCCTCCGCGCTCCCACGCCGCGACCAGATCCGTCGGGAGGCCGCGCGACTCTTCGCGGCCCGGGGTTTCCTCGGGGTGGGTGTGGACGAGATCGGCAAGGCCGTCGGCATCAGCGGCCCCGGGCTCTACCGCCACTTCGCCGGAAAGGACGCGATGCTCGCCGATCTGCTGATCGGCATCAGCGAGCGCCTGCTGGAGGAGGGGCGGCGCCGGGCGGGCGGCGGTGACGGTCCGGCCGCCGCGCTGGACGCGCTGATCGGCGGCCACGTCGACTTCGCCCTCGACGACCGCGACCTGATCACCCTCCACGACCGCGAGCTGCTGAACCTCAAGGAGGAGGACCGCCGCACCGTCCGCCGGCTCCAGCGCGGCTACGTCGAGCTGTGGGTGGACGTGGTCCGGCAGGCCTATCCGCAGCTGACGGGCCCCGCCGCCGAACCGGTGGCCAGGGCCGCCGTCCACGCCGTCTTCGGCCTGATCAACTCGACCCCGCACAGCCTCGGCCCGGGCCCCGCCCAGGACGAGCGCTCCGGCCTCCAGCGCGACGGCATGGCCGTCCTGCTGCACGCCCTCGCCCACGGCGCCTTCGCGGCGGCGGCGGAGTCGGTGTCCGCGCAGGCCTGAGCCCTGCGCCCCCGGAGGGCCTGCCCGGCGGTCCGGGCCCAAGGGTCGGCGGTCCGGCTCCGGGGCCGGAGGCGTACGGCCACCGGAGGTCTAGGACCAAAGGATGGCGCCCGCCCGCCCCTGGCCGCTGGGCCTTCGGCGGGTCGTCCGCGACCCTGGAGTCAGGCGACCCTGGAGGCGGGCGGGGTCGGCGGGCCGTGTGTGCGTTCGGCCGGGACGCGTTCGGCCGGGAATCACCGCAGGCCGCAGGCTGTTGGCCAGTCCGCCGGACCGGACGATGTGGGCCGCCCGGTCCGCTCCGGCCCCATCCGGGCCGGAAACGCCATGGCGGCCACCCGACGAAATGGTTAGCATCCCTAAATATGCCTGAGACTCACGGATCCACGGTGGAGCAATCCCCGAGCGGCTCACCGGACCCCGGCGCGAGCCCGCAGCTGGACGGCGACCACCCGCAGCCGGACGGCGACCACCCGCAGGCCGTCGGCTGGCTGCGCCGCCTGGTCGGCTACTGCTGGCGGTCCCGCCGCAGCGTGCTGCTCGCCTTCGGCGCCTCGCTCGTCGGCATGGCCGTCACCTCGCTGGTGCCGCTGGTCACCAAGGTGATCATCGACGACGTCATCACCGCGCACACCCGCTCGCTGGTCCCCTGGGCGGTGGTGCTGCTGCTCGCCGCCGTCGTCGTCTTCGGTTGCACCCAGGTCCGCCGCTACTACGGCGGTCAGCTCGCCCTGGACGTCCAGCACGACATGCGCAGCGACCTGTTCCGCTCGCTCGGCCGGCTCGACGGCCACCGCCAGGACCGGCTGGACACCGGCCAGGTGGTCGGGCGCGCGACCTCCGACCTCCAGCTGATCAACGGCCTGCTCTCGATGCTGCCGATGATGACCGGTTACCTGGTGATGTTCGTCATGTCGCTGGCCGTGATGGTCTGGCTCTCCCCGCCGCTCACCTTGATAGCCCTGGTGATGGCCCCCGCGCTGTGGTGGATCACCGTCCTCAGCCGCAAGCGCCTCTTCCCCGCCACCTGGGCCGCCCAGCAGGAGGCGGCCGCGGTCGCGGGCGTGGTGGACGGCGCGATCGGCGGCGTCCGGGTGGTCAAGGGCTTCGGTCAGGAGGCGCAGGAGCTGGACAAGCTGGAGCGGGCCTCCCGTCACCTGTTCGCCGCCCGGCTCCGGTCGATCCGGCTCAACGCCCGCTACAACCCGGCGATGCAGGCCATCCCGGCGCTCGCGCAGGTCGCGGTGCTGGCCTTCGGCGGCTGGCTGGCCGTCGACGGCCAGGTGTCGCTCGGGACCTTCGTCGCCTTCTCCACCTACGTCGCGCAGATGACCGGGCCGGTGCGGATGCTCACCATGGTCATCACGGTCGGCCAGCAGGCCCGGGCCGGTGTGGAGCGCGTCCTCCAGCTGATCGACGAGCGCCCGCTGGTCCAGGAGCGCCCGGACGCGCTCACCCTGGACCTCACCGGGGACGGCACCCGCGAAGGCGCCGCCACCGGCGTCCGCGAAGGCAGCGCCGCAGGCCCCCGCGCCACCGCAGACACCCGCGCCACCACAGGCCCCCGAACCTCTGATGTCGCCCTGGAGTTCGACCAGGTCGAGTTCCGCTACGACCCCGAGCACCCCGCCCCCGTCCTGCACGGCCTCAGCCTGAAGCTGGCCCCCGGCGAGACCCTCGCCCTGGTCGGGGCTTCCGGCTCCGGCAAGTCGACGGTGGCGCAGCTGGTGCCGCGCTTCTACGACCCGGCGGCCGGCGCCGTCCGCCTCTACGGCCACGACCTGCGCGACCTCACCCTCGACTCGGTCCGGTCGGCGGTCGGCATCGTCCCCGAGGAGAGCTTCCTGTTCTCCGAGTCGGTCCGCACCAACATCGCCTACGGCCGTCCGGACGCCACGGACGAGCAGGTGGTGGCGGCCGCGCGGGCCGCCCAGGCCGACGAGTTCGTCCGCGCGCTGCCCGACGGCTACGAGACCAAGGTCGGCGAGCAGGGCCTGACCCTCTCCGGAGGCCAGCGCCAGCGGATCGCGCTGGCCCGGGCGATCCTCACCGACCCCCGGATCCTGCTGCTGGACGATGCCACCTCGGCAGTGGACCCGCAGGTCGAGGCGGAGATCCACGACGCGCTGCGCTCGGTGATGACCGGCCGCACCACGCTGCTGATCGCCCACCGCCGTTCGACCCTGCAGCTCGCCGACCGGATAGCCGTCCTGGATCACGGCCGGCTGCTGGACATCGGCACGCACGAGGAACTCGACGCCCGATGTCCCCAGTACCGGGCTCTGATCACCGACCCCGAGGCCGGCCGCACACCCCGGTCGTCCGAGGCCCCGCAGACCGTCGAGCAGACCTCCGCGCGGACCGTCGAGCAGGCCTCTCCGCAGACCCCCGAGCAGCCTGCTGGGCAGCAGGCCCCCGAGCAGCAGGCCCCCGAGCAGCCGGCCGCTGAGCAGACCGAGGCGTGGTCCACCCCCGAGCCTGTCCACGAACCGACCCCCACGCCGGCCTCGCCCCCCACCCCGGAACCCGTCGCCACGCAGACCCCCGCCCCGGCCACCCCCGACCTCCCCACCCCCGCCCTGGTCAAGGCGGCCCGCACCGCCGACCCTGACCTGCTGGCCAAGGTCGCGGCCCTCCCGCCGGCCGCCGACTCCCCGGCGGTCCCGCGCGCCGAGGCCGAGGCCGGTGACCCGGACTTCACCCTCCGCCGCCTGCTGCGCCCCTTCCGCGTCCCGCTCGCCTTGGCCCTGCTGCTCGTCGCGCTCGACGCGGCCTCCGGCCTGGTGCTGCCGGTGCTGATCCGGCACGGCATCGACCAGGGAGTCAGCAAGGCCCTGATGTCCGGGGTCGCCGTGGCCGCGCTCGCCGCGCTGGTGGTGGTGCTGCTGGACTGGTTGGTGCAGAGCGCCGAGAACCGGGTCAGCGGCCGGACCGGTGAGCGGGTGCTCTACCTGCTCCGCCTCAAGATCTTCGCCCACCTCAACCGGCTCGGCCTGGACTACTACGAGCGCGAGCTGTCCGGTCGGATCATGACCCGGATGACCACCGACCTGGACTCGCTGACGTCCTTCCTGCAGACCGGCGTGGTCACCGCCGTGGTCAGCCTGCTGACCTTCGGCGGGATCTTCGCCGCGCTGCTGATCATCGACGCCGGCCTGGCCCTGGTGGTCTTCGCGGTGCTGCCCCTGCTGGTGATCGCGACGCTGGTGTTCCGTCGGAAGTCCAGGGATCAGTACGAGTTGTCCCGGGACCTCATCAGCACCGTCAACGCCGACCTCCAGGAGAACGTGGCGGGCATGCGGATCGTCCAGGCCTTCCGCCGCTTGGACACCAACACGGACCGCTTCGTCGCCCGGGGCGTCGCCTATCGCGAGGCCCGGGTGCGCGCGCAGCTGTACATCTCGCTGTACTTCCCGTTCGTCCAGTTCCTCTCCAGCGTGGCCGCCGCGCTGGTGCTGATCGTGGGCGCGGCCCGGGTCGACGCCGGGACGCTGACGGTCGGCGCGCTGGTCGCGTACCTGCTGTACATCGATCTGTTCTTCGCACCGGTCAATCAGCTGTCCCAGGTGTTCGACGGCTACCAGCAGGCTTCGGTGGGTCTCGGCCGGATCCGGGAGCTGCTGCGCACCCCGACCGCCACGGCCGAGGCGGCCGACCCCGTGCCGGTGCCCGAGGGGCTGCGCGGCGAGATCTCCTTCGAGGGCGTCGGCTTCGCCTACAACGGTGGTGCGGACGGCGCCCCGAGGGTGCTGACCGGTGTGGACCTGCACATTCCGGCCGGGCAGACGGTGGCGCTGGTGGGCGAGACCGGCGCCGGCAAGTCGACGCTGGTGAAGCTGGTCGCCCGGTTCTACGACGCGACGGAGGGCACCGTGCGGGTGGACGGGGTCGACCTCACCCGCTTCGACCTGGCGCAGTACCGCCACCGGCTGGGCGTGGTGCCGCAGGAGGCGTACCTGTTCGCGGGCACGGTGCGCGAGGCGATCGCGTACGGCCGGCCCGACGCCTCGCCGGCCGAGGTGGAGGCGGCGGCCCGGGCGGTCGGCGCGCACGACATGATCGTCCGGCTGTCCGGCGGCTACGACCACGAGGTCGCGGGTCGCGGCCGCAACCTCTCGGCCGGCCAGCGGCAGTTGATCGCGCTGGCCCGGGCCGAGCTGGTCGATCCGGACGTCCTGCTGCTCGACGAGGCGACCGCGGCGCTCGACCTGGCCACCGAGGCGGCGGTCAACCAGGCCGCGGACCGCCTCAGCGGCGGCCGCACCACGCTGGTCATCGCCCACCGGCTGACCACCGCCGAGCGCGCAGACCGGGTCGTCGTGCTGGACCACGGCCGGGTGGTCGAGGACGGCACGCACACCGAGCTGCTCGCCCGGGGCGGCACGTACGCCCGGCTCTGGCAGGCGTTCATCGCGGACGGCCACCCGGCGGTCGAGGCCGTCGCCGCCGGGTAGCCGACTGCCCGCGATCAGTCTGGCGGACCGTCGCCGGCGGCCTGTCAGGCTGATCGTCAGGCGGCGATCAGCGAGGCCAGCAGGCCGGTGGCGTCGATCCCGCGCGGCAGGTCGCTGACCTGTCCGTCGCCGACCTCGACCACGCGCCAGCCGGAGCCGTCGGCCCGGCTGGCGAGGTCGGTGGTGACGAAGCGGCAGCCGAGCATCCGGACCAGGGGGTGGACGCCGGTGAGGTCGGGTTCGACATCGTGGTGAGGCGCGTCGGGGTGCGGTCCTACCAGGACGGGTTCGCCGTCCAGCCACCACACCCGCGCCTCCACGGCCCGCCCGCTCCCACGGCCCGACCCTCCATCCGGCCCTCTGCCCGATCCTTCGCCCGAGTCGTCACCCGAGCTGCCGCCCGGCCCGTCGGCCAGCGGCTCGAACTCCTCGTACCGCCGCAGCACCACCCCGCCGGTCAGGAACTCGCCCTGGAGCTCGACGAACCGCGCCACCACGCGTCCGACGCTCGCCAGATCGGCCAACTCGGGTACGTAGCAGGCCTCGTGCCACTCGTGCTTGCGCGACTTCACGTAGTCCTTGACGATCGCCGGCCCGCTCCCGCCGAGCCGGGCCGCGGCGGCCGCCAGCTCTTCCGGCCCGGGCACCGCGGCAGCGGCGGCGGGGATCCACGTGCTGGGCGGGGTCGCCCCCTCGAACACGCCGTACCAGCCCGGCAGTTCGTGTGCCGTCGCGTAGCCGGCCGGGCTGGTCAGCAGGGCGCAGCCGCGCGCGGCGAGCGCGGCGGCGAAGCCGGCGTAGCGGGCGGACGGAAGCATCCAGCCCCGGTACCAGAGCGGACCCCGGTCCTGCGGCACCCGTCGGACCGCCTGCTCGGCGTGCCCGGTGAGCAGCGCGTCGTGGTCGACCAGGTGGTGCTCGCCGCCCAACTCCCGCAGCAGCCTGGCCTCCCAGGCGAAGTGCGGGTCGGGCCGGCGCGGGTTGAGCGGGTCGGCGGGGAAGAGGATCGCGGGTACGGGCATGGCCGTCAGGGTAAGGCCCGGGCGGGGCGGCGTCGGCGGCTTTCGGCGCGTCAAACCCGCTCGACGGCCCGGCCGGGTGCTGGGAGAGTGATCCGATGCGAAATCTGCTGAGACTCCGTAGGCGTGTCCCCCGGCAGGCGGCTCGCACGGTGGTCCTGGACGAGGACGGCTCGGTCTTCCTGCTCCGTTCGGACAACGACGAGGTCGGCGTCCACTGGACCATGCCGGGCGGCGGGCTGGAGCCCGGCGAGACCCCGTGGACCGGCGCCCGGCGCGAACTCTGGGAGGAGACGGGCTGGAGCGACCTCGAACCGGGCCCGCTGCTCTGCACCTGGGAACACGACTTCACCTGGCACGGCACCCCGGTCCGTCAGCACGAGCACATCTACCTCACGGGCGGACCGCACCGCGGTCCGGTCGGTGATGTCAGCGCGGTGCATGCCGAGGACCGGATCCTCGACTGGCGCTGGTGGACCCCGGCCGACCTGGCGGACGAGAACGCCGACGCGCTCTGGCCGCCCCGGCTGCCGGAGTTGCTGACCGCCGTCCGCGAGGGCTGGGCCGTCGACGGGCGCCCCCCGGTACCCGTCGACCTCGGCTTCATCCCGAACGCCCCGGCCAGCCGCTGACGGCCGCCCGCTGACCGCTCCCCGACGCGCGGCCGACCGCGATCTCCCGGCTGCCGTCCCCTGGTCGTTGCCGGCGGCCCCTGAACGCGCGCTGCTGCGACCGTTGCCGACGGGCCCTGCCCGCGCGCTGCTACGACCACACGCCCCTACGGGCGCCCGCCGCGTCGTGCCCGCCCGCCCGGGCCGGATTCCCAGCCGTGCAGGTCCAGCTCCCGGTCGTGCAGCGCGCAGGGGTTCATCAGCACGGTCAGCTGCGCGTCGGTCAGCTGCTCGAAGGCGAGCCCGGTGGCGGACAGCAGTTGCTCGGTCGGCACCGAGACGGCGATGGCGGGGCGCCAGGAGGGCAGCACGATCAGGCTGGTGCCGCGGCCGATCCGGACCGGTTCCGCCGTCACCCGGATCGGCGCCCGCTCCTCCGGGCGGCCGACGGCCTCGGGCTGGTTCGGGCTGCCGCCGATCAGGATGCCGAGCGGTGTCTCGGCCCGCGCCGCCTCGGGGCCGGCGGCCGATGGCGCTGTCACAGCCCCGGTGCCTCCGATGGGTGCACCCGAACCGGGTGCGGCTGCCGCCCGGACCTCGGCCGGGAGAGCAGCGGAGGTCGCGGCCGTCTCCCGTGCGGCCGCCCCCTGCCCGGTCGCGTCGGCCTGCGGGTGCATCCGGCGCAGTCGGCGCGAGGGCGCGGGGCGCCGGGATCCGGCGGCCCGGAGTTCCTCGCGCGCCGCGCGCAGCACGGGCACGGCCCGGTCGCCCTCGGGCGCGACGGCCGGTCGACCGAACCGGCCTGCCCCGGTCCCGGCCCGCCCGCCCACGGCCTCGGCCTCGCCGCCCGGAACGTCTTCACGGTGCTGAACGCCCGCGCCGCCCTCACGGACCCCGCTGTCCCCGTCCCCGTCCTCGTCCTCGCCGTCCTCGGCGCTCTCGCCGAGCAGCGCCCGGACCTCCGTGGCCGGTCGCCGGCACGCGGCCGCCAGGTCGGCGACCGAGCGGCCTTGGGCGCGGGCGGCCCGCAGCCGGTCGGCGAGCGCCGCCCGCAGCCGTGAGGTGGTCGGATCGTCCGCAGCCGCCTCGCCCCCCGCTGCGGGTCCGCCGTTCCCCGCGCCGTCCTCCCGTCCGCGCGGCTGCGGAACCGAGTCGTGGCGTGAGCCGCCCGCCTGGCGCGGCCCACCGGCCGTGCCGGACGGGGCGGCGCCCGGAGCGCCGGCCGGGCCGGTCTCGGCGGCCGTCGCGATGGAGCAGCGCGCAGCGTGCGGGGGCGCGGATCCGGCGCTGCCCCCGGGCGGGCCGGGCAGGGACGGGTCGGTTGCGGCGGAGTGGAGCGAGGTCATCGGCACGGGCCCTTCGGCGGACGGTCCGGATGATCCTCCCGCACCGCGCGACCAGCTCCAAGAGTCAGTTCCGGGGGTGTGCGCGAGACCACTGCCCGCCCCTACGCCCCGTGTCGACTCAAGTGCCGGGCGCGACGAAGCCCTTGAGGTCGGCGAGCACCGCGTTGGCGGCCATGACACCGAGCCCGAGGAACCAGGTCTCATCCGAAACCGGCCGGGCCTGACCGGACTTGACCGCGCCGAGGGTCTTCCAGAGCGCGCCGCCGAGCACCGCGTCCTGGTTGGTGGAGCTGGGGCTGCCGTACACGCCGTAGAAGATCCAGTCGGCGTCGGCCTTGTCGATCTGCTCCGGGCTGACCTCCACCGCGAGTTCCTTGACCTGTTCGATCTTGGGCTGCGGCAGCGGGACGTCGGTGAGGATGGTGCCGATGAAGGACAGCTCGGCGTACAGCCGGGTCCGGCCGGGCATGAAGCGCAGCGGCGTGATGGTGGGCCGCTTGTCGCCGAGCTTGGCGCCGATCGCGGTGGCGGCCGCCTGGTACGCGTCGAGCTGGGTCTTGGCCTCGGCCTCCAGGCCGAACGGGCTGGCGTTGAGCTGGAAGTTCTGCTTCCAGGGGTAGCCGGGGCGCAGCGAGAAGACGGTCGGCGCGATCTTGGAAAGCTGCGCGTACTGGTCCTGGGCGCGCAGCTGGCTGCCGAGGATCAGGTCGGGCTTGAGCGCGGCGATGGCCTCCAGGTTGAGGCTGTTGATGGTGCCGACGTTGGCCGGGTTGCCGGCCTTGTCCTTGAGGTAGGACGGCAGGGACTTGGAGCCGTCGGTGTAGACGATGCCGACCGGCTGGATGCCGAGTGCGACGACGTTGTCGAGTTCGCCGGTGTCCAGGACCACGACCCGGGTGGGCTTGGCGGGGATGACGGTCTCGCCCATGGCGTGCTTGACGGTGCGCGGGTAGACGCCGGGGGCGGCGTCGGTGCCGAAGCCCTTCATCTTCTCGATCACGGTGGCGTAGTCGTCGCCGCCCTGCTTGACCGACTTCTGGTCGGGCGATGCGCCGCCGGTGCCGGGGGTCGCGCCGCCGGAGCCGCCGTTGCCGCCCGAGCCGCCGGAGCTGCCGCAGGCGGTGAGCAGTCCGCCGAGGCCGAGGACCGCCCCGCCGGCGATCCCGGCGGAGAGGAACCTGCGGCGGGAGGGGGTGCGGGGGACGAGAACCAGGTCGTCGGGGTGGGGGGCCACGCGACGCTCCTTCGAATCGAGGTTAGGTGAGGCAAACCTATCCGAAGCGTCCGAGGGGGGACGTGGCGACCCGTCCGGGCCGGGGGTGAACCATCTCAAACCTTGACATAAGGGAGAAATTCTCTTGACCCTAATCCTTTGAAACCAAGGTACACCGCTTAACGCGCCGTTAATGCTGCACCTTGACGGCCTTCACCGAGAACGAATCGAAGCAAGTGGTTTAGATCACCAAGGGTTGGTCTACTCAACCTTCCATGCTCGCGCCTAGGGTGCGCTGGTGTTTGATCAGCAGCTCTCAGAGCACGGAAGCAGCGGCCGGGCAATGGCGCCCGGCGCTCCGCAGGGTGCCCCGGTCAGTGGCATCAGTGGTGGAGTCCCCGACCAGGGGACAGCTGGGGGAGCGGGGGACAAGGGTCTACGGGGCAACTCGGTGGGCCTGCTGGGCAGTGTGGTCCTGGGCGTTTCCACGGTCGCCCCGGTCTACTGCCTGACCGCGACACTCGGGCCGACCGTCACCGCGGTCGGCGTCCAGATGCCCGCCGTGTTCCTGGCCGGCTTCCTGCCGATGCTGCTCGTCGCGTTCGCCTACAAGGAGCTGAACAAGGACTTCCCGGACTGCGGCACGTCCTTCACCTGGACGGTCAAGGCCTTCGGCCCCCGGGTCGGCTGGATGGCCGGCTGGGGCCTGACCGTCGCGACCATCATCGTGCTGTCCAACCTGGCCGGGGTCGCGACCGAGTTCCTCTACCTGATGCTCGGCGAGATGACCGGCAGGAGCTGGGTCGCCGAACTCGACCAGAACCAGGCCGTCCACCTGCTCACCGTCGTCCTGCTGATCGCCGGCGCCACCGCGATGAGCTACCGGGGGATGACCGCCACCAAGTGGTTCCAGTACAGCCTGGTCGGCCTCCAACTCGCCGTGCTGGTGCTCTTCTCGGCCATCGCCGTCGGCAAGGCCGCCGCCGGCGACCTGCCCGACTCGATCGGTTTCTCGTTCTCCTGGCTCAACCCGCTCCAGGTCAGCTCCTTCAGCGCCTTCACCGCCGGCCTGTCACTGTCGATCTTCATGTACTGGGGCTGGGACACCTGTCTCACCATGAACGAGGAGACCCTCGGCAGCGCCAAGACCCCCGGCCGCGCCGCGATGGTCTCCATGGTCACCCTGGTCGGCTCGTACCTGCTGGTCGCGATCTCCGCCCAGATGTTCGCGGGCGTCGGCTCCACCGGCTTCGGCCTCAGCAACCCGGAGACCTCCGACAACGTCTTCGCCGCGCTCGCCCGCCCGGTCCTCGGCTCGCCGTGGAGCGTCCTGCTCTTCCTGGCCGTCGTCGCCAGCGCCGCCGCCAGCCTCCAGACCACCTTTATCCCGGTGGCCCGCACCCTGCTCGCGATGAGCGCCTACCGTGCCGTGCCGCCGCGCTTCGGCGCCGTCCACCCGCGCTTCCGCACCCCCGGGTACGCCACCGTCGCGGCCGGCATCGCCACCGCCGTCTTCTACGTCGGCATGAGCCTGATCAGCGAGAACGTCGTCCAGGACACCATCCTGGCGCTCGGCCTGATGATCTGCTTCTACTACGCGCTGACCGCGTTCGCCTGCGTCTGGTACTTCCGCCGCTCGCTGCGCACCGGCCCCCGCGACCTGTTCCTCAAGGGCATCGCCCCGCTGCTCGGCGGCGTGCTGCTGAGCGGGGTCTTCCTGCAGACCCTCACCGACGCCTGGAACCCGGACTACGGCAGCGGCGCCGTCTTCGGCATCGGCTCGGTGTTCGTCATCGGCGTCGGCATCCTGCTGCTCGGCGCCGTCCTGATGACCTGCTACGGGCTGGCCCGGCCGGAGTTCTTCCGCGGCGAGACGTTGCGCAAGGACACCCCCGCGCTGGTCGTCGAGGACTGAGAGGACCGGGAGGACCGGGAGGACCGGAGCGCCGAAAGCCGACCACGCCGCCGGGCACCGACGCTATCCTCGACCGCATGAAGCTCTACGCGGGCCAGTGCTGGTGGCCGTCCTGAGGGACGGCCACCCCACCCGCTTGACCAGGGCCGTCCGGAATGGACGGCCCTTTCGCGTTTCCCACGGAACGGGCCCCCGCCCCGGACGGCCGCCACCACCGCCGTACCGAGGAGAAACCCGATGACCACCGAGACGACCGCGACGACCCCGTCCGTGGCGACCACCGCCACCTTCACCGCCGATCCGGCCGGCCACCGCGTCCTCACCGGGGACCGCCCCACCGGACCGCTGCACCTCGGCCACTACTTCGGCACCCTGTACAACCGCGTCCAGCTCCAGAACCAGGGCGTCGAGATGTTCGTCGTGATCGCCGACTACCAGGTCATCACCGACCGGGACATCGCCGACCGGCTCGCCGAGCACACCGAGAACCTCGTTCTCGACTACCTCGCGGCCGGCCTCGACCCCGACCGCGCCACGATCTTCGCGCACAGCGCCGTCCCCGCCCTCAACCAACTGCTGCTGCCCTTCCTCAGCCTGGTCAGCGTCGCCGAACTGAACCGCAACCCCACCGTCAAGGACGAGATCGCGCACTCCCGCCAGTCCGCCGTCAACGGGCTGATGTTCACCTACCCCGCCCACCAGGCCGCCGACATCCTCTTCTGCAAGGCGAACCTCGTGCCGGTCGGCCAGGACCAGCTGCCCCACCTCGAAGTCGCCCGCACCATCGCCCGCCGCTTCAACGAGCGCTACCCGCACGCCGACGGCGGCGCCGTCTTCCCCACTCCCCGCGCACTGCTCTCCGACGCCCCGCTGCTGCTCGGCACCGACGGCGGCAAGATGAGCAAGAGCCGGGGCAACTCCGTCCCCCTCGGCGCGACCGAGGACGAGACCGCCCGGATCATCCGCGGCGCCAGGACCGATGCCGACCGTCGGATCGACTACGACCCGGCCAACCGGCCCGAGGTCTCCGGCCTCATCCTGCTCGCCGCGCTCTGCCAGGACCGCGCACCCGAGGAGATCGCCGAGGAAATCGGTGACGGCGGGGCCGCCGCGCTCAAGCGCACCGTCACCGACTCCGTCAACGAGTACCTCCGCCCCCTGCGCGCCCGCCGCGCCGAACTCGCCGCCGACCGAGGCCACCTGCGCCAGGTCCTGCGCGACGGGGCCGAACGCGCCAACGCCGTCGCCGACGCCACCCTCGACGAGGTCAGGAAGGTGATGGGGGCGATCTGAAGAACCGCCCCGCACCTCCGGCGCACCTTCGGGGCACCTTCGGCCCGAAGACGTCGGCTCGCGGACATCGGCCCGTCGACACGGGGGCATATCGTCACCGGGCGGCCTCGACCACGCCGAGGCCGCCCGTACCCGGCCTCCCCCGAAAGGCGTCCCGGCCCATGGACCAGCACCCGACCACGCCCGGCCAGGGTCTGACCCGCCCGCCACACCTGCGCCCCGGCGACCACATCGCCGTCGTCGCCCCCAGCGGCCCGATCGACTCCCAGCGGCTCACCGACGGCTGCGCGGTCCTCCGCTCCTGGGGCCTGCGGGTCACCGTCGCCCCGCACGTCCTCGACGCCCACCCCACCCTCGGCTACCTCGCCGGCACCGACGCCGACCGCGCCGCCGACCTCCAGTCCGCCTGGCTCGACCCCACCGTCGACGCCGTCATCTGCGCCCGTGGCGGCTACGGCGTCCACCGCATGGTCGACCTGCTCGACTGGGACGCCATGCGCGCCGTCCCGCCCAAGCCGTTCATCGGCTTCAGCGACGTCTCCTCCCTCCAGGAGGCCTTCGCCCAGCGGCTCGGCATCGCCACCCTCTACGGGCCGATGAGCGCGGCCGGCTCCTTCATCACCGACGGACCGACCGCCGAGCACCTGCGCCGCACCCTCTTCGAGCCCACGGCCACCACCGTGCTCACCTCACTGACCGCCACCACCCTCGTCCCCGGCCGCGCCCGGGGCGTCACCGCGGGCGGCTGCCTCCACGTCCTCGCGGCCGAGCGCGGCACGCCCGCCGCCCGGCCCTCCTACGCCGGCGGCATCCTGATCCTGGAGGACGTCCACGAGCAGCCGTACCAGCTCGATCGGCTCCTCACCCAGTTCCTGCGCTCCGGTGCGTTCGACGGGGTCGCCGGCATCGCGCTCGGCTCCTGGGACGGCTGCGGACGGCTCGACCGCGTCCGGGACGTCATGCTCGACCGCCTCGGCCCGCTCGGCATACCCGTCATCTGGGAACTCGGCTTCGGCCACTGCCCCTCCACCCTGACCGTCCCGCTCGGCGTCCCCGCCGTCCTCGACGCCGACGCCGGCACCCTCACCCTGGAGGTGCCCGCCCTCGCCGAGCGGTGAGGCCCGTGCCGGAGGTGAGTAGGGTGCGGCCATGAACGAGGACCGCCTCACCGCCCTCGCCCTCGGCTTCCTCCGGGGCCCGGGCAGCAACGCCCGCACGATCCTCGGACTTGCCGGCCCGCCCGCCGCCGGCAAGTCCACCCTGGCCCGGCACCTGGTCGCCGAGATCGAACGCGCCGAGGGCCCCGGCAGCGCCGCGTACGTCCCGCTCGACGGCTTCCACCTGTCCGCCGCCCAACTGGACCGCCTCGCCCTGACCCACCGCAAGGGCGCCCCCGCCACCTTCGACGCCCACGGCTACGTCGCCCTGCTGCGCCGCATCGCCGCCGACCGCTTCCAGGACATCTACGCCCCCGACTTCGACCGTACCCTCGACGAACCGGTCGCCGCCCGCCACGTCGTCCGCCCGCACACCCGCCTCGTCATCACCGAGGGCAACTACCTCGCCTCCACCGACGCCCCGTGGCCGGAGGCCCGCCGCCTGCTGCGTGAACTCTGGTACGTGGACACCGACGACGCCCTCCGCGAGGAGCGCCTGCTCCGCCGCCACCGCGACGGCGGCCGCGACGAGGCCACCGCCCGCCACTGGGTGACCGGCAACGACCACCCCAACGGCGAGTACGTGAAAGCCGGCCGCGCACTCTGCACCCGGACCGTCGCCGGCAGCGGCTTGCCCGCGACGCCGACCAGGGGTAGTGTTCTCTAGTCGCTCGGCAGGGAGCACCGGACACGCATCGGCGCGGACGGTCCCGGGGCGGCCAATCCTTTTGAAACACCATTTCCTGGTTCGGGCTGGGTCGCGTCTTGTCGCGGCTTGGTTCTTATTCGGTGTGTTCGTTTTATTGGATTGCAGTCGATTCGCTTTTCGGAGCGGGGATCGGCTAGAGTTTGAAACGTCGGACGGGGCGTCAAGCCGCAGAAGACACCAGCGAGTTGGATGAACGAAG
>NZ_JBIUSS010000011.1:262345-335101 GCF_044741445.1 Kitasatospora sp. NPDC088160 | reverse complement strand
GATGGTACTGCAGGGGGGACCCTGTGGGAGAGTAGGACGCCGCCGAACAATTATTCCGAAAAGACCCCCTCCCGTCCGGGAGGGGGTCTTTTTGCGTTTCCGCGGCTTTGGAACTTCAAGGCCTCAGAGCTGGAGCTTGAATCCGACGTGCGACGGGACGAAGCCGAGCTTCTCGTAGAAGCGGTGGGCGTCGGTGCGGGTCGCGTCGGAGGTGAGCTGGACGAGGTCGGCGCCGAGTTCGCGGGAACGCTCGATCGCCCACTGGATCAGTTCGGTGCCGAGGCCGCTGCCCCGCTCGTCGGCGTGGATGCGGACGGCCTCGATGACGGTCCGGGTGGAGCCCTTCCGGGAGATGCCGGGGATCACGGTCAGCTGCAGGGTGCCGACGGTCCGGCCGGCGCGCTCGGCGGCGACCAGGTGCTGGTGCGGGTCGCCGTCGACGCGGGCGAAGGCGGCACGGTACGGGGTGAGGTCGTCGGGGCTCTCGCGGGTGGCACCCAGGGCGTCGTCGGCGAGCATGGCCACTAGCGCCGGCAGGTCCTCTGCGGTGGCCCGGCGGATCGTCAGGTCAGTCATGATCAGAGGATAGGCGCGCCCTGTTTCCCCGCACCTCCGCCGCCACTGCCCGTAGAGCCCCCTCAGGCCCCTTCTCGGGGGTGATTTGCCGTCACTCCCCGGGCTTGGCACTGGTGATGACGGCGAAGACGGCGCCGTGCGGGTCGTGGAACTGGGCGAGGCGGCCCACGCCGTGGACGTCCATGGCGGGGATCCGCACGGTGGCCCCGAGCTTGTCGGCGATGGCGAGGCTGGCGTCCACGTTGGGAACCTCGAAGTAGGGGAGCCAGTGCGAGGTGGTGCCGCGGGCGGTCTGTTCGGGGCCGAGCTGCATGATGCCGCCGTGGGCGTCGTCGCTGCCGGCGCCGGCGGGGGTGAGGACGGTGTAGGAGGTGCCTTCGAGCGGCACGTCCTGTTCCTGCCAGCTGAAGACGGTCCGGTAGAAGGTCTTGGCGCGTTCGGCGTCGACGCTGTAGCACTCGGCCCAGCAGAGGCTGCCCTCCTCGTTGACGACCTCCAGGCCGTGGGTGTCGTGCGGCTGCCAGACGGCGAACTCGGCGCCGGTCGGGTCGGTGTAGCCGGCCATCCGGCCCGCGGTGAAGACGTCGAAGGGGGTGAACCGGACGTGCCCGCCGGCCTGTTCGACGAGTTCGGTGGTGCGGTCGGCGTCGAGGGTGGCGAAGTACAGCGTCCAGGCGGGCAGGGAGCCCTCCTCGGCGAGCGGCCCGAGGGCGGCGACCGTCCGGCCGTCGAGCTGGAAGAAGCCGTACCCGCCGGCTTCGGGGCCGGCCGGGTCGAAGGTCCAGCCGAACAGGGCGGTGTAGAAGTCGACGGAAGCCCGGGTGTCGGGACTGCCCAGGTCGAGCCAGTCGGGGGAGCCGGGGCGGAAGGAGGTGTTGAGCATGGGCACTGCTCCTCGGACGGGGCCCGTACGGGCGCGATCGTGCCCCCCTGCCCGTCCCAGCCTGGCACCTCGGCGGGGGCGCTGCACGGCGGGGCGCTGCTCGGCAGGGGCCCGGAGGCGGTCCCGCCGCGGGGGTGGTCCGGCGCGGGTGCGGGCTTGTCGTGGCCGGGCGGTACGGTGCGTAACGAAAGGTCCACCCGTACCGGTCGAAGGGGGTTCCGGTGGCCAGGCAGGCGCAGTCGGGGCAGGAGGCGCCGCGCCAGCTCGCGCAGGTCGAGGGCGTGCTGGAGCGGATCACGTACGCCAACGAGGACACCGGTTACACGGTGGCCCGGGTGGACACCGGCAGGGGTGGGAACGACCTGCTGACGGTGGTGGGCGCGCTGCTGGGAGCCCAGGTGGGGGAGTCGCTGCGGCTGCACGGGCGGTGGGGCTCGCATCCGCAGTACGGGCGGCAGTTCACGGTGGAGAACTACACGACGGTGCTGCCGGCGACGGTGCAGGGCATCCAGCGGTACCTGGGTTCGGGGCTGATCAAGGGGATCGGGCCGCGGTTCGCCGAGCGGATCGTGGAGCGCTTCGGGGTGGACACCCTGGAGGTGATCGAGAACGAGCCGGGCCGGCTGATCGAGGTGCCGGGGCTGGGGCCGAAGCGGACGAAGAAGATCGCGGCGGCCTGGGAGGAGCAGAAGGCCATCAAGGAGGTGATGGTCTTCCTCCAGGGGGTCGGGGTGTCGACCTCGCTCGCGGTGCGGATCTACAAGCAGTACGGCGACGCCTCGATCGGAGTGGTGAGGAACGAGCCGTACCGGCTGGCGTCGGACGTGTGGGGGATCGGCTTCCTGACGGCGGACCGGATCGCCCAGGCGGTGGGGATCCCGCACGACAGCCCGGAGCGGGTGAAGGCGGGGTTGCAGTACGCGCTGTCGCAGAGCAGCGACCAGGGGCACTGCTACCTGCCGGAGGAGCGGCTGATCGCGGACGGCGTGAAGCTGCTGCAGGTGGACGTGGGCCTGGTGATCGACTGCCTGGCGGAGCTGGTCGCGGCGGAGGGGGTGGTGCGGGAGTCGGTGCCGGGGGAGGCGGGCGAGGCGATCACCGCGGTGTACCTGGTGCCGTTCCACCGGGCGGAGATCTCGCTGGCCAACCAGCTGCTGCGGTTGCTGCGTTCGGATTCCGACCGGATGCCGTGGTTCGGCGGGGTGGACTGGCCGGTGGCGCTGGAGTGGCTGGCGAAGCGCACCGGGGCCGATCTCGCGCCGGAGCAGGAGCAAGCGGTGCGGCTGGCGCTGACCGAGCGGGTCGCGGTGCTGACGGGTGGTCCGGGCTGCGGCAAGTCGTTCACGGTGAAGTCGATCGTGACGCTGGCGCTGGCCAAGCGGGCGAAGGTGGTGCTGGCGGCGCCGACCGGGCGGGCGGCGAAGCGGCTGGCGGAGCTGACCGGGGCGGAGGCCTCGACGGTGCACCGGCTGCTGGAGCTGAAACCGGGCGGGGACGCCGCGTACGACCGGGACCGGCCGCTGGACGCCGATCTGGTGGTGGTGGACGAGGCCTCGATGCTGGATCTGATCCTGGCGAACAAGCTGGTCAAGGCGGTGCCGCCGGGGGCGCACCTGTTGTTCGTGGGGGACGTGGACCAGCTGCCGTCGGTGGGCGCCGGCGAGGTGTTGCGGGACCTGCTGGCGGAGGGCGGCCCGATCCCGTCGGTGCGGCTGACCAGGATCTTCCGGCAGGCCCAGCAGTCGGGGGTGGTGACGAACGCGCACCGGATCAACGAGGGGAGGCCGCCGCTGACGGACGGTCTGCCGGACTTCTTCCTGTTCGCGGAGGACGACGCGGAGCTGGCGGCCGGCCTGACGGTGGACGTGGTGGCGCGGCGGATCCCGCAGCGGTTCGGCTTCGACCCGCGGCGGGACGTCCAGGTGCTGGCGCCGATGCACCGGGGTCCGGCCGGGGCGGGGAACCTGAACACGCTGCTCCAGGGGGCGGTGACGCCGGCCCGGGAGGGGCTGGCGGAGCGGCGGTTCGGCGGGCGCACGTTCCGGGTGGGGGACAAGGTCACGCAGGTGCGCAACAACTACGACAAGGGGCGCAACGGGGTCTTCAACGGCACAGTGGGAGTGGTGACCGCCCTCAGCGTGGACGACCAGCGGTTGACGGTGCTCACCGACGAGGACGAGGAGGTGCCGTACGACTTCGACGAACTGGACGAGCTGGCCCACGCGTACGCGGTCACGATCCACCGCTCGCAGGGCAGCGAGTACCCGGTCGTGGTGATTCCGGTCACCATGTCCGCTTGGATGATGCTCCAGCGAAACCTGCTCTACACCGCTGTGACCAGGGCCAGGAAACTGGTGGTACTGGTGGGGTCACGGAAGGCGATCGCCCAGGCCGTGCGAACCGTCAGTGCAGGTCGACGGCATGCGGCGCTCGATCATCGACTGGCAACTGGATGATTATCCAACAGGATGGTTGCCTCTAATGTTCTCTTGACGTGAAGAGATTTACGGCAGAGCCTAGGGTGGTGCCGATCTTGTCCGGTTCGTACCGGCTGCGGCAGCAGGTTTTGTAGGGGCGGGCCCTTTCGGGCCACCCCGGGTGCGCGGCTGTCCTCCAGATGGGGGATGGTAGAGACAGTCAGGGCACCTTGGAAGAGGATTCATTTCGTCGGTGAGGAAGACGTGAGCGACAACTCGGTAGTACTGCGGTACCAGGACGGCGAGTACGAGTACCCCGTCGTCGAGAGCACTGCGGGCAACGCCGGCTTCGACATCTCGAAGCTGCTCCCGCAGACCGGCCTGGTCACCCTGGACAACGGCTTCGGTAACACCGCCGCGTACAAGTCCGCGATCACCTTCGTGGACGGTGACAACGGCATCCTGCGGTACCGCGGCTACCCGATCGAGCAGCTCGCAGGGCAGGGCGGCTTCATCGAGACCGCGTACCTCCTGATCAACGGTGAGCTGCCCAACGCGGTCCAGCTGGCCGAGTTCAACCGCGAGATCACCCAGCACACCCTGCTGCACGAGGACGTCAAGCGCTTCTTCCAGGGCTTCCCGCGGGACGCCCACCCGATGGCCATGCTGTCCTCGGTGGTCGGCGCGCTCTCCACGTTCTACCCGGAGAGCCACAACCCGTTCGACGCCGGCCAGCGCCACCTGTCGACCGTCCGCCTGCTCGCCAAGCTGCCGACGATCGCCGCCTACGCGTACAAGAAGGCGATGGGCCAGCCCTTCGTCTACCCGCGCAACGACCTGAGCTACGTCGAGAACCTCCTGCGGATGACCTTCGCCGTCCCCGCCGAGGACTACGAGCTCAACCCGGTGATCGTCAACGCCCTGGACAAGCTGCTCATCCTGCACGCGGACCACGAGCAGAACTGCTCGACCTCCACCGTGCGCCTGGTCGGCTCCAGCCACGCCAACCTGTTCGCCTCGATCTCGGCGGGCATCTCGGCGCTCTGGGGCCCGCTGCACGGCGGCGCCAACCAGGCCGTGCTGGAGATGCTGGAGAGCATCCAGAAGGACGGCGGCGACGTCGACGCGTTCATCACGAAGGTGAAGAACAAGGAAGCCGGCGTCAAGCTGATGGGCTTCGGCCACCGCGTCTACAAGGCCTTCGACCCGCGCGCCGCGCAGGTCAAGCTGCTCGCGCACGAGGTCCTCGGCCAGCTCGGCAAGAACGACGAGCTGCTGAACATCGCGCTCAAGCTGGAGGAGCACGCCCTCAAGGACGACTTCTTCATCTCGCGCAAGCTCTACCCGAACGTGGACTTCTACACCGGCCTGATCTACCGCGCCATGGGCTTCCCGACCAGCATGTTCACCGTGCTGTTCGCCCTCGGCCGGCTGCCGGGCTGGATCGCCCACTGGCACGAGATGATCAACGACCCGACCAGCCGGATCGGCCGTCCGCGCCAGATCTACACCGGCGTCGAGATCCGCGACTACGTCGCCCTCGGCGACCGCTGACGCTGCACCCGGAAGGGCCCGGCCGCCAGATGGCGGCCGGGCCCTTCCGCGTCCCCGTGCGGTGGGCCCGGGTGGGCGCCCGCGCGGGGACGGAACCGTACGGCGCACGACTCCGGGGCCGGGCCGAAGCCGGGGACGGCCGCTCAAAGCGTCCCTGACCCGCCGCAACCCCGGCGTCGTGCGCGAAGGCCGTCAAGGTCGACGACCGTCCCGGGGCCCGCCGGAGCCCCGTCGGCGGCAGTCGGTGGAAGCGCGGGGACGCATTGCCGTTCGTCGCGTCTCCGCCCATCGGAAAACTGCCGCACTACCAACCTAAGACGTATCAGGGTGCGAGAAGTTACGCCCGGGGGGTGTGAGCTGCCTCTCGCCACGCTCCGTGTGCACGTCGTGCCGAGCCCATATCACACGTTCCCGCGCGCGCGACGTCACCCTCCCCGCAGTCACGGCAACCGAGCGTGATAGGAATCGTGGCATTCCGGTACGGACCGTCCCGCACCCTCGCAGCGTGGCGGCGGAGCTGGGGAGGGAGTGCGCAGATGGCCAGGAACGTCGTTGTCACCGGCGGTGGCACGGGAATCGGGTACGAAGTCGCGCGGCGGTTCGCCGAGGCGGGCGAACGGGTCGTGATCGTGGGCCGCCGCCGCGCGGTCCTGGAGAAGGCCGCGGCGGACCTCGGGCCGAACGTCACCCCGCTGGTGTGCGATCTCGCCGACCCCGATGCCGTCGAGGCCGCGCTCGCCGAACTGCCCGAGCGGATCGACGTCCTGGTCAACAACGCCGGCAGCCGGGAGACCGTGATCGGCGCCGGGCCGCACGCCCTGCTGGCCCGCTGGCGCGGTGACTTCGAGCGCAACGTGCTGACCGTGGTGCTGCTCACCGAGTCGATCCGGGACCGGCTCACCCCCGGCGCCGGCCGGGTGGTCACCATCAGCTCGATCGCCGCCCTGCGCGGGGCCGGCTCGTTCGGCGCGGCGAAGGCCTCGCTGCACGCCTGGAACCACTTCCTGGCCGCCCAGTTGGGCACCTCCGGGATCACCGCCAACATCGTCGCGCCCGGGACGGTGGCCGGCACCGAGTTCTTCGGCCCCCGGCTGGACGAGGCCGAGGTCTCCCGCCGGGCGGCCCGCACCCTGCTGGGCCGGATCGGGGAGACCGGTGAGGTCGCGGCCGCGGTCTACTTCCTGGCCTCGCCCGAGGCCGGGTTCATCACCGGCGAGATCCTGCACTGCAACGGCGGCGAGCTGCTCGGGCGCTGACGCGTCGGCGCGTTGGCGCCGGGAAGGGTCCGGACCGGGCGGTCCGGGCCCTTCCGCGTCGCGTGGGCGGGTCAGGCGGGCTGGAAGCGGCGCAGGCGCAGGCTGTTGGTGACCACGAAGACCGAGGAGAAGGCCATCGCGGCCCCCGCGATCATCGGGTTGAGCAGCCCGGCGGCGGCCAGCGGGATCGCTGCCACGTTGTAGCCGAAGGCCCAGCACAGGTTGCCCTTGATGGTGCCGAGCGTGCGGCGGGAGAGCCGGATGGCGTCGGCCGCCGAGCGCAGGTCGCCGCGGACCAGGGTGAGGTCGCCGGCCTCGATCGCGGCGTCGGTGCCGGTGCCCATCGCCAGGCCCAGGTCGGCCTGGGCGAGGGCGGCCGCGTCGTTGACGCCGTCGCCGACCATCGCCACGACCCTGCCCTCGGCCTGGAGCCGCTTGACGGTGGCGACCTTGTCCTCGGGCAGCACCTCGGCGACCACGTCCGCCGGGGCGATGCCGACCTCGGCCGCGACGGCCTCGGCGACCGCCCGGTTGTCGCCGGTCAGCAGCACCGGACGCAGGCCCAGCGCGCGCAGCCGGGCGATCGCCTCGGCGCTGGTCGGCCTGACCGCGTCCGCGACCTCCAGGACGGCCCGGGCCTCGCCGTCCCAGCCCACCGCGATCGCGGTCCGCCCGGCCGCCTCGGCCGCGGCCTTGGCGCGGGCCAGGACGGGCGGCAGGTGCTGGGCCCGGTCGGCGAGCAGGGCCTCGCGCCCGGCCACCACCGCCCGGCCCTCGACGACGCCCTGCACGCCCCTTCCGGGGAGGTTGCGGAAGTCCTCGACCGGCGGCAGCGCGCCGGTCCGCTCCGCGGCGGCGGTGGCGATCGCGGCGGCGATCGGATGCTCGGAGGCGTGCTCCAGGGCGCCGGCCAGGCGCAGCGCCTCGGTCTCGCCGACGCCCTCGGCGGTGTGCACGGCGAGCAGGGTCATCCGGCCGGTGGTGACGGTGCCGGTCTTGTCCAGGACGACGGTGTCGACCTTGCGGGTGGACTCCAGTACTTCGGGGCCCTTGATCAGGATGCCCAGCTGGGCGCCGCGGCCGGTGCCGACCATGAGCGCGGTCGGGGTGGCCAGGCCCAGGGCGCACGGGCAGGCGATGATCAGCACGGCCACGGCGGCGGTGAACGCCTCGGTGGGGCTGTCGGCGGCCAGGAGCCAGCCGACCAGGGTGGCGAGCGCGAGCAGGATGACGACCGGGACGAAGACGGCGGAGATCCGGTCGGCGAGGCGCTGGGCGGCGGCCTTGCCGTTCTGGGCCTCTTCGACCAGTCGGGCCATCCGGGACAGCTGGGTGTCCGCGCCGATCCGGGTGGCCTCGACGACCAGCCGGCCGCCGGCGTTGACGGTGGCGCCGGTGACCTGGTCGCCGACGCCGACCTCGACCGGTACGGACTCGCCGGTGAGCATCGAGGCGTCCACCGCCGATCCGCCCTCGACCACCGTGCCGTCGGTGGCGATCTTCTCGCCCGGCCGGACCACGAACCGGTCGCCCACGGCCAGGCCGCCGACCGGGATCCGGACCTCGGCCCCGCCGCGCAGCACGGTGACGTCCTTGGCGCCGAGGTCGAGCAGGGCGTGCAGGGCGGCCCCGGCCCGGCGCTTGGAGCGGGCCTCCAGGTGGCGGCCGAGCAGGATCAGCACGGTGACGGCGGCGGCCGTCTCCAGGTAGAGGGTGGACGAGGCGTCGGTGTCGCCGATCGCCAGTGAGAAGTCGTGGTGCATGCCGGGCAGGCCCGCGTGGCCCCAGAACAGTGCCCAGAAGGACCAGCCGAAGGCGGCCAGGGTGCCGAGCGAGACCAGGGTGTCCATGGTCGCGGCGCCGTGCTTGAGGTTGGTCCAGGCGGCGCGGTGGAACGGCAGGCCGCCGTAGACCACGACCGGGCCGGTGAGGGCGAAGGCGAGCCACTGCCAGTTGGCGAACTGGAGGGCCGGGATCATCGACAGCATGACCACCGGGACGCTGAGGACGGCGCTGATCAGCAGTCGGTCGTACAGCGGGTCGGCGGTGTCGGTACCGGCACCGCTACTGACGTCGGCGTCGGCGCCGGTCGGGAGGGCGGGGGCCGGGGGCGGCGGGAGCTCGGCGGTGTAGCCGGTGCGCTCGACGGTGGCGATCAGGTCCTCGACCGTCACCCCGGGGCCGTAGTCGACCCGGGCCTTCTCGGTGGCGAGGTTGACGGTGGCTTCGACGCCGTCCATCCGGTTGAGCTTCTTCTCGATCCGGGTCGCGCAGGAGGCGCAGGTCATGCCGCCGATCGACAGCTCGACCCGGTCCCGGACCCCGGGGGTGCCCTGGACGCCGGGGGCGGTGGTGACCAGTTCGCTTCGCTCGCTCATGCGGATCGGCTCCTCGGCAGCTCCTCGGTGGGGGTGTACGGCGGGGTCCGCTGCCCGGGCCCCGCCGTACCGGGTGTGCAGGGAGGCCTAGGCGCTGCGGCCGACCAGTTCGTAGCCGGCCTCGTCGACGGCGCTGCGGACCTGGTCGTCGTCCAGCGGGGCGAGGGAGGAGACCGTCACGGTGCCGGCCTTGGAGTCGGCGGCGACCTCGGTGACGCCGGTGAGGGCGGAGAGCTCCTCGCTGATCGCCTTCTCGCAGTGGCCGCAGCTCATGCCGGTCACGGTGTAGGTGGTGGTGCTGGACATCCGGGCCTCCGGGAGGTGTGGCGCCCCGGGCGTCGGCCCGGGCTCTACTCTGACAACACCATACCCCTCAGGGGTATTTCCGGGAGGGGCGGGTGAAGTGGCGCGCGTCACGGACGCGTGCGCCGGTCGAGCGTATGCGCCGGACCGCCTCAGGCCGGGGAGGCCGGGAGCTGAGCCGGGATCGGCGCGCGCTCGCGCCGGATCAGCAGCCGCAGCCAGAGCAGCCCGCCCAAGGAGACCACGAGCAGTCCGGCCGTGTCGTAGAGGGTGTACAGGTGCACCTGCTCGCTGGTGGGATCGGGCATGTGGCCGAGCTCGAACAGCGCGCGCTGCCAGGAGCTCGCGGTGGTCTTGGCGACCAGCCAGACGGCGATGCCGCTCGTGCTGTCCCAGAGCGCGTGCAGCACCGATACGCCCAGGTAGGTGACGACGACCGGGGTGGTGAAGCGGAACCGCCCGCCGCGGCGCTCGCTGAACAGCACCCCGCCGATGATCGCCGTCCACAGGATGTGGCCGACCGGCGCGAGCACCCCGCGCAGGATCTCCGTCTCGACCAGGTCCTCGAGCGAGAGTCCCTGGATGCTCAGCACGGCGTTGAACGCGTACCCGGCGCTCTCGAACGCGGCGAACCCCGCGCCGACGGTGGCGCCGAGCACCAGCCCGTGCCGCAGCCCGCTGACCCGCAGCCGGCGGCTCACCATGACCAGGGCGGCCAGCTTGGCCGCCTCCTCGATCAGGCCGACGGTGACGTACATCCAGGCCGAGGGCGAGACCAGGTAGCTCTCCAGCACCGAGGCGCCCAGGACGCCGATGATGCCGCCGATGCCGAAGCAGGCGAAGAGCCGGTCCGGGCCGAGGTCGCCGGCGTAGCGCTCGTAGGCCCAGATCACCAGGGTGGCCGGGACCAGGAAGCTGCCGAGCAGCACGATCGTCGGGACGAGGTTGCTGTTCCCGGTGAGGAACGTGACGACGACGGTGGCGCCCCAGAGCAGCAGGCCGACGGCGAAGACCTTCAGCCAGTGGTCGGACGTGGCCGTCGTGCGGGCCGGGGCGTCGGAGATGCGGGGGGTGTTGCGGTAGCCGGACACCGGACGGGGCCTCCTCGGGGTAGCCGCTTTGGTCGAACTGTATGACAAATGGGGCATTTGGGGGCGATCGGGGCGCTCGTGCGGCGGGTCGGCGGACGCGGTGGACGGAAACGCGGTAGGCGGGCGGGTGGGCGCCGCGAACGTCCCTTATGTTCGGTATGTGTTCCCGACCCGCCGTGCCCAGTCCCCCTCGGCCCCCAGCGCCGCCGGGCTGCCGCCGGACCGGCGGCGCGGCGCCCTGCTGGCCGCCGACCTCCAGGACGTGCCGTTCTGGCGGCGCGCCAGCCCGGCGCTGCTCGCCGTGCTCCTGGTCGCACTCGCTGACCTCCTCTCCGGCAAGGACCGCTACCTGGCACCGCTGATGACCGTCGTCCCGGCCGCCGCCGCGCTCACCCTCAGACCGGGCGAACTGCTCGCCGTCTGCGCGCTCGGTCTGCTCGCGGTCTTCGGGCTCAGCCACTACGACCAGGTCGACAACATCAACGACGCACGCTTCCTTTACGGTGCGATGGTCAGCTACGCCGTGCTGACGGTCTTCTCCGCCTGGGTCGCCAAGATCCGGATGCGGCGCGCGGCGGCCTTCGCGGCCGTCAGCTCCGTCGCCGAGGCCGCCCAGCGGGCCCTGCTGCGGCTGCCCGGGCCGGCCGTCGGGCCGCTGCGGCTGGCCGTCCGGTACGTGTCGGCGGCCGACGCCTCACGGATCGGCGGGGACCTGTACTCGGTGCTGGAGACACCGCACGGCACCCGGGTCGCGGTCGGGGACGTCCGGGGCAAGGGGCTCTCCGCCGTGCAGACCGCGGCCGTGGTGCTGGGCGCGTTCCGGGAGGCCGCGTACGACGAGGCCGGGCTGCGGGGCGTCGCGGCGCGGATCGAGGCCAGCGTCGAGCGGCACGTCCCGGACGGGGAGTTCACCACCGCGCTGTTCGCGGAGTTCCGCACGCCCGGGGTGATGGAACTGCTGCAGTACGGGCACGTTCCGCCGATCCGGGTCGACGGCGACGGGCGGGCGCACGTGCTGGACGCCCCCGACCCCTGGGTGCCGCTCGGTCTCGGACGGCTGGCGACCGGCGAACCGGCCAGCTGGGACCAGCCGTTCGGGGCGGAGGACGTCCTGGTGCTCTGCACGGACGGGGTGGTCGAGGCGCGGCACCGCAAGAGCGGGGAGTTCTACCCGCTGGCGGAGCGGGTCGGGCCGCTGGTGCGGGGCGCCACACGGTCGGAAGGGGATCTGGAGGCGGCGGTGGGGCGGGTGTACGCGGACCTGCTCGCGCACACGGGCGGGGAACTGCGGGACGACGCCCTGCTGCTGCTGATCACCAGGACGGACGGCTGACGGCCAGGCGGCTGAGGGCCGGACGGCTGAGGGCCAGAGACCCTCTCTCCTCGCGCGGGCGCCCGCGCGAGGAGAGAGGGTCTCTCAGGATGCGGTGACGTCGGCGAGGGCGCGGAAGAGCAGGGCGGTGGAGGTGGCGCCCGGGTCCTGGTGGCCGATGCTGCGCTCGCCGAGGTAGGAGGCGCGGCCCTTGCGGGCCTGGAGGGGGACGGTGTCGCGGGCGCCCTGGTCGGCGGCGTCGGCGGCCGCCGACGCCGCCTCGGGGAGGGCGGCCCCGGCGCCGGCCGCGGCACGGAAGGCGGCGACTGCCGGGGTGTAGGCGTCGACGATGGTCTTGTCCCCGGGCACGGCCTTGCCGAGGGCGCGGACGGCGTCCAGGCCGGCCGCCAGTGCCTCGGCGACGGCGGCCGGGCCGACGGGGTCGGCGGAGCCGGGCGGGGCGGGATCGGGCAGGGCGGCGCCGATGGCGCGGAAGGCCTTGCCGTAGAGCGGGCCGGAGGCGCCGCCGACCTTGGAGATCAGCGTGCTGCCCACCTTGGTGAGCACGGCGCCCGGGCCGGCCGGCTGGAGGCCGTCGAGGGCTGCCAGGGCGGCGGAGAAGCCGCGCCGGAGGTTGCTGCCGTGGTCGCCGTCGCCGATCGCCGAGTCCAGCTCGGTGAGCCGGTCCTGCTCCTTCTCGACGGCCGCGGCGATCGCGCGGACCCAGGCCTCGGCGAGGGGGGTGTCGAATTCCATGACGTCTCCTGGCTCAGGCCCGCTTGAGGGCGGGGGTGTCGACGGGCGCGTCCCACAGCTCCAGCAGCTGCGGGTCGACCTTGGTGAGGGTGAGCGAGAAGCCCGCCATATCCAGGCTGGTGACGTAGTTGCCGACCAGGCTGCGGGCCACCGTGATGCCGCGCTCGGCGAGCCGGGCGGCGACCTCGCCGTAGGCGATGTACAGCTCCAGCAGGGGGGTCGCGCCGAGGCCGTTGAGCAGGGCGATCACCTCGTCACCCGGGGCCAGGTGGTGGTCGGCGAGGACGGTGTCGACCACCTCGGCGGCCAGCGCGCGGGCCGGGCGCAGCTTCTCGCGGCGGCGGCCGGGCTCGCCGTGGATGCCGACGCCGACCTCGATCTCGTCCTCGGGCAGGTCGAAGCCGGGCTTGCCGGCGGCCGGGGTGGTGGCCGCGGTGAGTGCGATGGCGAAGGAGCGGGAGGCGGCGTTGACCCGCTCGCCCAGGGCGGCCACCTCGTCGAGCGGGGCGCCGCGTTCGGCCAGCGCTCCGGTGGCCTTCTCGACCAGGACGGTCGCCCCGGTGCCGCGGCGGCCGGCCGTCCAGGTGGAGTCCTCGACCGCGACGTCGTCATCGATCAGGACGGTGCGGACCGCGAGGCCCTCCTCGGCGGCGAGTTCGGCGGCGAGCTCGAAGTTCATCACGTCGCCGGTGTAGTTCTTCACGATGAAGACGACGCCGGCGCCGCTCTCCACGGCCTTGGCGGCGGCCAGCATCTGGTCCGGTACCGGGGAGGTGAAGACCTCGCCGGGACAGGCGGCGTCCAGCATGCCGGGGCCGACGAAGCCGCCGTGCAGCGGCTCGTGGCCGGAGCCGCCGCCGGAGATCACCGCGACCTTGGGCCCGGCCGGGCGGGTGGCCCGGGTGATCACCCGGTTGGGGATGTCCACCGTCAGCTCGGGGTGGGCGGCGGCCACTCCGGCCAACGCGTCCTCCAGGACACTCTCCGGGGTGTTGATCAGCTTCTTCAACGCTCTTCGCTCCCTTGTGCGGGTCGTCGGCCGTGGACGCTGCTGCCCCGACGCTACGCCAGACGGGGGCGGCGGGCACGGGGTGCGACACGCGGGATTCGAGTCACTCTCCCGGAGTAGCGGCGTCGGCCGCGGGGTCGGTCGTAGGGTCGGTCGCATGAGCGAACACGTGGGAATCGTCCTGGTCTCGCACAGCGCCCGACTGGCCGCCGGGCTGCGCGAGCTGCTCGCCGAACTCGCCTCGGGCGGCGTGCGGGTGGTGTGCGCGGCGGGGACGGAGGACGGCGGGCTCGGCACCAGCTACGACCTGATCGCGCGGGCCGTCGCCGAGGCGGACGGCGGGGCGGGCGTGGTCGTGCTGCCGGATCTCGGCAGCTCGGTGCTCACCGCCGTCACGGTGCTGGAGGACGAGCCGCGTCCGGGCGTGCGGCTGGTGGACGCGCCGTTCGTGGAGGGCGCGGTGGCGGCCGCCGTCACCGCCTCGACCGGGGCGGCGCTGGCGGAGGTGGTCGCGGCGGCCGAGGAGGCCCGCTCGTTCCGGAAGCTGTGAGGCCGCAGCTGTGAGGCCGTTGTGGTGAAGCCGTTGTGGTGAGGCGGTCGTGGCGAGGCCGTCATGGTGTGGCCGCGGTCGTGAAGGCCACAGCGGTGATGCCGCGGCCGTGACGCCGGGGCGGCTACTTGGCGTCGGCGTAGCAGTCCACCACCGCCGTGGTGAGCGGGAAGCGGACCGGGGTGTCGCCGAACACCAGGCGGCGGGCCTCGTCGGCCGCCTCGGCGACCGCGGCGGCCACCTCGTCGGCGAGGTTGGCCGGGGTGTGCACGATCACCTCGTCGTGCTGGAAGAACACCAGGTGCGGGCGCTCCGCCGGGCCGGCCACCGGAAGCTCGCCCAGCCGGCGGCGCAGGGCGGCGAGCAGGGCGAGCGCCCAGTCGGCGGCGCTGGCCTGGATGACGAAGTTGCGGGTGAAGCGGCCGCGGGCGCGGGCCTGCCGGCCGCCGGCCTCGCCGGCCGTGTCGGGGGACTCGGTGAGGTCGAGGAACTCGGCGGAGGCGGGCGGGCAGACCCGGCCCAGCCGGGAGGCGACCACCCCGCCGTCCTCGCCGGTGCGGGCGGCGGCCTCGACGTAGCCCATCGCGGCGGGGTAGCGGTGGCGCAGGGTGTTCAGCAGCGGGCCGATGTCGCCGCTGGTCTGCCCGTACATGGCGCCGAGCAGGCCGAGCTTGGCCTTGTCGCGGTCGCCCTGGAAGGCGTTGGCGGCCAGCGCCTCGTACAGGTCGCCGCCGGCGGCGGTGCGGGCCAGCCCGGCGTCCTGGGAGAGGGCGGCGAGCACCCGGGGCTCCAGTTGGGCGGCGTCGGCGACGACCAGCAGCCAGCCCGGGTCGGCGACGACGGCGCGGCGCAGGATGCGCGGGATCTGCAGCGCGCCGCCGCCGCGGCTGGCCCAGCGCCCGGAGACCACGCCGCCGACCACGTACTCGGGCCGGAACCGGCCGCCGCGGGCCCAGGCGTCCTGCCAGGCCCAGCCGTGCGCGGCGTGGATGCGGGACAGCTCCTTGTAGCGGATCAGCAGCGCGGCGGCCGGGTGGGTGACGCCCTTGAGCTCCCAGGAGCGGGTGGAGCCGAGCTGGATGCCGTTCTCGGCGAAGGCGCGCAGCACCTGGGTGTGCGAGTCGGGGTTGAAGGGGCGCCCGCCGAGGGCCTGTTGGAGTTCGGCGGCGAGGTCGGCGAGCAGTCTCGGCTGGGCGCCGGGGACGGTCGGGCGGGGGCCGAGGAGTTCGGTGAGCAGCTGGTCGTGGACGTCGGCGCGCCAGGGCAGCCCGTCGTGCGCCATCTCGGCGGCGACCAGCGCGCCGGCGGACTCGGCGGCGACCAGCAGCCGGAACCGGTGCCGGGCGGCCGGGTCGGCGATCGCGGCGATCCGGCGCTGCTGCTCGGCGTGGACGGCGACGACGGCGGTCAGCGGGTCCGCGCCGGGCGGCAGTTGCAGCCGGTCGGGCGCGAACAGGGTGTCCTGCCCGTCGTCGGCCTCGGCGGAGCCGGGCTCGGGCAGGTCGTCCGGGACGGGCAGGCCGCGCAGCCGGGACCAGGCGGCGCCGAGCGAGCGCGGCGCGCCGAACCGGCCCTCGTGCGCCAGCAGCAGGGCCTCGACCAGGCGCAGGTCGTGGCAGCGGGCGAGCCGGTCGGGCAGCCGGGGCAGCAGCGGCGCGTAGGCGCTGTCGGTGGCGGCCCACACCCAGCGGGGCCCCGGCGCACCGCTTCCGGCGGCCTCCCGGGCGGCGACGGCGGCGGCGAGGTCGGGGACCTTCTCGGGCGGGCCGAGCGGGGTGCCGGCGTCGTCGAGCGGCTGGAGCCGGCCGCCGGGGCCGTGCGGGTCGGGGGCGAGGGCCGTCCTGGGTGCCACGGGGGCGTCTCCTCTCCGGCGCGCTGTTCTGGCGTGCGGGTACGGGCACGGGTGTGCGGTCGTTCGGGTGTCCGGGCTCGACGTTAACGGGTGGGTACGACAACGGGGGCGGGGGCGCATAGGCAGGGTGGGTGACACCGCGTAGGGTCGGCGAAATGACCGAGAACCCGTTCTTCAAGCCCAGCCCCCTGGTCTACGAACTGCCGCCCTTCGCCGAGATCCGGCCGGAGCACTTCCTGCCCGCGTACGAGCGCGGGATGGCGGAGCAGCTGGCCGAGATCGCGGCGATCACCGCGGATCCGCGGCCGCCGACGCCGGACAACACCCTGGTCGCCCTGGAGCGTTCCGGGGAGCTGCTGCGCCGGGTGGACGCGGTGTTCCGCAACCAGTCGGCCTCGGACACCAGCGAGCTGGTCGACGAGGTGGAGACCGAGGTGAGCCCGCTGCTGGCCGCGCACCACGACGCGATCCACCTGGACCGCGCCCTGTTCGCGCGGATCGAGGAGCTGTACGGGCGCCGCGCCGAGCTGGGTCTGGACCCGGAGTCGCTGCGGCTGCTGGAGACCCGGCACACCCGTTTCGTCCGCTCCGGCGCCCGGCTGGGCGAGGCCGAGCAGGCCCGGCTGCGCGAGCTGAACGCCGAACTCGCCGCGCTCGGCACGACGTTCCAGCAGAACGTCAACGCCGCCACCAAGGCCGCCGCGCTGGTCGTGGACGCGGCCGAGGAACTGGACGGGCTGTCCGCGGACGAGGTCGCCGCCGCTGCGGAGAACGCCCGGGTGCTCGGGTACGAGGGCCGGTTCGCGCTGTCCCTGAAGAGCACCTCCGGCCAGCCCGAACTGGCCCGGCTGACCGACCGGTCGGTGCGCGAGCGGCTGCTGGCGGCCTCGCTCGACCGGGGCCTGGCGGCCAACGGCCCGCTGGCGATCAGGATGGCCGGGCTGCGCGCCGAGCGGGCCGCGCTGCTGGGGCACCCGAGCCACGCCGCGTACGTGGTGGAGGACGAGACCGCGGGCACGGTGGAGGCGGTGTCCGGGCTGCTGGCCCGGCTGGTGGGT
The DNA here is from genome assembly GCF_044741445.1 of Kitasatospora sp. NPDC088160. Lineage (NCBI taxonomy): Bacteria > Bacillati > Actinomycetota > Actinomycetes > Kitasatosporales > Streptomycetaceae > Kitasatospora > Kitasatospora sp. NPDC088160. The sequence goes on along the minus strand of NZ_JBIUSS010000011.1, from coordinate 318,106 downwards.
CCGGCGGTGGCCAATGCCCGCCGGGAGGCCGCCGAGCTGGCCAAGCTGGCGGCGGCGGACGGGATCGAGGAGATCGCCGCGCACGACTGGGCGTACTACTCGGAGAAGGTCCGGCAGAGCTCCTACCAGGTGGACGCGGCGGTGCTGCGCCCGTACTTCGAGCTGGAGCGGGTGCTCCGGGACGGCGTGTTCTTCGCGGCGGGGCTGGCGTACGGGCTGACCTTCACCGAGCGGCCGGACCTGACGGCCCACCACCCGGACGCGCGGGTCTTCGAGGTGTTCGAGGAGGACGGCGGTTCGCTGGGCCTGTTCATCGGCGACTTCCACGCCCGGGCGTCCAAGCGCGGCGGTGCCTGGATGGACGAGCTGGTGAGCCAGTCGGGGCTGACCGGTCGGCGGCCGGTGGTGCTCAACAACCTGAACATCGCCCGCCCGGCGCCGGGCGAGCCGGTGCTGCTGGCCTGGGACGAGGTGCGCACGCTCTTCCACGAGTTCGGGCACGCGCTGCACGGGTTGTTCTCGGACGTGCGGTACCCGCTGTTCGCGGGCACCTCGGTGCCCCGGGACTTCGTCGAGTTCCCCTCGCAGGTCAACGAGATGTGGATGGTCCGGCCGGAGGTGCTGGCCAACTACGCGCGCCACCACGTGACCGGGGAGCCGCTGCCGGCCGATCTGGTCGAGCGGATGGTGGCGGCCGAGGGCTTCGGGGAGGGCTTCCGGACGGTGGAGTACCTCGCGGCGACGCTGCTGGACTGGGCCTGGCACACCGTGCCGCAGGGCCGGGAGATCGCGGACGCCGAGGAGTTCGAGGCACGGGCGCTGGCGGAGGCCGGGATCGCGGTGCCGGCGATCCCGCCGCGCTACCGGACGGCGTACTTCCAGCACGTCTTCGCCAGCGGCTACAGCGCCGGGTACTACGCGTACATCTGGTCGGAGGTGCTGGACGCCGACACCGTGCAGTGGTTCGAGGGCAACGGGCGCGCGGTGCGGGAGAGCGGCGAGCTGTTCCGGCGCGAGCTGCTGGCGCGCGGCTACGGCCGGGACCCGCTGGAGTCCTTCCGCGCGGTGGTCGGCCGGGCGCCGGAGACCGGTCCGCTGCTGGCGCGGCGGGGCCTGCTCTAGGCGCCTCCCGGGCGGCCCCGGTGGCGGTCAGCGCGGTGTGACCGTGACCGTCACCGGGGTGCCCGGGCGGGCGTGCGGGAGGCGGATCCGGACGGTGCCGGCCCGCCCGCCGGCCGGCTGCTCGACGTCGACGCGGGCGGCGGCGGGGGTGACGGTGACCTCGGCGCCGTGCGGGAACGCCGCCGGGGGCAGGACGAGTTCGCTGCCGTGCCGGGTGCCGTCGGCGCTCCAGCGGACGGTGGCGGCGTCGGTGCGCACGTCCGTCCCGGCGACGGCCGCCGGGTACGGGCCGAAGGCGGGCTCGTCGCCGGGGGCGGGGCGCCCGGCCGGGTCGAGCGCGCAGTAGCCGCCGGTGCCGCGGCACCAGTACCACATGGTCCAGCCCTCGGCGAAGCCGTCCATCGCGGCGACCTGCCGGCGGACCAGCAGGGTGTTGCCCGGCCTGCGGGAGTCGGGCGGGCCCCATTCGCCGACCAGGACGGGCAGGCGGTGGGCGGCGGGGTAGGCGGTGACGGCGGCGGTGTAGCGCTCGACGAAGCCGTCGGCCGGGTCCCAGTCGGCGCCGTTCTCGACCGCGGTGTCGTAGAAGTGCGGTGCGTAGCCGAGCCGGGGCGGGCCGGGGCGCGGGTCGTCGAAGCCGGGCAGCCGGGTGGGCACGCCCTGGCCGACCAGGACGGTGGGTTCGACGAACAGCCAGGCGCGATGGTCGACCCGGCGCACGGCGGCGATCAGGCGGCGGTACATGTCGGCGAGCCGGCCCTGTTCGAGGGCGGCGGAGGCGGCGGCGAGCACGGCCGGGTCGCTCGGGTCGCCGTCCACCGGGCCGAACGGCTCGTTGAACAGGTCGTAGCCCAGCAGCGAGCGGTGGCCGCGCAGTTCGAGGGCGAGCCGGGTGTAGAAGTCGGCCTGCCAGGCGCGCAGGTCGGGGTCGTCGTAGAGGTGGCGGAAGGCGGCCTGGACGGCGGGCTGGAAGTAGCCGGCGAACCAGTCGTTCGGGTCGGGGGTGAACGGCAGGCCGTCGTCCCGGGTGGCCCAGGGCGGGATGCCGCGGTCGCCGCCGCCGAACGCCGGCCCGTAGACGTCCTGGTGCAGGTCGATCAGGGCGAGCAGGCCGTACCGGTCGGCCCAGCCGAGGAGTTGGCGCAGCCGGTGCAGTTCGGCCGGGTCGAGGCGGCCGCGGACGGGCTCCAGCCTGTTCCAGGAGACCGCCACCCGGATCAGGGTGAAGCCCTGTGCGGCCAGGGACTTGAGGTCGGCCTCGGTGGTCTCGGCGTACTTGTCGAGGTTGAAGCCGCGCAGTTGGAGGCGGCGGCCCTGGGCGTCGGTGAAGGCGGTGCGGCCGTCGGGGCCGGTGGCCGTCGCGGTGGGGAACCGCGCGGGCGGGCCGGTGTGCGCGGCGGCGGGGGTGGCGGGGGCCGCGGTGAGGGCCGTGGTGGCGGCGAGCAGCAGGGCGGCGGCGGTGCGGCGCAGGCGCATCGGGACCTCGTACGGCGCGGGGGTGGGGGCCCGATGATGCCCGCGGTGCCGCGTGTCGCACAAGGGCCTTGCGCGGAAGGGGAGTTCAGTCGGCGTCCGGGGTCGGGGCCGGGGTGGCGGGGGTGGGCAGGTCCGCGGCGGCGGCCAGGCGGCCCCAGAGCAGGTCGGCGAGCGCCTGCACCATGCGGGTGCGCGAGCAGGGTCTGGTCTCCAGCCACCAGTCGCCGGCCGCCAGCACCATGCCGGTGATGCCCCGGCCCCAGGCCTCGGCGAGCAGCTCGCGGTCCGCGCCGAGGTCGACCTGGCTCTGCACGGCCCGGGTGATCTCCGCGGCGATCTGGCGCAGCGCGGGGGCGAGCGCGGTGCCGGCGCCGCTCGGGTCGCCCGGTTCGGGGTGGGTGAGCAGCCGGTAGACCTGCGGGCGGGCCTCGATCCCGGCCAGGTAGGTGTCCAGGACGTGTTCGACCCGGTCGCGGCGCTCCAGCGGTGCGGCGAGGGCGGCCCGGACGGCGGCCAGCAGGCCGCCGGTGTGGCGCTCGGTGAGGGCTGTGATCAGGCCGTTCCGGTCGCCGAAGTGGCGGTAGAGGATCGGTTTGGTGATGCCGGCCTCGGCGGCGATGGCGTTCATGCTGGCGGTCGGGCCGTCCCGCTGGATGACCCGGTCGGCGGCGTTGAGCAGCTGCTCGCGGCGGGGCTCTCGGGACATGTGCTGCTCCTCGGGGTCGGGGTCTGACCGGGCGTTGACACCAGTTACCAATCAGTAGCAGACTCCGACGATGTTACCCGAGGTAACCCCCCTGGTCGGCCGTACCCCTTCTTCGGAGGCAAGCACCATGAGCAGCACGTTCTCGCTGGACCCGGGCGCGGACCAGCTCGCCGTACGCGACTGGCTGCACGGCTTCGCCGCCGACGTCGTCCGCCCCGCCGCGGCCGAGTGGGACGAGCGCGAGGAGACCCCCTGGCCGATCATCCAGGAGGCCGCCAAGCTGGGCATCTACTCGCTGGACTTCTACGCCCAGCAGTACTTCGACCCCTCCGGCGTCGGCATCCCGATCGCCATGGAGGAGCTGTTCTGGGGCGACGCGGGCATCGGGCTGTCCATCGTCGGCACCACGCTGGCCGCCGTCGCGGTGCTCGCCAACGGCACCGACGAGCAGATCGGCACCTGGACCCCGCAGATGTTCGGCACCCCGGACGACCTCAAGGTGGCCGCGTTCTGCTCCTCCGAGCCCGACGCCGGCTCCGACGTCTCCGCGCTGCGCACCCGGGCGGTGTACGACGGGGCCAAGGACGAGTGGGTGCTCAACGGCACCAAGACCTGGGCCACCAACGGCGGGATCGCCGCCGTCCACGTCGTCGTCGCCACCGTCGACCCGGAGCTGGGGGCGAAGGGCCAGGCCTCCTTCGTCGTCCCGCCGGGCACCCCCGGACTGAGCCAGGGCCAGAAGTTCAAGAAGCACGGCATCCGCGCCTCGCACACCGCCGAGGTGGTGCTGGACGACGTCCGGGTGCCCGGCAGTTGCCTGCTCGGCGGCAAGGAGAAGCTGGACGAGCGGCTGGCCCGGGCCCGCGAGGGGGTCAAGCGCCCGGGGGGCAGGGGCAACGCGGCGATGGCCACCTTCGAGGCCTCCCGGCCGGCCGTCGGCGCGCAGGCGATCGGCATCGCCCGGGCCGCGTACGAGGTGGCGCTGGACTACGCGAGGACCCGCGAGCAGTTCGGCCGCCCGATCATCGACAACCAGGGCGTGGCCTTCCAGCTCGCCGACATGAAGACCCGGATCGACGCCTCCCGCCTGCTGGTGTGGCGGGCCTCCTGGATGGCGGCCAACAACCAGCCGTTCACCGCGGCCGAGGGCTCGATGTCCAAGCTGTACGCGGGCGAGACGGCCAAGTGGGTCACCGCGCAGGCGATGCAGATCCTCGGCGGCAACGGCTTCACCCGGGAGTACCCGGTGGAGCGGATGCACCGGGACAGCGCGATCTACTCGATCTTCGAGGGGACCAGCGAGATCCAGCGGCTGGTGATCGCGCGGGCGATCTCGGGGATGCCGATCCGCTGAGCCCGCTGGGTCCGTCGAGCCTGCTGGGCCCGCTGGGCTACCGGGCTGTCGGGCCGGCGGCCCGTCGGGCTACCGGGCCGCCCAGAAGGCGAGTCCGGCGGTGAGCGCGCCCACCGCCGCGCCGACGATGGTCTGCGCGGTGGTGTGGTCCCGCAGCACCACCCGGGACCAGCCGACCGCCGCGACCAGCGGGGCGAGCAGCAGCCACAGCGGGCCGAGCGCGATCCCGAGGCAGACCACCGCGCCGGCGGCGACGGCGGTGTGCACGGAGACCTTCCACCAGACGGTGATCACCAGGATCGGGACCAGCGAGGCGAACATCGCCAGCACCATCGCGGTCAGGTCGGCCGGGGCGTCCAGCCAGAGCATCACGGCGAAGCTGGTCGCGACCGAGCCCATGATGAACGGGATGACGGTCAGCCGGCGCTGCCGATGGCCGACGTGGCGGTCCTCCAGGGTGCCCTTGCGGATGCCGCGCTGGATGAACATGGTCGGGATGACGGCCGCGAACAGGGCCGCGAAGGCCGCCCAGCCGAGGCCCGTCCAGCCGTAGCGGATGACGCCCATCAGCGGGAGCATCGCGATGATGACGTTCTTCGGCTCGACGCCGTCGGTGACCCGGCGGGCCCAGGTCGTCCGGCTGGTGGGGGCGGTCGTGGCCTCGGTCGTCATCGGGGTGTGTGCTCCGGGTGCGCAAAGGGGTCGGCGTGAAGGGGCGGTGCGAGGGATCGGCGTGACGGGGGCGTCAGGGCGGGGGCGTCGGGACGGCCCGGCACCGATCGGATGATCGTACGCGAGCCCGTCCTCGCGGCCGGTGCCCGGACCCGGGGCCCGGTCCCGGTCGGAGTCGACGTCCGGTCCCGGTCGAAGTCGACGTCCGGACCTGGCGCCCGGCCCCGGTCAGAACCGCGCCGGGCGGCCCTCCAGGAAAGCGGCCAGCCCCTCGGACACGTCCGAGGTCTCCCGGGAACGGCGCTCCCAGGGCGCCAGCGCCTGTGCCGCCCGCTCGGCCGGGACGGCCAGCGCGGCCTTCACCGCGCCGATGGTCTGGGCCGAGCGCCGGGTCAGCAGCCGGGCGAACTCCAGTGCCGCGGCGTCCAGTTCGGCACCCGGCAGGACGCGCTCCGCCAGGCCCAGCGGCAGCGCGTCGCGGCCCGTCACCAACTCGCCGGAGAACAGCAGGTACTTGGCGCGGGCCGGGCCGACCAGCCGGGCCAGCCGCACGGTCGGTACCGCCGGGTAGACCACGCCGAGCTTGGCCGGGGTGATCCCCAGCCGGGCGTCCTCGGCGACGAACCGCAGGTCGCACGCGACGGCCAGCTGGCAGCCGCCGCCCACGCAGGCGCCCTGCACCACGGCGACGGTCGGGTGCGGGAAGGCCGCCAGCGCCTCCTCGGCGGCGACGTTGACCGCGTGGTAGGCGTCCGCGCGCTCCGGATCGCCGTACACCTCGGCGAGTTCGGCGATGTCCGCGCCCGCGCTGAAGGTGCCGCCGGCGCCGGTGACCAGCAGGGCGCGCACCCCCGGCTGCTCGGCGAGGCGCAGCAGCACCTTCGGCAGCGCCTGCCAGATCTCCAGGGTCACCGCGTTGCGCCGGTGCGGTCGGGCGAACTCCAGGACGGCGACGCCGTCCTCGCCGACGTACGCGTGCAGGCCCTCGGCGTGGGCTGGCAGGGCGGAGCGGTCCCGCGTGAGCAGCGGCTGGTCCATGCGCACCTCCGGGCGGTCGTGGTGCGCCCACTCTCTCAGGAGGCGACGGCGCAGTAGTCTCCGAGGCCGCCCTCGACCAGGGCGAAGGCGCGCGCGGCCCGGTCGAGGGCGGCGGGCAGGGCGGCCGTGGCGCGTTCGCCGGCCAGCATCCGGCGCTGGTTCTCGGTGGTCAGGGCCAGTCGGGCGGCGAGCAGTTGGGCGGCGGCGATCTGTGCGGTGAGCTCGTCGTGGGCCGGGTCCTGGGCGAGGAGTTCGGTGGTCAGCAGGCCCTGCGCGTGCCGGCCGAAGCCGGCGGTGGCGCGCATCGCCAGGGCCGGTGTGCGGTGGATCAGCCGGACCACGTCGAGCACGAGCGGTTCGTCGCTCAACCCGGTGGCCGGGTCGTGCTGCTCCAGCGCGGCGAGGTACTGCTCGCGCAGCGCCGCCACCGCCGAGGTGCCGGGGGCGCGTTCGCGGACCACCCGGGCCGGCTCGTCGAGGTGCTGCTCCATGGGGGCCATGACCAGGTCTTCCTTGGTGGGGAAGTAGTTGAAGACGGTCATCTTGGACACCTCGGCGGCGGCCGCGATCTCGGCCACCGAGACCTGGTCGAAGTCCCGCTCGGCGAACAGCCCGATGGCGGTGCGCCAGATCCGGATGCCGGTCTGGATCTTCTTGCGCTCGCGCAGCGGAAGGGCGTCGAGGTCGCGGTCGTCGTCGGGGCTGAAGCCGGTGTGCGTCGCCATGGTTCGACTGTACCAGGATCAAAGATCGACCAGGATAAAGATTGAGCCGAGCTTAAGAATTGACCAGGTATAAAAAAACTGCCATGGTGAGGACGTGCCGCCGGCCGCACCGGCCCGGCCCGAACTCCACCGACCCTGGGGGGACTTACCGATGGCACCCGCTGCCCTGATGACACCGGCCCAGCGCAACCTGGGCATGCTGCTCTGCCTGGTCACGATCGTGCTGGCCGTGCTCGACATGAACATCGTGTCCGCGGCCACCGTGCCGATCGTCCGGGAGCTCGACCCCGTCCACGGCATCGACCGACTGCCCTGGCTGATCAGCTCGTTCGCTCTCGCCGCGACCGCGCTGCTGCCGCTCTACGGCAAGCTCTGCGACCTGTACGGCGCCAAGCGCGTGCTGCTCGGCGCGGTCGGCACCTTCCTGGTCGGCTCGGCGCTCTGCGGGTTCGCGCAGTCGATGGGCCAGCTGATCGCCTTCCGGGCCGTCCAGGGCATCGGCGGCGGCGGGCTGATGAGCGTCACCATGGTGGTCATCGCCCACCTCAAGGACCCGGCCGAGCGCGGCAGCGGCAAGGGCGGCGCGATGGGCGGGGTCGTCGCGGGCATCGGCATGGCGGTCGGCCCGCTGATCGGGGCGCTGTTCACCGACCACCTCAGCTGGCGCTGGATCTTCTACATCAACCTGCCGCTCGGCCTGCTCGTCCTGGTCGGCACCGCCCTGGTGATCAAGCTGCCGCCGGCGGCCGGCCGCCGCAGCCTGGACTTCCTCGGTGCGGCCCTCGCCGCCGCCTTCGCGACCGGGCTGCTGCTGGTCACCGAGTGGGGCGGCAAGGACTACGCCTGGACCTCCCCGGTGATCCTCGGGCTCGTCGCCGCCACCCTGGCCGCGCTCGGCCTCTTCGTGTGGCGCCAGGCCACCGCCGCCGAGCCGGTGCTGCCGCTGTCGCTGTTCCGGATCAGCGTGGTGCGCCTCGGCTTCGCGATCCAGGGCCTGGTCGGGATGGGCATGACCGGCTCGATCGTCTACGTGATGCTCTACCTGCAGATCGCCCGCGGCATCGACCCCACCTCGGCCAGCCTCTACCTGATCCCGATGGCGGGCGGGATGACGGCGGTCGGCCTGCTGGCCGGCCGGCTCACCGCCCGCGGCCATGCGGAGCGCACCTTCCTGGTGGCCGGCGCGGGCTGTGCGGCGATCGCCCTGCTCCTGCTCGGCCTCAGCGGCCCGACCACCGGGCTCTGGGCGGTCTGCGGCGAACTCGTCCTGCTGGGCTTCGGGATGGGCCAGCTGATCGGCCAGCTGGTCGCGGTGGTGCAGGAGTCCGTCCCCCGGCACCAGCTCGGCGTCGCGACCACCGGGATCCGCTTCTTCCAGACCCTCGGCAGTGCGCTCGGCGCGGCGCTCTTCGGCACCGTGCTGGCCCGGGCCTTCGCGGACGGCGAGCCCGGCCTGCCGCTCGGCGCCGTCCGGACGCTCGGCGGCGCGGCCCGCGAGCACGCGCTGCGCAGCTTCACGGACGCGGTCGACGTGGTGTTCCTGTCGGCCGGCGGCCTGCTGGTGCTGGTCCTGCTGCTCGCGCTGCGGGTGCCCAGGACGGTGGCGGCGGCGGAGCCGCCGGTGCTGGCGGCCTGAGGGGCCTGAGCGGCCTGAGGGGCTGGGGCCCGGGGGCGACGGCCCGGGGAGCGGCGGGGTCCGGTGGGACACGGGGGTGTCCACCGGGCCCCGCCGCGTCCGGTCAGGCCCCGGGCGTCCACTCCGGGGCCAGGATCGACCAGATCTGCTTGTCGTGGCGGACCCCGTTGTGCGGGTACCACTCGCGCAGGGTGCCGTCCAGGGTCATGCCGACCCGCTCGGCGACGGCCCGGCTGCGGGCGTTGCCGGCGGAGCACCACCACTCGGCGCGGTGCAGGCCGCGGGTGGTGAAGGCGTAGTCGAGCAGCCGCCGGACGCCGGTGGTGATCAGTCCGCCGCCCTCGCCGGCGGGCTCGGTCCAGGCGCCGATCTCGCAGACGCCGCTCTGGGCGTTGAAGCTCACGAACATCACGCCGCCGACCAGCGTGCCGTCCCGCCAGATGCCGTAGATCCGGCCGCTGTCGGCGGCCTGCTGGTCGGCGTAGCGCTGGAGGGTGGCGCGGGCGGAGTCGAGGTCGGTGGAGCGGGTGGCCCAGGGGATCCACGGGTCGGTGTGGGCGCGGGCGCGGTCGATGTGGGCCAGGAACTCGGTCGCCTGCCACGGCTCCAGCGGGCGCAGTTCGGCGTTCTCGGCGAGCGGTACGGCAAACATGGGCTGGCCTTTCACGGGATGCACGGTTCACGGGATGCGCGGTGTGCTGGGAACCATACATAACAAACGTTTGGTATGTACGATGACCCCCATGACGCCGGCCCGTGGAGACCATGACGCCCGCCGCCTGGAAGTGTCCGAGGGCGTGTGGCGGGTGCTCTCCAGTCGCGGCTTCGAAGGGCTGACCCTGCGTGCCGTGGCCACCGAACTGGGCGCCTCCACCGGCCTGTTGACGCACTACTTCCCCAACAAACGGGCCCTGCTGAGCCACGCGCTGGACGAGCTCGACCGGCGCTCCGGCTCCCGGCCCCGGCGCACCGCCCCCGCCGACGGCACCCCGCCGCCACCCCCCGGACTGGCCCGGCTGCGGGCCGCGCTGCTCGACGTCCTGCCGCTGGACGGGGCGGCGGTGGCCGGCAACCGGATCTGGGTCGGCTCCTGGGACGTCGCCCTGTCGGACCCCGCGCTCGCGGCCGCGCACGCGGGTCGCTACGCCCGCTCGCGCGAGGCCCTCGCGGTGCACGTCGCGGACGCTCAGCGGCTCGGGGAGCTCCCGGCCGGGGCCGACGCCGCCGCGCTCGCGACCGGCGCGCAGGCCTTCGCGCTCGGCCTGGTGGTGCAGGTGCTGTTCGCCCCGGCGGAGTTCCCGCCCGAGCGGCAGACCGCTCTGCTGGACGCCTACCTGGCCGGGCTCGCCACCGCCGGCTGACTCGCCACCGCCGGCAGGCTCGCCACCACCGGCCGAGCGGCTGGCTGGGTTCGCGATCACGGGCCGGGCGGCCGGCCGGGTTCGCGACCGAGCGGTTCCCGGCCGGGTCGGTGGGGCGGATCGTCCCCGGGGCGTGATTCGCCCGGAATTTCGGTTGTTCGGGTCTTCTCCCGCATCCGGTCCGTAGTGGCGGTCATCCGGATCGGCCGGTTATCGCAGTGGCCATGACACGGATAGTCACGGGTTAGGTGCGGTGGGTACGGGCAATCGGGCGGCGTGCGGACGGGATTTCCGGGAGCCCGTGGCGGCCGGGCAATGCGGCCGCCGGCCTGGCGGCCTGCGGGAATGGCGAGGTGGTGCCCCCAGCAGGATTCGAACCTGCGACCTACCGCTTAGAAGGCGGGTGCTCTATCCGCTGAGCTATGGGGGCGGGACGGGCTGCGCCCGGGCGGGCGTGACCGTGGCCGGGTCGGGCGACGAGCGCTGGGGGCGCGCGTGTCCGGCCCCGTACCGTGAGGGTGGGGGTGGGGGTCGGTGGGCCCTCGCCCTGTCGGGGACAGGATAAGGGTGCCCAGTTCCTCGGCCGAGTGTGACGACACCGCCGTTGGTGTGTCGGTTCGGTGGAGCGGTCCGATAATCGCAGGTGAACGCCGTGAGTGCAGCGGTCTGGGAGTGTTCCGAGCCGGACGTTGTGCAGTCGTTACGGGGCTGCCGCCCCACCCGTTATGGATTCGGCACGGAGAATGTGTCGTCACCGGTGCGGGTGGGGGGCCGTATTCGGCTTCCTCCGGTCGGATGACGTGCGCGGACGGTCGGCCGGCGCTGTTCCGGGGCGTGTCGGTTGGGGGCGACGAGCAGTCGGTTTGTTGTCATGGCCGCGATGAGATGGGCGCGAAGGGGTGCCGAAAGGCCGAAATTCACCCCTGCGAGTGACGTCGGTTTTCCGAGGCATCGAGTTGTCCACAGGATTTCAGAACTCTCTGGCGGGGATTTCCCGCGAAGCACACTCTCAACGCGCGCCGGTCGATTCCGTACGGTGCATCGGCGAGAACGGAGAGTGCGCTGTGAACGAGATGCAGGTGACGATCGTCGGCATTGTCGCGACGGAGGTGACCTACGGCGAAACGGGCAGCGGGGTGCCGATGGCCAAGTTCCGGCTCGGCTGCACCGAGCGCCGGTACGACCGGCAGCGCGAGTGCTGGGCGGACGGCGAGACGCAGTGGCTGACGGTGACGGCCTGGCGGGGGCTCGCGGTCAACCTGATCGGTTCGCTCGCCAAGGGGGATCCGGTGCTGGTGAGTGGTCGGCTGCGGCTGCGGGAGTGGATCGACGGCGAGGTGAAGCGCACCGGGGCCGAGATCGACGCCCGATCGGTCGGACACGACCTCACCCGTGGTACCTCGGCGTTCCGTTGGGCGGCGGGGGTGCGCGGGCAGCCGCCGGGCGCCGCCGGGCCGGCCGGGGCGCAGGCCGGCGGAGGGGTGGTGCCGGGGTGGATCGCCGACGCGCTGGAGGCGCGGAAGGCCTCGGCGGTGGCCTCGGCGCCGCGCCCGCCGGAGCCCCCGCCGCCGGTGCGGCCGGTGTCGGGTGGGGTGTCGGAGGCGGAGGCGGGGGAGCGGGGGCGGGTGGCCGAGGGGGAGCGGGGAGGTGGCGAGCAGGCTGCGCTGATCTGACGGGTCGATGACCTTAACTGTCGACAAATATGTTGATCGAGACTGTTGTTGCTCCCGCACGCGCAATCTCGCCCGGATAACGAAAAGTCGCGAGGAGATTCTGGCTGATCGTCAGCTTGTGTCGAAACTGAGGGGGTTGATAACGATCCAGATACGGAATCGTCCTGATTTCGCATGGGGGTTTCGGGGCCTGCGGGGCTCAATAGGATTCGTCTGGTTCATACCCGCAGCAGCGCCACAGGGGGCGCGCGCGGCACGGCAAGTCGGCGGGCTGTCCATCGGTGCGGCCCGGCCCGGAGGGATCCCAGATGTTCCAGAGGCAGGCGCGGAGTCTCCCCCGCATAACCACTGTCATGCTCACGACCAGCCTGGTGTTGGGCGGGGGCCTGTTCGCGGCCGGTGCGGCGGCCGCGGCGGACACCCCGGGTGCGGGCGTCAAGGCCGTCCTCCAGAACACGATGTTGGGCGAGAAGATCGACGTCGAGGGCAAGGGGACCGTCGACGGCGGTCTGTTCACCCTCAAGACGTCCAACGGCGAGATCCAGACCTACTGCATCGACTTCGACAACCCGGTCTACCTGGACAGCGCCGCGAAGTACCAGGAGTCGGACTGGAAGTCGAGCTCCCTCGGCGGCAAGAACAAGGTCGAGGCGGCCTCCAAGATCCGCTGGATCCTGGAGAACTCCTACCCGCAGGTCAAGGACCTGACGGCGCTCGGCAAGACCGTCGGCGTCGACGGCCTGACCGCCGAGGACGCCGCCGCGGGCACCCAGGCCGCGATCTGGAAGTTCTCGGACAACAAGAACGCCACCCCGCGCAACGCCAAGGCCAAGAAGCTGCGCGACTACCTGCTCGGCGACGCCAACAAGGGCATCGCCGCCGAGCCCAACCCCTCGTTGACCCTCAACCCGGACTCCGTCTCCGGCAAGTCCGGCAACAAGCTCGGCCCCTTCACCCTCAAGTCCAGCGCGGCCGAGGTGAAGCTCACCGTCACCGGTGACGCCGCCGACAAGGTCAAGGTGGTGGACAAGGACGGCAAGCCGGTCGGCGCCACCCTGACCGGTCCGATCAAGGACACCCAGCTGTTCCTGGACGTGCCGGCCGGCACCCCGGACGGCTCGGTCGCCCTCGCCGCCGCCGCCGACACCGTCGTGCCCAGCGGCCGGGTCTTCCTCAGCGAGGGCTACGACCCGAAGCGGCACAGCCAGAGCATGATCCTGGCCGGTTCCAGCAAGCTCAGCGTCTCCGCCGGCGCCAAGGCCACCTGGAAGCAGGGCGCGGGCGCGCTGGTCGACAGCACCGCCCAGGTCGAGTGCGAGAACAACGGCGTGCGCGTCACCGTCACCAACGGCGGTGACGAGGCCGCCACCGTCACGGTCAAGCCGGGCAAGCAGCTGACCGTCCAGCCGGGCAAGACCGAGAACGTGCTCGTCCCGGTCGCCGAGAAGGCCGCCTACGACATCAACGTCACCGGCCCGAACGGCTTCGCCAAGGAATTCAAGGGCGTCCTGGACTGCAAGACCGGCGTGACCCCGCCGACCTCCGGCCCGTCGACCCCGGCCGCGACCGGCACCCCGAGCACCGCCCCGAGCACCGCCCCGACCGGCACCCCGAGTGGCACCCCGAGCCAGGCCGGCACCCCGTCGGCCGGTGCCAGCACCGCCGCCGGCGCGCACCCGAGCCCGGCCGCGACCAGCTCCGCCCCGGGCACCGGTGGCCTGGCCCAGACCGGTGCCAGTGACTCGACCCCGATCCTCGCCGCCGTCGCCGGTGGCCTGGTCCTGGCCGGTGGCGCCGCGGTCTTCGTCCTGCGCCGCCGTGGCCGCCACGGTCGCACCGCCGCCTGAACCGCCCCGCAGGCCCGGAGGCGCTGACCTCCTGAGGCCCTGACGGCACCCGGCCCGGCCCCCGCACCCGCTGCGGGGGCCGGGCCTTCGCCGTTCAACCCCGCGCTGCGGATACCCCCGTGGGGCACACCGGGCGTTCGGGGCTCCCGGCCGGGTGCGGCACAATGGAAGGCTGCAAGCCGAATACTCCCGACGACGCCGGAGCGATCTCACGTGGCGGAATACATCTACACGATGCGCAAGGTGCGCAAGGCGCACGGAGACAAGGTCATCCTTGACGACGTGACGCTCAGCTTCCTCCCCGGGGCGAAGATCGGCGTCGTGGGCCCCAACGGCGCGGGCAAGTCCACCGTGCTGAAGATGATGGCCGGCCTGGAGCACCCCTCCAACGGCGACGCCTTCCTCTCGCCCGGTTTCACCGTCGGCATGCTGCTCCAGGAGCCGCCGCTCGACGAGACCAAGACCGTCCTGGAGAACGTCGAGGACGGCGTCAAGGAGATCAAGGGGAAGCTCAACCGCTTCAACGAGATCGCCGAGCTGATGGCGACCGACTACTCGGACGCCCTGCTGGACGAGATGGGCAAGCTCCAGGAGGACCTGGACCACGCCAACGCGTGGGACCTGGAGGCCCAGCTGGAGCAGGCCATGGACGCCCTGGGCTGCCCGCCCGGCGACTGGCCGGTCACCAAGCTCTCCGGTGGCGAGAAGCGCCGCGTGGCGCTCTGCAAGCTGCTGCTGGAGTCCCCCGACCTGCTGCTCCTCGACGAGCCCACCAACCACCTGGACGCCGAGTCGGTGAACTGGCTGGAGCAGCACCTGGCCAAGTACCCCGGCACCGTCGTCGCCGTCACCCACGACCGGTACTTCCTGGACAACGTGGCCGGCTGGATCCTGGAGCTCGACCGCGGCCGCGCCATCGGCTACGAGGGCAACTACTCCACCTACCTGGAGTCCAAGCAGTCCCGCCTCAAGGTCGAGGGCCAGAAGGACGCCAAGCGCGCCAAGCGGCTCCGCGAGGAGCTGGAGTGGGTCCGCTCCAACGCCAAGGGCCGCCAGGCGAAGTCCAAGGCCCGTCTGGCCCGCTACGAGGAGATGGCGGCCGAGGCGGACAAGATGCGGAAGCTGGACTTCGAGGAGATCCAGATCCCGCCGGGCCCGCGTCTGGGCAGCATCGTCATCGAGGTGGAGAACCTCTCCAAGGCCTTCGGCGAGAAGATCCTGATCGACGACCTCAGCTTCACCCTGCCGCGCAACGGCATCGTCGGCATCATCGGTCCCAACGGCGCCGGCAAGACCACGCTGTTCAAGATGCTCCAGGACATGGAGACCCCGGACTCCGGCGTGGTCAAGGTCGGCGAGACCGTCAAGATCAGCTACGTCGACCAGAGCCGTGCCAACATCGACCCGAAGAAGACCCTCTGGGAGGTCGTCTCCGACGGTCTGGACTGGATCAACGTCGGCCAGGTCGAGATGCCGTCCCGCGCCTACGTGTCGGCCTTCGGCTTCAAGGGCCCGGACCAGCAGAAGCCGGCCGGCGTGCTGTCCGGCGGTGAGCGCAACCGCCTGAACCTGGCGCTCACCCTCAAGCAGGGCGGCAACCTGCTGCTCCTCGACGAGCCCACCAACGACCTCGACGTCGAGACGCTCTCCTCGCTGGAGAACGCCCTGCTGGAGTTCCCCGGCTGCGCCGTGGTCATCTCCCACGACCGCTGGTTCCTGGACCGGGTGGCCACCCACATCCTCGCCTACGAGGGCGAGAGCAAGTGGTTCTGGTTCGAGGGCAACTTCGAGTCGTACGAGAAGAACAAGATCGAGCGGCTCGGCGCCGACGCGGCCCGCCCGCACCGGGCCACGTACAAGAAGCTGACCCGCGGCTGACACCCAGCCGTCACGGCGGCCCGGCAGACTGCCCCTCGGGGCGGCCTGCTGGCCGCCGGCCCGCCGCCACCGCACGGCGGCGGGCGACCGGACGTCGAGGAGAACACCTGTGGCCCGCCACATCTACGCCTGCCCGCTGCGCTGGTCCGACATGGACGCGTTCGGCCACGTCAACAACGTGGTCTTCCTGCGCTACCTGGAGGAGGCCCGGATCGACTTCATGTTCACCCAGGCCGCCGAGGCCGGGGCGGGGGAGTTCGCGGGCGGCTCGGTGGTGGCCCGCCACGAGATCGACTACAAGCGCCCGCTGGTGCACCGGCCGGAGCCGGTCACCGTCGAGACCAGGGTGACCCGCATCGGCGGCGCCTCGCTGACCGTGTCCTACGAGATCAAGGACGTCGCCGAGGACGGCACCGAGACGGTGTACGTCCAGGCGTCCACCGTGGTCGTGCCCTACGACCTGGCGGAGGGCCGGCCGCGCCGGATCTCGCCCGTGGAGCGGGAGTTCCTGTCCCGCTTCATGGACGAGGAGCCCGCCGTAGTCGCCGCCTGAGCACCCACCTCCGACGATTCGAGCTGACCCGCGTTGACCATCACCGCCCGCCTCGCCCTCACCGACGCCGGGGAGGCCGCCGACCTCTCCGCGTTCCTGCTGCGCCTGCTGCGCTTCGACAGGGCGGCGGCCGTCCGGTTGCAGGCGGTGGCCCCGGCCGGGGAGGACGGCGTGCTGGCGGTCTTCGGCCGGCTGCCGCTGGGCGGTTCGGGCGCGCTGGCGATCCGCACCGCCCGGCTGACCGGGCCGGCCGAGCCGACCGATCTGACGGTCTCGGCGGGCCAGCTGCTGGACGGCGTGGACGCCGGGACGGGTGCCGTCGAGCTGCCCGCCCCGGTGACCGGACCGGCCTGGGCCGGGCTGCTGCCGCCGCGCACCGGCTGGCGGCCGGTCGGGGCGCCGCCGGCGGCCGAGGTGTACCCGGAACTGATGGCCGGGGTGCGGGAGTTCCGTGAGCGCAGCGAGGCCGTCCCGGCGCACCACCGCGGCCGTGCGGTGCTGGACGCGCTGGCCGACGAGATCTGGTCCCGCCCGGTCTCCGTGCTGCCGGAGCTGCCGCTGCGGGCGGTGCACGCGGCGTACGTGATCGGCTTCCTGAAGCCCGGGGCCCCGCTCACCGTGCACCGGGCGGGCGGCTGGCTGCGGCTGAGCGCCCCGGCCGGTTCGGTGGCGGTCCGGACGGCGGCCGCGCCCGGCGCGGGGCTGGGGCTCAGCGCGCTCCGGTAACCCAGCCCCGGGCTCAGCCCGATCCGGTGACCGGGCCCGGCCCGGGGCTCAGCCCGGGGTGTTGATCATCGAGGCGGCGGCGTAGGTGAGGTATTCCCAGAGCTGCTGCTCGGCCTCGGCCGGCAGGGCCAGGTCGTCCACGGCGGCCCGCATGTTCCTGAGCCAGGCGTCGTGCGCGGCGCGGTCGACCTTGAACGGCACGTGCCGCATCCGCAGCCGGGGGTGGCCGCGCTGCTCGCTGTAGGTGCGCGGGCCGCCCCAGTACTGCATCAGGAACAGGGCCATCCGCTCCTCGGCCGGGCCGAGGTCCTCCTCGGGGTACATCGGCCGGAGCAACTCGTCCTCGGCGACGCCCTGGTAGAACCGGTGGACCAGTCGCCGGAAGGTCGGTTCGCCGCCGACCTGGTCGAAGAAGGTCTCCTCGCTGAACGTTCCTCGCCGGATCTCTTTCACCCGACCATGGTCGCAGACGCCGACGGGGTCGTACACCGGGACCAAAGGCGTACGACCCCGCAGGGCGTGTGTCGGGGCTCAGGCGACCGGGGCGGCGGTCACACGTCCTCCCACTTGAACAGCTTCCAGGCGACGCCGGTCAGCACGGCCGCGAAGAGCAGCAGCCCGCCCATGGTGGGCAGGGCGTCCATGACGCCGCCGCCGCGGGTCAGCACCGACTGGGCGGCCGTCACCAGGTAGCGCAGCGGCATGACCTTGGAGATGGTCTCCAGCCAGCCGGGCGCGCTGTCCAGCGGGATGAACGCGCCGGACAGGAAGGACATCGGCAGCACGATGATCTGCGAGATGCCGTTGGCCGCCTCCTCGGTCTTGGCGACCGAACCGGCCAGCAGGCCGATCGACATGAAGGCGAGCGTCGCGCAGGCCACCAGCGGGATGACCAGCCACCAGTTGCCGGTGAGCTTGAGCCCGAAGAAGTTGGTGGCGACCGTCAGGAAGACGGTGGTCTGGAGGAGCGAGGTCAGCAGCGAGACCAGGATCCTGGAGCTGATGACCGTGCCCGCACTCACCGGGGCCAGCCGCAGCCGGCGCAGCACCTTGCTCTTGCGCCACCCGACCAGGGTCAGCGCGGCACCGAACACCGCGCCGGTGGCGACGGCCCAGCCGAGCAGGCCGGGGGTGAGGAACTGGATCGGCTTGAGCGACTGGTCCTCTACCTGTTGGGCGTCCAGCACGTAGGCCGGCTTCTGGCCGGTGGCGGCCTGGTTGGCGCTCTGGACCACCGAGTTGACGATGCCCTGGAGCGCGCCGGCACGGACCGTGTCGGCGGCGCTGAAGCGCAGCTCGACCTTGCCGTCCGGGCCCTGCTCGATCATCGCGTCGAAGTCGCCCTTGCGGACCTTCTCCAGTGTGGCGGCCGCGTCGTCGGTCCTGGTGATGGTGAGGACCTTGTCCAGGTCGACCCGGCCCTCGCCCTGGATCGAGTCGAACAGCTTCACCGCGCCGACCTGCGCCACCTTGGCGTGCGGGCTGCCGGAGCCCTTGCCCACGGTGCCGAAGAACACCAGGAACACCAGCGGGAAGAGCAGGATGAAGAAGGTCGCGGTGCGGTCGCGCTTCATGCCGAGCAGCATCGCGCGGGACAGGCTCCAGAACGCGCTGACCCGCTCCCGCTCGGCGCTCGCGCCGCCGCTCGACCCGTCGCGCCGGGCGGGGGTCTTCGGCTCGGTGGACGTGCTGGCGGTCATGCGCGGTACTCCCGTCCGGTCAGCTGGAGGAAGACGTCCTCCAGGGTGGCGCCGCGCACTTCGAGGCCGCGCAGCGCGTTCTGCTCGGCCAGGACGCTCAGGACCGGGGCCGGGAGGCGGGTGGAGACGGAGAGCGAGACGCTGTCGTCCTCCAGGGCGGCGATGTCGGCGCCGGCCGTGGTGAGCAGGTCACGGGCGCGCTCGACGGACAGCTGGCCGGACGCGATGCTGATCCGGACGGTGTCGTCGATCTCGCGGATCAGCGTCGCCGGGGCGCCGGTGTGCAGGATCTTCCCGTGGTCCATGATCGAGACCCGGTCGCAGAGCACCTCGGCCTCGTCCAGGTAGTGGGTGGTCAGGACGACCGTGCGGCCCTCGCCGTTGATGTCCCGCAGGAGGTCCCAGAGGTTGCGCCGGGCCTGCGGGTCGAGGCCGGTGGTGGGCTCGTCCAGGAAGACGATCTCCGGGTCGTGGGCCAGCGCGCAGGCGATCGACAGGCGCTGCGCCTGACCGCCCGACATCTGGTCGGTCATGACGTCGGCCTTGTCGGTCAGGCCGACCCGCTCCAGCATCGCGTCGGCCCGCTTGGGGCCGACCCCGTAGAACGACGCGAAGGTGCGGATGGTCTCCCGGGCCGTCAGTTTCCGGAAGAAGGCGGAGGCCTGGAACTGCACGCCGATGCGCGGCAGCAGTTTCGGATTGCGCGGCCAGGGCGCCAGTCCCAGCAGCTCGACCCGGCCCTCGTCCGGCTTGCGGACGCCTTCCAGGATCTCCATCGTGGTGGTCTTCCCGGCGCCGTTGGGGCCCAGGATTCCATAGAATTCGCCGGCCTCGACGGTGAGGGACACCCCGTCGACGGCCTGCACGTCCCCGTACCGCTGACGGATGCCGTCGGCGGATATAGCTGCAGTCATGTGGCCTGAGCCTAGGGCTTGCGAAGGTCCCTGTGCACGTCGGTGGCGACGAATTTGTGGATCGTTTGAGGAATCGGGAACAAGCCGGGCCGGGCGGAAGTTGAATTCCGCCCGGCCCGGCCGGAGTTATTGCCGACGGCCTTTCAGGCGCGGTGCACCGTGATCGTCGTCCAGGCTCCGATGTGGATCCGGTCGCCGTCGTTCAGCGGCACGGCGGTGTGCGGGGCGATCGGCTCCGCGCCGCCGTTCACGGTGGTGCCGTTGGTCGAGTCCTGGTCCACCAGGACCCAGCTGCCGTCCGCCTGTTCGGCGAGCATCGCGTGCTGGTGCGAGGCGCCCGGGTCCTCCGGCGGCACCGACAGGTCGATCTCCGGCACGGTGCCGCGGTGCTGGCTGCGCCGCCCGATCCGCAGCTGGCCGCGGCCGGTCAGCGGGATGCGCCGCTCGGGGCAGTACGGCGGGAAGAACAGGCCGGCCGCCTCGGGGCCGCTGCGGGCCATCATCTCGGTGAAGTACTCGCGGTCGGCCGAGACCACCGCGATCCAGTTGGCCCGGAGCGGCTTCGCGGGGGCGGCCGTCGGTTGCGGCTGCTGGGGTTGCTGCGGCTGCTGCTGATGCGGCGGGGCGAGGTGGAACGAGGTGCCGAAGTCGCCGCCGCGGTTGTTCGGTCCGGGGGGCTCGGCGTACACCGGGCCGGAGTCCTCGCGGACGGGGGCCTCGGGGAACGCGCCCTCCGGCGTGGGCCCCTCCTGCCCGTTGGCGGGCAGGGAGGGAGGGTAGCCGTAGGTGTGCGCGGGCGCGGGGGCCTGCTGCGGGTGCTGGGTGTGCTGCGGCTGCGGCTGCTGCGGGAGGGGCGGTTGGCCGTACGGCGGTTGGCCGAACGGCGGCTGGCCGAACGGCGGCTGGGTGGCCGGCGCGCCGCCGTACGCCGCCGGGATGTTCAGCGGCGGCTGGCGGCGCGAGGGGGTGGAGAGCTCGTAGTCGTACCCGCACTCCTCGCAGAACCGTCCGGTCTGCGGGCTGCGGCAGATCGGGCAGACCGTCAGGCCCTCGGTCAGGTTGGGGTGGCCCTGGGCCGGTGGCGGCGGCATCGCGCCGGGCTGCGGCGGGACGCTCCCCGGCGGCATCGGCGGAGGCGACAGCGGCGCGCCGTAGGGCGTGCCGCGGTGGTCCGGGTGCCTGGACTGCTCGAACGAGTCGGGTGCCTCGGGCGAGGCGGGTGCCCCGGGCACCGGGTGGGAGCCGTACGCCCCCGGGTGGGCCCCGTGGGCCCCGTGGGCTCCCGGGTGGGCTCCGGGCGGCGTCGGGGCCGGCGGAGTCATCGGGAAGCCGCAGAAGTCGCACCAGTCCTCGGCCTGCGACTCGTGGCCCCTCGGGCAGATCGGCATCAGTTCCCCCTCACATCGAGCCGGCTTGGGGCGGCGTCGCACCGGGTCGTCGGCCCGGTCACGTCTTCAGCGGTCACTTCTTCACACGCACCGTCTTGGTCGACCGGGTCTCAAGGGTCATCGAGTCGGCCTCGCTCACGTTCTTACGGAACCGAACCGTACCCTCCTTCGGGTCCACCACGTCCACCACCTTCTGCAGCAGTTTGTAGGTGCCCTCGTTGCCGGTCGCGTGCGCGATCCGGACGGCGGCGCCCAGCTTGGACGTGGCGGTGTCGACGTCCCCGGCCCGGTGGGCCTCCAGGCCCTCCTGGATGGAGGAGGCCAGCTCGGCCTGCCCGGTGTAGTGGGCGACCTGCGGGCTGATCCGGGTGGAGGAGGCCAGGTCGTCGGTCCACACCGCCTTGACCAGGCCCTGGGAGAGCACCTCGGGGGTGCCGCTGCCGACCTGCGGGGGCAGCACCAGGCTGATCCGGGCGGCGAGCATCTCGTTGCCGATGGAGGCGGCCGGGACCTCGACGCAGACGTGGTAGTCGCGGCTCTCGTCGCCCCAGGAGCCGGTGGGGTAGTCGCCGGCCCGGGGGCCGGCCTCGGCGCGCCGGGCGGTGAGGTCCTCGACCGCGGGGGCGACCTGCTTGACGAACTTGACCGCGGCGTTGGCCGGGGTCCAGATCCGCAGCGCGACGTCGGCGACCTGCTTGCCCATGGCGCCGGCCATCATCGAGCGGAAGTCCTCGGCCAGGCCGGAGGGTTCGGCGACGATGTCGACGGTGCCGAGCAGCGCCGAGGAGATCTTGCGCAGCTCGTCGATCCGCCAGTCGGTGCCGACGCCGCGGCAGTCGGCGGTGAAGTGTCCGGTGACCCGCTCGATGGCGCGTTCCAGGTCGACCGCCGACTCGTGCTCGTTGTTGCCGTCGGTGAGCAGGACGGCGTGCCGGATGGCGATGTCGCGGCGGGTCAGGAAGAGCTTGTCGGCCTTGGCCAGCCAGGTGCCCATCGCGGTGCCGCCGGCGGCGGTGAGGCGGCGCAGGGACTCCTTGGCGTGGCCGCGGGTGGTGGCGGAGGCGGTGGCGAGGGTGCCGTCGCCGGGGTAGATGTCGCGGGCCTCGTGGGTGCCGGCGACCACGGCGAAGGCGGTGCCGTCGCGCAGCGCGTCGATGGCGGCGGCGGTGGCCTCGCGGGCGCCGTTGATCTTGGTCTTGGGGTAGTCCATCGAGCCCGAGCAGTCCACCAGGATCACCACGGCCGCGGCGGTGTCGGCGCTCTGCGGGCCGCCCGCGTCGGCGATGCCGAGCGGGCGGCCGCCGGAGGTGCCGCCGCCGGTCGCGGTGACCGTGACGATGGCGTTGACCTCGCGGGCGCCGTCGGCAAGGTACTCGTTCTGGAAGATCTCCACGTCGAACCTGGGCAGGTTCGGCTTCGCCAGTGTTGCCATGGGCCGGTGGCTCCCGTCGGAAGGGTCGTCGGTACGGATCGGTCGGTGGGGGCCGGCCGCGTCGGGGGCGGGCCGGCGGGCCGGGTGACCGCCGGGGTCGGCCCCGGGCGGGCGGCGTCCGGTCAGGCCGTCGGCGGGTGCGGCGGCTGCGGGGGGACGGTGGGTGCGGCGGGAGCGGTGGGCGGTGCGGGGGGCGCCGGCGGGGCGGCGGGGGGCAGCGGGGCGGCGGGGGAGCCGATCACCGGGAGGTCCGGCAGGGTCGGCTCGTAGTCCTCGTCCTCCTCGGCGGCGCGCCTGGCACCCGCCGCGGTGATCAGCGGCAGGTCGAGCGCGGTGGCGGTCCGGGGGTCGTCCTCGTCCTCGCCCTGGTCCTCGGCACCGGCACCGGCACCGGCACCGACGCCGGCAGCGGCGCCCGCGGCCGGCGGGTCGATCGGCAGGACGGCGACGGTGATGTTGTCGTGGCCGCCGGCGGCGATCGCGAACTTCACCAGGGTCTGTGCCGCCGCGAGCGGTTCGGTGCGGGCGTCCGGCCGGACGAAGTACGCCAGGTCGGTGGCGGCCTCGGCGTAGTTCCACAGCCCGTCGGTGCAGATCAGCAGCACCCCGGGGACGTGCGGCGTGAAGTCGAGGGTGTGCGGGACGACCTCCTCGGCGTCGGCGCCGAGCCACCCGGTGATCGCGTGGGCGCGCGGGTCGGCGTACGCCTCGGCCTCGCTCATCAGCCCGGCCTCGACCATCCGGGCCGCCCAGGAGTCGTCCTGGGTGAGCCGGAAGGGCTCGGCGCCGGCGCGGTCGTCCGGGATCCAGTAGGCGCGGGTGTCGCCGACCCAGCCGATGGTGATCCGGCCGCCGGAGGCTATGGCGCTGACGTAGGTGCAGGCGGGCGCGTTGAGGTCGGGCCGGGCGGGCCCGGGGCCGGCCTGGGCGAGGTCGGCGACGGCCCCGGCGGCGTCGGCGATGGCCTGGCGCATGGCGGCGGTGGGTTCGCGGCCCGCCTCCAGGGCGCTCAGCAGCGACTCGGAGGCGGCGTCGACGGCGGTCTCGGAGGCCTCGTCCGGCCGGTCGGAGGAGGAGACGCCGTCGCAGACCACGGCGACCACGACCGGCTCGCCGCCGGGCAGCGAGGTGGCGGCGATGGTGAAGGAGTCCTCGTTGCGGTGGTGGCGCACGCCGCGGTCGCTGACCCCGGCGACGCCCGCGAGGGACTTCTCCATGTGGTCGCGCGGGCGGGGCTGGGCGCCGCCGCACGCCTCGCAGTAGCCGTCCGCGGTGACCTGCGGCAGCCCGCAGTGCGCGCAGACCGGCCCGTGCTGGGGCGGGACGCCCTCGGCCCGGGCGGTGGCCCAGTTCGCGGGCATCGCGCCCGGGGCGGTCCGGCCGTCCCGGCTGGCGCCGCAGGCGCCGCAGTAGGCGTCCTCCGGCTCCAGCGGTTCGGAACAGCTCGGGCACACGGTCTGCTGCGGCATCGGCTACACCCACGTCCTGGGGCGGGCGCGGTTGGCCCGCTCCACCATCTCGATCCTGGTCTCGGCCCGGTCGGCCAACCGGGCGAGTACCCGGTAGGACTGTTCCAGGGCGAAGCGCAGTTCCCGCTCCACCGCAGGTCGTCCCAGCACCGTGGTGCCGCCGCCCTGCTGGGCGCCGGTCGAGCCCGCGGTGACCCAGCCGAGGGCGGCGCCGAGCAGTTCGACGGCCAGTTCCTCGCGGCGGCGGTCGTCCAGGCGCAGCGCGGTCAGCTGGTCGGAGCTGGCGCCGAGGTCGGCGGCGAGCGGGTCGGTGGCGGGCCGTTCGCGCAGCCGGGCGCGGACGGCCGCGATCCGGGCGGCGGTGTACTGGTTGGAGGTGGCCGGGACGGACTCCAGGACGCGGACGGCACCGGGCCGGTCGTCCTCGGCCAGCCGGACCCGGGCGAGCCCGAAGGCGGCGCTGAGGTAGGCCGGGTCGGTGGTCCAGACCAGTCGGTAGAACTCGGCGGCGTCGCCGCCGTCGCCGAGGAGCTCGGCGCAGATGGCGAGGGCCAGTTTGGGGGCGGCCTCGCCGGGGAAGGCGTCGTAGACCGCGTCGAAGGCCTCGGCGGCGGCGCGCAGCCCGGCCTCGTCGGGCGAAGCCGGGCCGTCCGGGCCGTCCGGCCCGTGCACGGCGCCGACCAGGGCGATCGAGCTGCCAGGGCCGTCCGAGCCGTGCAGCCCGTGCACGGCGCCGACCAGGGCGACCAGGCCGCGGTACCAGACGACCCGCCAGTCGTCCGGGTACTCCCGTTCCAGGGCGTCGAGGGCCTCCTCGGCGGCGGCGCGGCGGCCGAGTTCGAGGTGGGCGCGCAGTTCGCGCAGCCGCCGTTCGATGGAGAGGGCGGGCGCGCCGGACAGGGCGGCGAGCGCCTCCTCGGGGTCGGTGGCGAGCAGGGTGGCGAGGAAGCCGGCGTTGGGGTCGCCGGGGTCGACGCGCGGGACGGGCAGCGCGAGGGCGGCGGCGGCCGGGTCGAGGGCGGTCACCAGGAGCTGTCCGGGCTGCTCGGTGGGCATGACCAACTCGGTGTCCACGACGCGTAGTTCGGGGCCAAAGAGGGTGGACAGGGCGGGCCGGGCCCGGCCGTCCTGGAGGGCGAGGATCTCGCGCAGCACGCCGGTGAGCTGGTCGGCCATCTCGTCGGCGGAGGAGAACCTGCGGGCCGGGTCCGGGTCGGTGGCGCGGACCAGGAAGCGGTAGTACGACTCGTAGCGGGCGAAGACCTCGACGTCCTCGGGGCCGGGCAGGGTGTCCCGGTAGGTGGTGCTGTAGCCCTGGAAGTCGAAGGTGAGCACCGCGAGGGTGCGGGCCACGGTGTAGAGGTCGGAGGCGGGGGAGGGGCCGTGGGTGGCGATCTCCGGGGCCTGGTAGCCGACGGTGCCGTAGATCGGGCCGTCGTGGTCGAGGCGGCAGACGGCGCCCATGTCGATGATCTTGAGCGTGTCGCCGCTCTGGATCACGTTGTCGATCTTGAAGTCGCAGTAGATCAGGCCCCGGCTGTGCAGGTACCCGAGCGCGGGCAGTGCCTCCAGCGCGTACGCGATCGCCTGCTCGACGGGCAGCGGCTCGCGCCGGCCGTCCGGGGTGCGGCGGTCGTTGGCGATGTCCTTGAGCGACTTGCCGCCGACGTACTCCATCACGATGTAGCCGTCGGTGGAGCCGGAGCCGACGTCCAGGTGCTCGGCGAAGTTGATGATCCGGACGATGTTCGGGTGGTCCACCTCGGCCAGGAAGCGGCGCTCGGCGACGGCCACGGCGAGCGCGTCCTCGTCCCCGGTGTCCAGCAGGCCCTTCAGGACCACCCACTTGTCGTTGACCCGCCGGTCGATCGCCAGGTAGATCCAGCCGAGGCCGCCGTGCGCCAGGCAGCCCACCACCTCGTACTGCCCGCCGACCAGGTCGCCGCGGCGCAGTTTGGGCGTGAACGAGTACGGCGTGCCGCACTTGGTGCAGAAGCCGTCCGGGCGGCCCGGCCGGCCGTTCTTCTCCCGGCCGACCGGGGTCTCGCACTTGGAGCAGAACCGCTTGCGCTCCGGGACCTCCGGGTTCTCCAGCACCGCCAGCGACGGATCGGCCGTCTCGACGGTCGGCACCGTCACCAGGCCGGCGCCCAGCCGGTTGCGGGTGCCCGCGCTGACGCTGCCGCGGGTGCTGCGCACCGAGACCGAGCGGCTGCTGCCGGTGCGGGTCGAGCGGTGCGAGCGGGAGCGGCCGGACATCGAGCGGGCCGAGCCGGTGCGGGTCGAGCGGATCGAGCCGCTGCGCGCCGAGTCGGTGGAGAGCCGGGAGGACGGGACGTAGGGCTGGGTGACGCCGGTGTCGCCGCCGGGCGGGGTGAGGCCGCACTCGTCGCAGTAGCCGTCGGCGTCGATGGTGCCGGAGCAGTCCCTCGGGCAGGGCGCGCCGGGGCCGGCGGCCGGCGCCCCGGTGGCCTTGGAGGCCCCGGAAGCCCCGGAAGCCTTGGAGGACACCGCGGCCGGGGCGAGCCCGCACTCGTCGCAGTAGCCGTCCGCGTCGATCCTGCCGTTGCCGGAGCACTCCGGCCGTACGCACGTCCCGCCCATCAACCTCAGCCCCCCTGGACCTGTCCGTCGACCGGCGTCTGGCCGGTCGTCTCCTGTGCGGCCTCGGCCTGCGCCGGCCGCAGCGACTGCTGGAAGCGGGCCACCGCGGCGGCCGCCGCCCGCAGGTCGCAGGGCGCGCTCCACAGCAGCCAGCGCGCCTTCTCGTACCGCTCGATCACTTCCGGGTCCTCGGAGACCCGCAGCCGGGCGGCCATCGCCTTGTACGCGTCCAGCCGGCCGCGCAGTTCGGCTCGGACGGCCAGCGGCTGGGTCACCTCGGTGAGCGACTGCCGGGCCCGGGCCAGCTCCTTGGCGGCGGCGTCCTCCAGCGTGTCCAGCAGCGGCGCCAACCGGCCCCACTGGCCGCCCTGGCGCAACTCCAGTGCCGTCACGATCCGTTCGCGCAGCGCCGAGGCAGGCCCGGGCACCGCCGGGACGTCGCTGGAGGCTATCTTCGCCAGCACCTCGCCGCGCGCCCGGCGGGCCTCGGCCAGGGTGGCGTCGGCCCGCTGGAGCAGGTCGCCGACGCCCTGGAGGCGCTCCTCGGCGTCGTCGCGCAGCCGCAGCAGGTTCTCCAGTTCCAGCCGGACGCCGTCCAGCGCCCGCCCGGCCCGGTCGAACCGCTCGGTGTCCACCACCCCGGCGGGGGTGGCGAAGGCGCCGCCCTCCGGCACGGTGCCGCGCTGGGCGGGCACCCGGGCCGGGCGCCACAGCGCCAGCGGGTCCTCGCGCACCTCGGCGCGCAGCCCGGTGAGGTCGGCGTCCAGCCCGGCCAGGTCGTCGGCGAGCGGGTGGCCGCCGGCCCGCACGCCGAGCGAGGCGGCGAGGTTGCCCACCCGGTGGAGTTCGGCCAGCAGCAGGTCGATCCGGGCCGGCAGCGCCGACCAGACCGCGTCGGCGGCGCTGACCACCTCCAGCACGGTGGCGTACCAGGAGTTCATCCGGGTCATCAGCGTGTCCAGGCTGATCCGCTCGACCAGCCGGGCGGGCGCGCCGAGCAGCTGCGGGCCGTCCGGCAGCGCGCCGCCGGGGACGGTCACCGCGTCGCCGGTGAGCAGTTCGCTCAGCTCGGCGAGTTCGGGCGCGCCGGGCTTGGCCTTGCGGGCCCGTACCGCGCGCGCCGAGGCCAGTGCCTCCGCGTAGCGGTCGAACAGCGCCCAGAGCAGCGGCAGGCCCTTCCCGGCGACGGACCAGCGCTCCAGCGTGCGCCCGGCCAGTTCGGCGCCGTCGAGCAGCCGCAGGCCCGGATGGTCCTGGAGGGCGAGCAGCGCCGACTCGACCGCGTCCCGCTCCGCGCCGAGGCGCGCCAGCGCGCGGTCCACCTCCTCCCGGCTCAGTACCGGGCCAGCCGAAGCCGCCAACGCCGTGTCCTTCCTTCCTCGCGTGCGATCCCGACGTACCTGACGTGCGATCCCACGACATCCCCCGTGCCCACCACCGGTCTCCCCGTGGTGATCGTCCCGAACCCTAGCCGGTGGCCGTTCGGGCGGAGCGGGCGGTGGGCGTCAAGACCGCGTCAACGGCCTGCTGACGCCCGTGCGCCGCCCGGTGCGTCAGCGGGCCGGCCAGTACAGGCCGGGGTCCTTGGAGTTCTCGGGCAGGTAGGGCTGGACCCACTGCTCGAACGACTTCTGCCAGCCCTTGTCCTTGTCCGCGTAGTAGTCGGAGATCACCTGGTTGACCCGGGCGGTGAGGTCGGTGCTGTTCTGGCGCATCGCGACACCGATCGTCTCCGGCTGTTCGAAGCCGTCCACCACCTTCACCGTCTGGTCCTGCGCGGCCTGGCCGACCGCCAGTTCGTCGTCGGTCATGGTGGCGTCGACCTTGCCGAGCTGCATGCGGACCAGGCAGTCGAGCTGGTTGGTCACCAGGACGAGCTGCTTGGCGCTCTTCTTCGCGTTCAGCACGTCCTTGGCCACCGAGCCGTCCGCGGCGCAGACCGTCCTGCCGTTGATCGCCTCGTCGAGGTTCCTGGCCGTGGACGACCGGGGCACCAGGACCCGCTGCTTGATGTTGAAGTACGACCGGGAGAAGGCGACCTTCTTCAGGTTGGCGCAGCTGATCGTCATGGTGCGGACGATCAGGTCGACCTGGTTGCCCGTGAGGGCGTCGACCCGGCCGGCGGTCGACACCGGCTTGAGCACCACCTTGGCCGGGTCGCCCATGACGGCCGCGCCGATCGCCCTCGCGAGGTCGATGTCGAAGCCTTCGAGCTCACCGGTGTTCGGGTTGCGGGCGCCCCAGCGGTAGCTGTTCTGGTCCACGCCGATGATCAGGGTGCCCTTGGCCTTGATGGCCTTCACCGCCGGGCCGTCCACGGTGCTCGGCGGCACGGTGCTGGTCAGGTCGCAGGACTCGGCCTGGTCCTGCCCGGCCTGTTCCTGCCCGGTCGACCGGACGGCCTGCGGTGCGCCCGTGGCGGACGCGGGCGCGGCGCCGGACGGCCCGCCCCCGCCGAGCACGGCCGCGCCGGCGGCCAGCAGCGCCAGCACGGCGGCCGACCTGGTGCCTGCGGTTCTCCTGCGCATGTGTCCGTTCCCCCCTCTACCGGTACTCGGCCAGTCGGCGGCCCAGGCCGCGCAGTGCGGCGGCTGCGGCCACCACGCCGAGCAGCGCGGCCGCGAGGGCGGCGAGCCGGAGGTCGCCCTCGGTGCCCTTGGCGGAGCGCTCGAAGTGGTCCTGCTCGGTGGTGGCGGCCTGGTCGAGCGCCTTGTCGGTGGCCTTGAAGGCGCCGTCCGCGGTGTTCGCCTCGGCGGCCGGGTCCGCCGTCACGGTCGCCTGCAGCGCGCCCTGGTAGTCGGCCTGCTGGGTCTCCAGGGTGTGCGCCGCGTCGTGCCGGGTGCGCCACGTCCCGTACTGCCGGTCGGCCTCGCCGATCTGCTGCCGGGCGTCCGCGGGGGCCAGGTCGAGGGCCTGGCGCAGCGAGCCGGAGTGCTGCTCCATCGGGACGTTCGCGGGCTCGCCCCCGGCGAGCTGCCGGGTGATCGTCGTCCACTGGTCCGCGTACGCGGTGGTGGAGCCGCGGGCGACGAGGTTCAGGTTCTCCGCCAGCCGGGCGGAAAGCACCTGCACCCGGGCGGTGTTGAGGGCCCGCAGCGGCTGCGCGCCCTGCTTCCAGCTCTGCTGGAGCGCGGCGTTGGTGGTCAGGCCGGTGACGGCCAGCCAGAGCGCCCCGGCCAGGACGGCGGCGGTGGCCCCGAGCAGGCCGGGGTTGAACACCCGGTTGGTGCGGCGGAACAGCGTCAGCTGCACCCAGACCAGCGCGCCGAGGGTGAGCACCCCCAGGCCGTACGCGGCCCACGGGCTGGACTTCGCCTCGGCGTAGTCCTTGTCCAGCTCGTCGTTCTCGATGGCGGTCAGCTCGGCGGCGCGCGGCAGCAGGGTGCCCTGCATCTGCTCGGAGGCGTACCGCAGGTAGGCGCCGCCGAGCGGCAGGCCCAGCCGGTTGTTCGCCCGCGCGGTCTCCACCAGGCCGGCGTAGACGGGGAGTTGCTCGCTCAGCTCGGTGAGCTTCTGGTACGCGGGGGAGCCGATGGTGGTCTGCGCGGCGGCCTTGGTGATCAGGTCGGTGGCCGAGGCCAGATCGCCCTCGTAGTCGCCGCGCACGGTCTTCGTCTCCGCCCCGGCGAGCAGGAAGCCGGTGGCCGCCGTGGTGTCGGCGCGGGCCAGTAGGCGGTGGATGTCGGCCGCGTCCTTGCTCAGCGGCTGGCTGTGCTGGACCACCCGGTCGGCGGCCTCCGCCTTGGTCTCCAACTGCCAGGCGGTCAGCGCGCCGAAGGCCACGGTCAGCACCGCGAGCACCGCCCCGGCCAGTCGCAGCCGGCCCGGCGCCGTCCGGGTGGCGTTCGCCAGCCGGGCCCGCAGGCCGGACAGGCCGCGCGGCGCGGGCCCGGCCGACGGCCGCCGGGCCGGCGCGGCGCCGGGTCCGGACGCCGGGACGCCCCGGACGCCCGGCACGGCCGGCGCCGTGCCCGGCGGGCCGCTCGGCCGTGCCGGGACCACGGCGCCCGGTGCGCCGTTACCTACTGGTGTTGCCACCCGCCTCATCCTCCCCAGGGGTCGGGCCCGCTGTCCGGGGCCCGGCCGATGCCAGCAGTATGGCCGTGACTCCCCGTGGCCACACCCGAATTGCGCCGATCTTGAGCTTGCCCCGCACGTGCCCCGCACGGGTCCCGCACGCCTCCGGGGCCCCCGCCGCCCGGCGGCCGGCGGTGAACCGTCCGACGCGGGATGCACCCTATGCGGTTCCTCGGACAGGCCGGAGCGGCGAGGTCCGGTTGCCGCGTCGGCGCGCGGGGAGCCGAGGACGGACCCCAGGACCGGCGGCGGGGGCGGTCCCGCCGTGACGCCACCGGCCCCGGCTCGGTCGGTGCACCCGGTTTCGGCGGACACCCTCCGTACGATGGGCGGCATGCGCCTGCTTGGAACGATCACGCCCGACCGCCCGCTGCTCGTCGTCGCCGTGCGCGAGGAAGCCGCCCACCTCGACGACCGGCTGCCCGTCCTGCTCACCGGAATAGGGAAGATCAACGCCACCGCCGCGCTGGCCACCGTCCTCGCCCGGGGCGAGAAGCCGTCCGAGGTGATCAACCTCGGCACGGCCGGCGCGCTGCGCCCCGGCTGGGAGGGCACCCACCACGTCGTCCAGGTCATCCAGCACGACCTCGACACCCCGGCCCTGCTGGCGCTCACCGGCCGCAGCTACGGCGCCCCGCTGGTGGTCGGCAAGGGCGACGGGCCGGTGCTGGCCACCGGCGACCTCTTCGTCTCCGACCCGGCGGCCCGCGACCGGCTCGCCGAGCACGCCGACCTGGTCGACATGGAGGGCTACGCCGTCGCCGCCGTCGCCCACCGCTTCGGGGTGCCGGTGCGCCTGGTCAAGCACGTCAGCGACGAGGCCGGCGAGGGCGCGAGCCACACCTGGCGCGAGTCGGTCGACGCCTGCGCCCGCCACCTCGCCGACTGGGTCGTCGCGCAGGGCTGGTGACGGCGCGTCCCGGGGACGCGCGGCGCCGACCGGCGCGGGCGGGTGAGAGGGCGGTCGGCCTCCCTCTCGCCCGCCCGCGTTCAGTCGCGGAACCTCGCCCGCCAGGTTCAGCCGCGGACCGTCGCCCGCCGCCTTCAGCCGCGGAACGCCGAGAGGTCCAGCGCCGCCAGCCGCTCCGGATCGGTGAGCACCTCGATCGCCGCGATCGCGCCGTCCACCACGGTGAACGCCATGACCGACAGCGGCCGCCCGCCCTCGCCGATCGCCACCGCGCCCGCGGCGCCGTTGACCAGCGCCGGGCGGGCGAACGGCGACAGCCCGCCCCACAGCACCGGCTGGTCGGCCACGGCGGTCGCGCCCGCCAGCACCACCGGGTGCCCGGACCGCACCGCGCCGCCGTCCGAGCGCAGCACCACGCCCGGGGCGAGCACGGCCACCAGCGCGCCCAGGTCGCCGGCGCGGGCGGCCGCGAAGAAGCCGTCCACGGCGGCCCGCTGACGGCCCGGGTCCGGGTCGGGCGCCGGTGCCTGGTCCTGAACCCGGCGGCGGGCCCGGTCGGCCAGCTGGTGGGTCGTGGCCGCCGTCCGCTCGATCAGCGGGGCGATCTCGGCGAACGGCACCGCGAACAGGTCGTGCAGCACGAAGGCGACCCGCTCGGCCGGGGCCAGCGACTCCAGTACCACCATCAGCGCCAGGCCCACCGAGTCCCCGAGCAGCACCTCCTGCCCGGGGTCGGCCACGCCCTCGCGCCGCAGCAGCGGGTCCGGGATGCGCGTCGGGCCCGGCTCACCGGCCTCGGCCTCCGGCGGCTCCTCGCGGCGCAGCTCCCGGCCGCGCAGCAGGTTGAGGCAGACCCGCGAGACCACCGTGGTCAGCCAGCCGGGGAGGTTCTGCACGTCGGAGGCGTCGGTGCGGTCGTAGCGCAGCCAGGCCTCGTGGACGGCCTCCTCGGCCTCGCTCACCGAGCCGAGCATCCGGTACGCCACGGCCCGCAGCCGGGGCCGCTGCGCCTCGAACAGTGCGGCCCGCTCGTCCGGAGGTAATTTCTCGTCCACCGTGTCACATTCCTTCGCCGCTGGGGGTCAGAGCAACAGGAGCCACCCAACAACGGCTGCGCCGTGGAGATCAACTCCCCACCCGGGGCGAGTCGGAGACGAGGGCTGGCGAACACCCCCGATCGGCTGCCGTCGTGGGTGTCACCGCCGAGTTCTAGGCTGGCCGCCATGCCGACGACCCCGCTGCTCGACGCGATCCGCGCCAACCCCGCCGCCCTCGACTACCTGGCCTGGCCGGGCGACCTCAGCCTCGACCACTACCCGCACGTCGAGGAGGTGGTGCTCGCCTCCGGCGAGGCCCTGGAGCCGGTGGCCAAGGACGGCGCGGGCGGCACCTTCTTCCTGTGCGGGGAGGGCGGCGAGGAGCGTCCCGTCCTGTACGCCGACTCGGAGGGCGGCGCGGCGGTGCTGGCCGTCGGGCTGCCGGAGCTGGTCCGGCTGCTGCTGGCCGTGCCGTGGTGGCGGGACTGCCCGCGGCTGACGGTGGAGGAGAGCGCGGAGGCCGCGGAGGAGTACCTGGAGGACGAGCCCGGCCTGTACGCGGAGCGGGACGCGGCCGCCGCCGCACTCGGCCTCGAAGTCCCGGGCGTGGCAGCGGCGTTGGCCCGGCTGCGGGAGGTCGCGGTCGGACTCGGGCCCGCGTACGTCCTGCTCAACGCCGAGGAGGGCGGCGCGTACGAGCCGTTGTTCCGGGCCTGAGCGGGTGGTCGTGCGGGTGGTCGTGCGGGCGGGTGGCATCAGCTATCCGGCCCCGGGCATACATGAAGGGTTGTCCGGCATCGGGTCGTGACGGCGGGAGACCGGCCCCGGATCCGACCGGGGGCGGCACGAGGAAAGAGGCGATCGTGGGCGAACTGGACGGCAGGACGGCACTGGTGACGGGCGGCTCGCGCGGGATCGGGCGGGCGGTGGCACAGCGGCTCGCCGCCGACGGGGCGCTGGTCGCGGTCCACTACGGCGGCAACGAGGCGGCCGCCGCGGAGACCGTGGAGCTGATCGCCAAGGCAGGCGGCCGGGCGTTCGCGGTGCGGGCCCGGTTCGGCGAGAACGGCGCGCTGGACCAGCTGTTCGAGGGCCTCGCCTCCGGGCTGGCGGAGCACGGCGAGCCCGGTGGGGACGGCGGGGCAGGCCTGGACATCCTGGTCAACAACGCGGGCATCCACCTGGCCGGGTCGATCGGGCAGCTCACGGAGGAGGAGTTCGACCGGTTGATGGCGATCAACGTGCGCACGCCGATCTTCGTGATCCAGCGGGCGATTCCGCTGCTGCGGGACGGCGGGCGGATCGTCAACGTGGCCTCGGCGGCCACCCGGATCGGCTCCCCGGTGCAGATCGGCTACACCGTCAGCAAGACGGCGCTGGTGGCCCTCGCCGCACCGCTCGCCAACGAGCTCGGCCGGCGCGGGATCACCGTGAACACCGTCAACCCCGGCGTGATCCTCACCGACATGACGTCCCAGTGGACGGGCGTCCCCGAGGCGATGGCCGGGCTCGAATCGATCACCGCACTCGGCCGGATCGGCCAGCCGGAGGACGTCGCGGACGTGGTGGGCTTCCTGGCGGGCCCGCAGGGCCGCTGGGTGACCGGCCAGACCATCGACGCCTCCGGCGGCACCTTCCTCGGTCCGATCCCGCCCGCGTAATCCCTCTGGGTGTCGAAAGGTCGGCGGGGTGGCAGCCCTCAGCGCCGCCACCCCGTTCGCTTCTCGGCACGGAAGGTGGGGTTCATTGAGCCAAACCCCACCTTGGGGTGATGTGTTGAGGCAGCGTCAGAACGCCGACGGGGGCTGAAGGAGCAGATCGAGGACGGACGTCCAGTGCTCGTCGGGTGCGGTGACGATCACGTAGCCCTCCTGACCGGGGAGGCGGGGGATCAGGGCGCTGCGGCAGCCGTGGCTGTGGTGGATCTCGACGGGGACGGGCTCGCCGTCCAGGCGGATCTCGCCGGCGCTGATGGATTCGGGGTCGAGCGGGCCCAGGTGGTGGCGCGGGTCGATGCGGCCGGAGTTGCCGAGGAAGTTGAAGAGCTGTGATCCGGGGGTGGTCAGGGACTTCACCCGGAAGCCGTCGGGGACGGGCCGGGAGGTCTGGACGATCGCGATGAGCTCGCGTTTCAGGTGGTAGTTCAGATCGACGTGGCAGAGGTAGCCGTCGCTGCCCATCCGCCCGAGGAGGACGAACCACTCGGGCGGCGCGTCGCGCAGGACGGCGATCCGCCCGCCCCACTCCTCGGCGGTCTCGCGGTCGGTGGGGATGTGGAACTTGCGCGGCTCGCTGCTGCGGAACACAGGGATCCCCCAACTGATCGGTGAAAAAAGGTTCTTGGGTCACCAGTAGACCCCGACATGCCCGCGCGCGAGTGAGTTCCCGCCCGGCGCCCGCCCGGGGTGGTCGTCCCATCCATCATGTTCCTCCGATCCCGTCGTCGACCTTCACGTAAGGTGCGGTCAAGCGGGCCTCCAAGTCGGGTGTCACAAGCGGATCTTGGAGGCCATGGCCACATCCGCACACCCGAAGTCCCGGCCCATCGCCCGAAAGAGCTCGGCCGCGTGGTGACCGAACGGAGCCCAAGCGCCATGTCGGATATAACCTCCGCCAGCCCCGGCCCTCGTGAGGTCCTGGCCCGCTACCAGCGGGCGATGCTCGACAAGTCCGCGGACGACCTGGCCGATCTCTACACGGTCGACGCCGTCCACGAGTTCCCGTTCCTCTCCCCCGGTATGCCGGCGCGCTATGAGGGACGCGAAGAGGTCCGCGCGGGCTACCGAGCGGCCTGGGGTGCCAGCCCGGCGCAACCGCAGGAGATCCGCGAAGTCGCCGTACACGAGAGCACCGACCCCGAGGTGATCACCGTCGAGCAGGTCGTCACCGGGACCGTGACCACAACCGGCCGGACCTTCAGCATTCCCGGCCTCCTGGTGATCCGGGTCCGCAACGGCCGGATCGTGCACGTCCGCGACTACATGGACGGGCTCGGTGTGGCCCACGCGATGGACCGACTGGCCGCCTTGGTCACCAGCCTCAGCGACCGCCACTGAAACCCAGCGGCCAGGTGGCCAGCACCTTCGTCAGCGACGCCACGTCGTACACCGTGTCCGGGCCCGGTCGGGCGTCGCCGCACTCGGGGGCGACGACGCCGGAGGCCAGGTAGCCGGGCTCGGTGTCGTGGGTGCCGTGGGCGATGACGCCGCCGGGGACGGTGGTGTCGGCGGTCATCAGGTCCAGGCAATCGCGCAACTCGGCGAGCGCGGTCGGGTTCCACGGCACGGTGAGGGTCATGGCCGCTCCTGGTGGACAGTCAGCTGGTCTCCGGGAGCGGCCAACTTCGGCAGTGGACTGCTGCATCCGTGCCGCAGGTGGTACGTGCCTCGGATCGTAGAGGCGCCGTCGGCCGCCAGGCGCCGGCTGATCGGCGTGGCGGGCTGGTCAGCGTGCTGCTGGGGCCGGGTTCAGATCGGCAGGTCCCAGCCCGGCCCGGTCTCGCTGCCGATCCAGACGCGCTGCCCGGAGGGGGAGACGGTGATGCCGAACTCCTCCTGGTGGGGTTCGCCGGCTGCCCGCCAGGTCTCGACGGCCTGTTCGACCCGGTCCCAGAGGGGCAGTGGGCCGCGTTGGACCACGGTCCATCCGCCGCCGTCGGGGTCCGGCGTGGTCCGGGCCTGGGAGCCGGTGGCTACGTCGGAGAGGATCTGGTGGCCGTCCGCGCCCATGCGTTCGGCGGAGGGGGCGGCGAGTTGGGCGATCCAGCTGCCGGTCCAGGTGCCGATGACCGCGGGGTCGATGCGGGTCGGCCGCTCGGCGCCGGGCAGCAGGGCCAGGCTCGGGCGGGGCGGCCGGTCGTGCGGGCGGGCGATCATGAAGCTGGTGTGGCCGGGCAGGAACCGGCCGGTGGCGCTGCCGGGGCCGGTGACGGTGAGCAGGGCGAGGCCGGAGGCGTAGCTCCAGCCGGAGAGCGTGACGAGGATCTTGCCGCCGGGCTTCACCTGGTGCAGCCAGGGCAGGGGGAGGTGGCGGACCGCGCAGGTGGCGATGAGCCGGTCGTAGTCGCCGCCGTCGGGGTCTCCCCGAAGGCCGTCGCCGACGATCAGCCGGGGGGCGTAGCCGGTGGCCTTGAGCGCGGATGCGGCGGCCTCGGCCACCACCGGGTCGTATTCGATGCTGGTGAGGTGGGTGTCCCCGAGGCGGTGCGCGCCGAGGGCGGTCGAATAGCCGGTGCCGGTGCCGACCTCCAGGACACGGTGCCCGGCCCTGGTGTCGAGCTGGTGCCACATGCGCAGGACGAGGGAGGGGAGGGTGGACGAGGAGGTGGGCGAGCCGGGGACCGGGGCGCCGTCGACGTCGCGGGGGCGGGTCCGGCCGTCCAGCTGGGTGATCAACGTCCGGTCGGTGTAGATCCCGGCGAGCCACCCGGGCGAGGTGTCGAGCACCGCCCGGTAGCCGGTCGGTGAACTGCCCGGTACGGCCTCGAAGTAGGCGCCCGCGAAGGCCTCGCGTGGGACGGCCTCGGCGGCCTCGCGCCACGCCGGGTCGGTGAGCGCACCGTCCGAGGCGAGCCGGTCGACGAGGGCTGCGCGCAACTCGGTGGACTGGTTCACGGGTTGGGTCCCTTCTCTAGCTGGTTGGCGATGGCCTGGGCGATGGCGTCCGTCACCTGCTCGGGTTGCCAGGCCCATTGGCCGTTCGGGTTGCACTCCAGGAACTGCCAGGAGCCGTCGGGTGTCACGGCGAAGTCGAATGCGCCGTACACGAGGCGGAAGTCGGCGAGGTAGCCGGCGATGGACCGCGCGACGGGCGGGGGGACCGTGACCGGCGTGCAGGACATCAGGTTCTGCCGGCGCCGCCAGTCGAGGTCCGGGCTGGCGATCCGGAGCCCGAACAGCCGGTCGCCGACGGCCGTCACCCGGGCGTCGAACGCCTTCACCACCGTGGCCTGGAACAGGTGGGGGCAGACGGCGACCGCGTCGGTGATCTCGCGGGGTTCCACCTCCCGCACCCACACCGTCCGGGGCGTTCCGTTCACGGTGTACGACGTGTTCCACAGCGGTTTGTAGACGACCCCGCCGGTGTGCTGGGCAGCAAAGGCGCGCGCCTCCGCCGGGTCGTTCGTGATCAGGGTGTCCGGGAGCGTGAACCCGAGCCGCTGCGCGCTGGCCAGTTGCGCCGGTTTGTACTCCGCGGCCCGATTGTGCCAGGGGTGGTTGACGTAGTGCGCCCCCGGAAGGGAGGCGAGGATGCCCCCGGCACCCCACAGGGACTGCGTGGCGGCGAAGCGCCGGTCCTGGCCGTGCAGTTCGGGCGGTCCCTCGTAAGGGGAGGGACGTCGGACCCAGACCGAGCGCACGTGGGTCAGGTCGAGTTCCCGGCTCGGGGTGCGCAGGGTGCCCCGCCGGCCGCCCGTGCGGTACGCGGCGGTCAGCGAGGCACCCGTGTGCAGGTCGGTGCCGGGGTCGAGGCGAAGCACGCGAACGCGGCGCTGCGCGAGGATGCGCAGGACCACGTCGGTGGTCACGTCGTGAGGGTTGGTCAGCACCAGCACCGACCCGCGTTGGTGGGTCATCAGCCGGCGCTCTGGTCCTGGTCGTAGGACTCGGTGGTGTCCGAGTCGGTGGACCCGCCCGGTCCGGCCCCGTCACCGGGCCTGGTCGTGGTGGGCGTGAGGCCGCTGGTGCTGGTGCCGTGAGCGCCGAACTCGACCGTGCGGCCGCTGCCGTCCACGATCACGGCGATCTGCGTGTCGGGGTCGATGACGGGGGTGCCCGAGGGGACCGTGGTGGTCTCCGGGAAGGGGCGCATCCTGGTCGTGCCCCACGGCGGGGCGAGGGTGTGTGCCATCTGGCGTCTCCGTTTCGGTGTGTCGGTGTCCGTCCGGTGTGTCCGGTGGGTTGCGGGGCCGCGCCGGGACGGACGGCGGAGATCGGCCCGTTCGGCGCCCGATGCTCCTGTAACGCGCTGGCGGGTCGAGGGTGTTGGGGCGGCGCGTCAGCATGGCGTGGCGGCCTTGGCGCGGGTGCGGCAGTGGGTGAGGGCGGGTTTGAGGCGGGGGTCGGGGTTGGGGGTGGCGGTGAGGAGTTCGCCGGCGGTGGTGAGGGTGGTCCAGTAGTGGGTGGGGTCGCCGGTGGTGGGGTGGGGTTGGGTGGCGGTGAGGGAGAGGTAGGCGGTGGTGAGGTTGCCGGTGGTGAACCAGCGGGTGAGGCCGTGTTGGTGGCCGGCGCGGATGCTGCCGTGGGCGTCGATGGCGGTGAGGAAGAGTTCGATGACGGCGAGGTCGCGGTCGTCGGGGGTCTTGGGGATGTCGAAGACGCCGAGGGCTTCGAGGAGTTCGCCGGTGTCGTTCTCGGTGCCGGGGCGGGGGTTGGCGAGGAGGGCGTCGAAGCAGTCGTCGAGGCGGCGTTGGGTTTCGGCGGCGGGGATGCCGAGGGCGGTGCAGACGGCGCGGGCTGAGCGCAGGGGCTCGCGGGTGCGGCGCGCGAGGGTGGCGTAGGCGTCGGCGGGGGTGGAGCCGGTGTCGAACAGGTGGCGGGCGGTGAGGGGGAGTCGCATGGTGGGCACCTGTTCAGACGGTGAGGAGGGTGGAAGTGGGGGAGGGTGCGGGGGCGATCAGGGCCCAGACGAACTTGCCGACCCCGCCGGCGCGGGGGCAGCAGCCCCACTTCTCGGCGAGTTCGTTGACGAGGAGGACGCCGCGTCCGTGTTCGTCCTCGGGGGTGGGGGTGTGGAGGGAGGGGCGGCCGGTGCCGGCGTCGTGGACTTCGAGGCGCAGGCGGTCGCGGACGAGGGCGAAGCGGATCTCGATGAGGCGGTCGGTGGGGGCGTCGGTGTGCTGGACGGCGTTGGCGAAGAGTTCGCCGAGGAGGAGTTCGGCGGTGTCGCGGTAGCGGTCGCCGGTGGGGAGGGCGGCGAGGTAGGCGCGGAGCAACTGCCGGGCGACGGGGGTGGATTCGGTCCGCGAGTCCAGGCGCGCGGCGAACGTTCGGGGGCGGGGCGCGGTACGGATTTTGAGCATGGCGGGGCACCTCAGGGGGCGGATGGGGGCGTGCGAAGGGAGTGCGACGTAACGCTATGCACGCAAAAGATCGCTCTCAGGTATCAATCATCGGGGTGCCGGAGTTACGGTGGCGACCAAATCCGTGTGGAGAGAGCGGTGGCACCTGAGGGGGAAACGCGTGGCACATCGGCGTCTTGAGAGCGGACCTACGTCTAGCCCGGCGGAGATGTTCGGCGAAGCGCTTCGTTTTGCACGGGAGCAGGCTGGCTACACGCAGGAAGGCCTGGGCAGACTCCTGCACTGTCACCGGACGGCGATCACCCGCTGGGAGGGCGGCAGGCGGCCGATGGATCGGGACACCGTGGAGAGAGTTGACGCTGCACTCGCCATGGGGGGCCTGCTGGTTCGGCTGTGGGAGCGGGTGGACTGGCATGCGGACATCGAGCACCCTGACTGGTTCCAGAAGTACGTGGAGCTGGAGGAGGAGGCCGTGGCGATTCGGGTATTTCAGTACCACCGAATCAATGGCCTATTGCAGTGCGAGGAGTACGCGCATGCGGTCTTCTCGAACGGAAGCGGCCGTGAGAATCCGGAGTTGGTGGCTGAGCGAGTCGCAGCGCGACTGAGCAGGCAGGATCGATTCCTGGCGTCCGATGGCCCGATGTTGCTCGTGGTCCTCCATGAGAGCGCCATCCGCAGTGTCTACGGCGGCCCCGGAGTGATGTGGAAGCAGATGGAGCACCTTCTCGCCCTGGGTGAGCGGCCGAACATCAGCATTCAGGTGGCGCCCTTCAATCTCCCGAGCACCCGGCTTCCTGCTACGTCCGTGTTCCTGCTGCAGATGCCGGATGGGAAGGAGTGGGTCTACTCGGAGAGTCTCTATCGAGGGCACTTCAGTGATGCACCGTCAATCATTGCGGAGCACCGGCGGGATCTTGACTTTCTGCGCGGAGATGTACTCTCGGTGGGCGACTCTCGTGCACTGATCGCCGACGCAATGGAGAGGTATCGGTATGACGAGCAGCGAGCCCGGCGTGACCGGGTGGCGGAAG
Source organism: Kitasatospora sp. NPDC088160 (assembly GCF_044741445.1). NCBI lineage: Bacteria > Bacillati > Actinomycetota > Actinomycetes > Kitasatosporales > Streptomycetaceae > Kitasatospora > Kitasatospora sp. NPDC088160. Next base: position 277,753 of record NZ_JBIUSS010000011.1, on the reverse strand, counting down.
AGCAGCTACAGCGCGGATCACGGGGGCGAGTGCATCGAGGTGGCCCCCGGGTTCCTTCCCGACGTGATCCCCGTCCGTGACTCCAAGGATCCCGACGGCCCGGCCCTCGTCTTCCCCGCCGCCTCCTGGGACTCCTTCATCGCCTCCGTCCGGGCCGGGGACTTCCCTGCCTGACCGGTCAGTTCCGATCGCCTGACAACCCCTCTCGAACAACTTCGACCACTCTGCGTGTTCTGTCGATGCGGTGCGTAACCGTGCAGTTACAGTCACCCGCAGTGCACGAGTGGTCCCTGTTCGACCCAACAGAGGCGGTAGCAGTCATGGCACCAGAACCCCGTATCGACGTAGCGCCGACGGCCCTCAGTGAAGGCCAGGCGGAGCCCAGCAAGGCCGAGTTGGCGGAGGTCGCCAACTCGCTCACGCCCGGCGTCTGGTTCACCAGCGCGCTGTCGGGCGAGGTCGCCGGTCGCGCCGCCGACGTGACGTGGGAGCTGACCGGCTCGCCCTACGAGGGGCAGACGGCGACCGGGCAGGCGGCGGTCTACTACGCCAACCCGAAGTTCGGCCTCCGCAAGCCGTTCCTCTTCGCGGACGGCTTCAACTACGGCCCGAGCGACCTCCCTGGCCTCTTCGCCTACTTCAACACCGTCGCCGACGGCGGGCCGGGCCTCTTCGACCAACTGCTCAGTGCGGGCTACGACATCGTCCTGGTCGGTTTCACGGAGCGCCACACCCACATCCAGGCCAACGCCGAGGTCGCGATCGCGGCCATCCTCCGGGCCATCGCCGAGCGCAAGGGCGACGAGCGGCTGACCGTCGGTGGGGTGAGCATGGGCGGCATCATCACCCGCTACGCGCTCGCCAAGCTGGAGACGGCAACCGTGGACCACGAGACGGCGACGTACCTCTCCTTCGACTCCCCGCACAACGGCGCCTGGATCCCGCTGATCCTCCAGCAGATGGCCTACTTCTTCGAGGGCTTCACCCCGGCCGGCCCGGACGGCGTCAAGCAGGCCGACCTGATCCGCAGCCCCGCCGCCCAACAGCTGCTCTGGGCGTGGGTCGAGAACTCGAAGTACGAGGGCCCGGTGGCCACCTCCAGCCGGCTGCGCAAGGAGTTCCTCGCCGACCTCGACCGGGTCGGCAACTTCCCGCAGATCCCGCGCAAGCTCGGCGTCTCCAACGGTCGGCGCGACGGCGTCGGCCTCCCGCTGCCGGCGGGCGAGGTGGCGTTTGACTGGCAGGCCCTGTTCGCCAGTGCCACGGCCCGCTTCCAGCCGAACAAGGGCGAGAAGCAGCCGGTCGGCGGCATGCACCTCGCCCTCACCGTGCGCCGCAGCACCACCACCGAGGTCCCGGCGCTGGACGCCGTCCCCGGCGGCACCCTGGACTCCTTCGGCAAGGTCGCGACCGCCCTCAAGGCGAAGATCTCCGAGGAGTACCGCAGCGGCACCTTCGTCCCGGCCGTCAGCGCGGTGGCGCTGGACTTCGACCCGGTGAAGTGGGACGTCGACCCGGCCGCCGCGATCACCGACGCCGCCCTGGAGAACGCACACCTGGACGCCGTGAAGTTCGACGACGCCAACACCGAGCACAGCCACGTCTCCCGCGTGCTGGTCGACTGGATCGTCGAGCAGCTCGCCCGCTGACGCCTCCCACCTGGTTCGGGGCACCCCCGCGGATGGGCTAAGCTATTCCACATCACCCAGATGCGCGGGTGGCGGAATAGGCAGACGCGCTGGATTCAGGTTCCAGTGCCCGAAAGGGCGTGGGGGTTCAACTCCCCCCTCGCGCACATTGGTCAACCGACCCAATGCGGCCGGTCAACTCGACAGTATGTCGGGTTGACCGGCCGTTTTGCTGTCGATGCATGCGTTCGGCCCCTCGCTTGGTTGCGAGGGGCCGTTGGTGCTTTGGCTGGTCAGGTGGGGTTTGTGGGGTGGGGTGGGTTAGGTGGTGGTGTGGTGAAGCACGCACGAAATCACCGAACACCCGTGTGACCTCGGGCCGGTTGAACAACTCGACAGTCACGGACATCACCGGGTCGCGACCGGCGACCCATCGTCCGAGAACCGGCCGGCTGCCTCCTGTCGCGGCATTGAGGACAGTCGACGTCGAGGCAGGCCAGTCCGGGGCGCGTCGGCTCCCGCGTGGGCCTGCTCCAGGACGGCGGCCACCGCCCCGGACAGCGCGCTCCGTGCGGCCTGGGGCGTGGTGAAGCGGCTGTGGTTCATCGCACCGTGGCGCAGGATCAGCAGCGTGTCGGCCGCGCCCTCCGGGTCCGGGTGGCCGACGGCGGTGAGGAGTTCCAGCAACCGCGCGCGGAACCAGTCCATGTGTTCCTGGATGGCCTGGCTGACGGGATGGTGCGGGTCGGGGTAGTCGGCGGCGGCGTTGATGAGCGGGCAGCCGCGGAAACCCGGTGCGCAGAACTGCTCCGCGATCCCCGCGAACAGGGCCTCGACCGTCTCCCGCGGGGAGCGCCCGGTGGCCGCGGCGGCTTCGCGGAACGCCCGGTCGTGCTCGCGGACGTAGGCGAGGACCGCCTCGTCCTTGGACGGGAAGTGCCGGTAGAACGTCGCGTTGGCGACCGCCGACTCCCGGATCAGCCGGTCGATGCCCACCCCGCGCACGCCCTGCGTGTAGAAGAGCCGCATCGCCGCGGCCAGGATGCGCTCCCGCGGCGGACTGGAGTCCTTCGTCGTCATGACTTGACGCTAGCAGAAGGAACGTTCTACCTTGAGTTGGCAGAGAGAACGCTTCTTCTACTTCACGGGCTGGACCGCCGTGCCCCGGTCGGCCACCACCCCGGACCCCCGAACCCCCCTTCGCCAGGAGAGACCCCGCCATGCCCAGCAACCGCACCCCGGTCATGTTCATCCACGGCCTCTGGCTGCACTCCACGAGCTGGCAGGGCTGGGCCGACCGGTTCCGCGACGCCGGCTACGAACCGATCCTCCCCGAATGGCCCGGCGTCCCCGCCACCGTCGCCCAGGCCCGTAGGAACCCCGACCCCCAGGGCGGAATCGGCCTCGCCGAGATCTCCGCCCACCACGCCCGCATCATCCGCGACCTCGACACCCCGCCCGTCCTCGTCGGCCACTCCGTCGGCGGCTTCATCGCCCAACACCTCCTCGGCCAGAACCTCGCCCAGGCCGCCGTCGCGATCTGCCCCGGCCAGATCAAGGGCGTCAAAGCCGTCGGCCCCGCCCAGGCCAAGTCCGCCTTCGCCTTCCTGCGCAACCCCGGCAACACCAAGCGCGCCGTCTCACTCAACCCCGAGCAGTTCCGCTACGCGTTCGCCAACGCCGTCTCCCAGCAGGAATCCGACCAGCTCTTCGACGAATGGACCATCCCCAGCCCCGCCCGCCCCCTCTTCCAACTCGCCCTGAGCAACTTCGCCCCGCACTCCCCCGCCAAGGTCGACACCCGCAACGAGAGCCGCGGACCGCTCCTCCTCCTGTCCGGCAAGCTCGACCACACCGTGCCCGACGTGCTGACCCGCTCCACCCACAAGCAGTACCGCAAGTCCCCCGCCGTCACCGACTACCACCGCTTCGACGACCGCGGCCACTCCCTCACCGTCGACCACGGCTGGACCGAACTCGCCGACCACACCCTCACCTGGCTCGACCAGCACCACATCGGCTGAACAGCCGGCCCACCCCCAGGTGCGGCGCCCTGCCCCGCGTGCCACGGGCAACGGCATCAAGGTGACGCCACGCGTCGAACCGCCGGACCGCCTCCCGGGGTCGGTCGAGCGGACCCACGCCTGCCGCCCGCACTCCAAGCCGGCCCACGGCAACATCCCGGCCCCTCCGGCCGTCGAGTAGCCGCTTCCGTTGACCGACGGCGGTGCGCGCCACGCTGCGCACCCACCGTTTTCCCCCTACGCCCGGCCGCCTTCCCGGCCAGGTCATCTCCTCCCTAAGGAACATCATGCGTAATCGCCGTGTCCGTGTACGTACCGTGGCCCTCGCAGCAGTCGGGGCAGCCCTTCTCGGGGCCACCCTGACCCCCCTCGCGTCGGCCGACTCGGGCCCGGCCAAGGCGAAGCCGACCGTCGTGCTGGAGCACGGCGCGTTCGCGGACGCCTCCGGCTGGAACGGCGTGGCCAAGCGCCTCCAGCACGACGGCTACACCGTCATCGCTCCCGCCAACCCGCTGCGCGGACTGCCCGAGGACTCCGCGTACCTCACCAGCGTCCTCAAGAGCGTCCAGGGGCCGGTCGTGCTCGTCGGCCACTCCTACGGGGGCGCCGTCATCACCCAGGCCGCCGCCGGCAACCCCCAGGTCAAGGCACTGGTCTACATCGCCGCGCTGATGCCCGAGAAGGGAGAGGTCCTCGGCGCGCTGACCGCGAGGTCCACTCAGGCGCAGTTGCAGCCCGCGCTCAAGCCCGTCCCGTACGCCAACGCCGACGGCACCGGCGGGACCGATCTGTACATCGATCCCGCCCGGTTCCACGACGTCTTCGCAGCCGACGTCCCCACTTCCGAGACCAACCTCATGGCGGCCGAGCAGCGGCCCGTCACCGCCGCCACCTTCGCCTCCACCGCCAGCGCCGCCGCCTGGCACACGATCCCCTCGTGGGCCATGATCGCCACCCAGGACAAGACCCTGGGCGCGGACGTGGAGCGCTTCGAGGCCAAGCGCGCCGGCTCCCACACCGTGGAGGTCGACAGCTCACACGTCGCGATGATCTCCCACCCCGCGGCCGTCACCCACCTCATCGAGGACGCCGCCCGCTCCACCTCCCACTAGCCTCACACTTCGTGACGGCCCGTCGAATTCACCTCATCCGGCGGGCCGTTCGGCTTGTCGAGGTCATAACGGGCGGGCGGCCCGGCCGTCGCGCCGAGTGGGCGCTCAGGAGTGGGGCGGCGGTGTAACGGGCGTGGGCCCCGGCCCACGTGTTCTCGGCCACGAGCGCCGGGGCAGCGGGCAGGTCGAGGCAGTCGCCGCAGGCAGAGCTGCGAGGTGTTCCCTTGCTGGTCCCTCTATCCCATGTAGAGGGACCAGCAAGGGAGTAGCGGTGAGCGAGGGGGACATGGCGGACGCGGCCCTGCCCGTGAGGCTGCGTGTCGTGCCGATGCTCTGCGCATCGAGTCGGAGATGTGGTGTCGGCCGGCCTGGCGGGCGTGCGGTCACCGTGGCTGCCGCCGGGCGTGGCTGCGCTGGTCGTGGGTCAGGTGGTCTTGGTGCGCTGGTCGCGCTGGTGGCGCCAGGTGGCCATCTGGCCGTAGATGCGGATGCGGGCGCGGGCGACGGCGCCGATCGGCCGGTGGTCCTGGAGTGCGTGGGCGATGCTGAAGGTGAGTTCCTCGGCGAGCTGGTTGCGGGCGGCGGTGCGGAACTCCTGCCGGGGGATGGTGACGGTGGCGACCTTCACCAGCGGGGCCTGGTCCGTGCCCCATGCGACGGCGATGTCCTCGACGGGCATGGTGTCGGGGTCGGTGCGCAGTTGGACCGTGAAGTCGAAGGTGGCGTCAGTCTGGGTGAGGTGCTCCTGGAGGTGGTCGCCGAGGTAGTGGTCCTGGTGCTTCTCGCGCCCCGGGCTGGTGTACGTCGAGGTCGGCACGAGGACGTACTTGACGACCTGGTCGGGGCCGAGCAGCGAGGCGGTGTTGCTCCAGTAGTGGATGTCGGCGGGTGAGGTGGGGGTGATGACCGCCTTGGCCAGGCCGGCGAGGACGTGCGGGTGGCTGGTGAGCATCTTGGCGGCGAACTTGGCCGGTTCGAGGGTGATGACGTCGTGGAACAGCTTGACGGTGCCGAGCGGGATGGCGGGGGTGTTGAGCAGGATGAAGTCCTGGGTGGTGGGCTCGTCGCTCTCGGGGATGCGTTCGCCGGGCACGTCGTGCAGTTTGATGGCGGCGCCGCGCAGGTCCTTGACGTCGTCGGACTGCGGTTTGCCGTTGCCGCTGGAGAAGCGCAGCCACCCCTCGTAGGTGTGCGGCCGGGCGAACACGCCGACGCGCAGGTTGGCCGGCAGGTCGGGCTCGACCGCGAAGGTGATCTTCACGAGCCCGGTGTGCTTGGCGTGGGCGGCCCGGCCTGTGGCGCCGGGCGGGTAGTCCTTCTCCTGCTGCCGGTTCATGGCCTCGATCATCTCGGCCACGAGTGCGTCCTCGTTCGGTTCGGGCGTCTCGAACCTGGTCAGTGCGCTCATGCGGGAGTCCTTCCGGAAGGTGGCGCGGGGGCTGCCTTGGCGCTATCAGGCTGCGGGCCGCCGGAGCACGGGCGCCACGCGAGGGGGCCGCGACGGGGCCAGGTGGCCGACATCAGGCCGCCGCCGACTGGTTCGGGTGCGGATCGCCCGCGCGAGCCGACCCATGCCACGCCACTTGGAGTGTTCATGTGGGCACTCAGTGTCATTGGAATGCTGTGGCGTGGGGCCCTCCAGTGATCACGCCCGACTGGAACGGAGGCGGTATGGCAGGGATCAGACGCGGCCCATCGCGCGGCGCTCTCGCCGCGGCGATCGGGCTGGCGGTCATCGGCATGACGGCGGGCTGGGGAGGAGGCGCGGCACTGGCCTCCTCCCCGACACGGGACACGGCGTCCGTCAGGCCCGCCGCCGCCTCGCCCGCGAACGGCGCGGGCGAGAGGTCCGGGACCCGGGCGCTGACCTGTCCGCCGACGCCTCTGCCCAGATCGCACTGACCAACGTGACGGTGACCGACCTGACGCCCGGCGTCACCGTCTCGGGCTGCGGAACCAACCAGCTCGCGCCCGGCCAGTCCACCATCTGCCAGGCCACGTACGTCACGACGGCGGCGGACGTCGCCGCCCAGAACGTGCCCGACCAGGGCCAGGTCGCCGGCACCACCCCCAGTGGCCAGAACATCACCTCCACCAGCAACAAGGTGACCGTGCCCTTCGCCGGGCTGAAGATCGTCAAGGCCGTCCAGGAGACCTCGTTCTCCGCCGCCGGACAGGCCCTGCACTACACCTTCACCGTCACCAACACCGGTGACACGACGATCAGTTCGCTCGCCGTGACGGACTCCGGCCCGGGCACGCCGGCCGTCTCCTGCCCGGTGACCGCCCTGGCCCCGGGCGCGTCCACGACCTGCACCGCGACGTACTCCACCGCCGAGTCCGACGTGCAGGCCGGGAAGATCACCGACACCTCTACCGTCACCGGCACCACCCCCGACGGCACCCCGGTGACGGCGACCAGCAACACCGTCACCATCGTCGCCACCCCCTGCGAGGACCAGGACCACGGCGGCTGCGACGGCCACAACCTGGGCGGCCACGGCGGCTGGGGCGACCACCCCAACGGCGGGATCGCCCTCGCCCACGCCGGCACCCAGGTGCGGACCGCCGGCATCGCCGGAGGCTGGCTCCTGGCCGTGGGGGCACTGCTGACCTGGTTCGTCCAGACCCGCAAGCGCCGGAGCAACGGCACCAGGTAAGCCCGGAACACGGCACCGGCCAGGACGACCCACGGCCGAACACCGGATGCCGGATGCCGACGGAACACGCGGCCCGGGAACCCCAGGTTCCCGGGCCGCACCACCACCCGCGACGAACACCGGACCACGCCGCCACAGCCACCCCGCACCACCCCCGTCAGGGCGCAGCGGCTCCCGGAGCGGCCTGCTCCAGCACGTGGGCCACCGCCGCGGACAGTGCGCTACGCACGGCCTGGGGCGCGGTGAAACGGCTGCGGTTCGTCGCGCCGTGGTGCAGGATCATCAGCGTGGCGGCCCCGAGGTGCGTGTCGGGGTGGCCGGCGGTGGCCGGCAGGCTGCGCGACCTCTCAGCTTCAACGCCCAGGGGATCAAGGCCGAATGGAGCAGTTCGGCGGGCAGCTGTGTCTGGCCGAGTCCTAGCGTGAGACTCCAGGAAGCATGCACAGAGATGGAGATCACTATGGGATCGCTGAAGACTGCCACCGGTTTGATGGCCGGCGCCCTCGCTTTCGCGGGACTCTGCGCTCCCACGGCTCAGGCCGCGGCCGCGACCCCGTTCCCGGTCACCATCGATATCTTTCCCCTCGTCACTTATGTGGGGAACGCTGCCGGCGTGGGGTTCACCTACAACTGCTCGGTGTCGGTGGGGAAGCTGCGCATCGTGGCCTCGTTGACGCAGCCGAGCGGCGCAACTGGTTCCAACTTCGCCACCAAGTACACCTGCACCGGTCAGCCGAAGACGGTGGTCATCTCCGTGAACCCGAACGGGGGCACCGGTAGCTGGGTGGTCGGGGCGGGAACCGCCTCAGTCAAGATCCAGGGAGCCGGTTACACCCCCACCACGGTCACCAGCCCTGTTGAGCTCCTCTGACGAGACCGGCTCGATCACGCGTCGTCAGCAGGGGTCTTTCGACCGCACGACCCGGGAACGGCACTGCCGCGGCCAGGGCACCGTGCACGCACAACCCGCGTCAAGCCGTAGTGGCCTCGCAGGTCACGCTGCCGACGGACGTGGATACCACCCCCGTGAGTGTCGTCCCGTACCGCTCGCCACCAGGGTGTCCCAGAGCGGGTCGGGCTGGCCGGGCACCGTCCTGTCCATCGCCCGCCACGCGGCGGCCAGCTCCGCGTAGATCGGTTCGCAGGACGGGGCCAGGGCCGTTTCGGCCGCAGGCTGTGCGCCGGCGGTGATCGACTTCCCGGTCGCGTCGTACCGGCCGGGTGCCGGCGCGGGGCGGTGACGGCCCGCTGGCGGCAGTGCTGTGCTCACCTGCGTTTCAACGAGCCGGCCGGGGCGCGGGTACGCGCCCCCGGCCATACAGGGGACGCGGGTCATGGGGTTTGGGCCGTTGGTGGCACGAGCGGATGCCTGCCGTCCCCGTGCGCCTGCCCCCACGCTCTGCGGCGTGGCCGAGTTCGTGAGTGAGCGACAGCGCGGGCTGGCGGACGCGTCCTCGGGAGCGGGTTGTGCGCGAAAGGTTCCGTGTGCGGGCCGAGGGTTGCTGAATTGAAAGACATCTCCCGCCCGGGGGCCTGGTGCGCGGGTGTGGGCGGTCGTGCTGAACACGACCGCCCACACCCCGGGGTGCCGGAACCGGGTCCGCATCGCGGCGCGATCGTCGCGGTGCGGGACCGGTGGGCCTGTCGCGGTCCTAGCTCAGGATCGCGGTGATCCTGACGAAGCCGTTGCCGCCCGCCGCGCCTGCCACGCCCGCACCGGCGGCCGCGGCGGCGCCACCCTTTGTGGGGTCGATGCCGGAGGTTCCACCGGCACCTGCTGATCCACCGGTGGTGCCGGTCCCGCCGGTGCCGCCGTTACCGCCGATACCGACTCCCGGTACCGGAGCGGCGGGGCCGGTCGGCACCCCGCCGGCCGTGCTGCCCGGCCCGCCCGCGCCGGTTGTCACCCTGTTGTTTCCGCCCGTGCCGTCCGTGCCGCCGCCACCGGCGGTGCCGCCGAAGAACGTCGTCGCGGAACCCTCGGGGCACACTGCTCCCGGCCGGGTGGCGGGTGCTCCGCCCGTCCCGCCCGTCCCACCGTTGCCGTTGGCGCCGCTCGCGCCGGGTGTGCCGTTCGAACTGGTCAGGATGCTGCCTCCACCACCGCCGCCGCCCGCGCCGCCGGGCCGCCCTCCGGTGCCCTGGTGGCCGCCGCCGCCAGGGCCGGCGAACGCCAGTTCCAGGGTGTGAGGCGGAACACCTCCCCGGAAGAACACGCGTGACTCGCCGCCGTCCCCGCCGAAGACGCCTTGCGTGCCGCCGGCGCCGGTAGTGCCGTTGCCGCCGTTGACGCCGAGGTTGTTGGTTCCCTCTGTCCCCCCGGTGCCTCCCGTCCCACCGGGGCCGCCGGCGCCGTCACGTGCGGCGACCCGCCCGGATCCGACGTGCACCGTCACGGTGAGGGGCTGGGTCTCGTCCAGCGGGAACACGCACTTGGTGTAGGCGCCGCCCCCGCCGGCCCCACCCCCGCCGCCGCCCCCGGCATTGCCGCCGCGGCCCCCGTCGCCGCCGTCGGTGCGGGTGGTGATGGACAGGCCGGTACCACCCCCGCCTCCTCCTCCGCCGCCACCGGCCCCGCCGCCGCCGCCCGCGCCGCCGCCACCCGCGCCCCATGCCTCGATCTGCAGGGAGGTGACGTTCGGCGTGATCACGTACGAGCTGTCACCCGGCGTCGAGAAGTCGGTGACCTGCTGGTTCTGCCGGGGTGTCGCCTGGGCGGGCGTCGGCGCGATCGCCCCGGCGGTCAGCACGCCGCCCAGCGACAGCGCGGCACCGACCCGCACCCACCCCCGCTGTCCGTTCTTCGACAGCCCGCCTGCGGGGCAGACGGCGGGTGCCTGCGGCAGCGCGATCATGCCACCGGTCCGTTCCTTGCGCTTCCTGATCATCTGTGGCCAGCACTCCGTTCATGGTTCTTCGAACCGCTGCCACCCGGCAGCGCAGACCATCCCTACCTCCAGGGAGCCCGCGCCGCGGCACACCGAGATCCGAACACCGCCCGCCGTCCACCCGGATGACGCAGCGGCATCGACCGAACGCCCATTCCCCTGCTGCGTCCGGGTCTTCGGGCGGCCGTCCAACCGTGAGGCCGACGTGCCTGGGCCGGTGAGGGACGGGTGTTGGCAGGTGAGCGGTGACAGGGGCCGGGCGAAGCGGAAGGGGGCGCGGCCGAATCGCTGGAGGTCGTCGCGGAGCCTGCCGGGGTAGGTGATGTCCTCGATCGCTTTCCAGTGGACGCTCATCGGCGACACGTTGAAGACGGTGAACCTCCGGGCCGCCACGCCCTTCCCCGCGACATCGACGCTGACGAAGATCAGATAACCCTCTGCTGCGCAGGACAGCGCGGTCGGCGAATTCCCGGGAGGGGACCTTGTCGGAGGGGGCGCTGTCGAAGGGAGCGTTTCCGGAAGAACCACCCTGCGCCGGGAATCGACGGCGTCACCGGGTGATCGGGGTGGGACGACAAGCGTGTGACACTCGCGGACAGCGGGCTGATATGAAGATCGGCAACATCGGCGGCAACCCGGCCCGGCCTGGCGATGCACCGGCCCGGCGGCCAGGGGCTCGTCTTCGACGTCGACGAGGTGGGGACCATCCACCAGCAGGTTCCCGGAACCCGTGGTCTCGCGTGAACAAGTATGGTTCGCAGAACCAGAGTTGAATCGATCGCCGAGAGCGGGACCGCCTCCCTCGGCCCTTACCCTGCGGAGGGGCAAAAATGATCGAAACACCCGGTACGGACGCGCCACCGCCGACCGCCCAGGCCCAGGTGGGCTGGCTTGTGGACGCCTCGGCCCGGGTGCCGATGACGGACACCGAGATCCACGACCACATAGCTGCGCCACTCCTGGCTGCCAGCGGCGGTCCGAACGCTTTCAACGCAGTGCTGCACCAACTGGGTCCGCTCACCCTGAACAAGATCGTCGAGTCGGGTCGGGATCACGTGCAGGCGGCGGTCAGCGGCCGTGACGGCGACTACCTTCTACGGGTGTGTGTGGCTCCCTCGGGCCTGGTGAATGATGTGAGCCTCACTCCCGACGAGGCGCCGCTCTCGTCGTGGACCCAAGTCGACGACATGCTGGCCGAGTTGGGAGCCCGCGTGTCGTTCGCCGCATCGCGGATCGGCCCGGATGGGCGCTGCGAGCTGGTGCACGGTGTACGCGCCGACACCCAGCGGCCGATCGGCTCGGCGTTCAAACTGTATGTGCTGGGCGCGCTCGCGCAGGCCGTCAGCGAACAACGAGCGTCCTGGGACGAATCGCTGGTCATCCGCGATGACCACAAGAGCCTGCCCTCGGGCCGACTGCAGGACTACCCGGCCGGCACCGCGGTCACGATGGCCGAGTCCGCCGACTGCATGATCTCCCTCAGTGACAACACCGCGACCGACCACCTCATCCACCGGCTCGGCCAAGACGCGGTGGCGCACCAAATGGACCTGTTCGGCCACCAGCAGCCCCGAGCGAACATTCCGTGCCTGACCACCAAGGCGTTCTTCCAACTCAAGGCCAACCAGTACCCGGCCCGCGCGGACGAGTACCTGGCACTGCCCGAACACCACCGCTCCGCCGCGCTGCGGGAGCTTGAACGACTCCCCCTGCCCGATGTTCGCGAGACCTGGCCCCAGCCGAGGAAGATCGACCAGATCGAATGGTTCGCCTCACCGATCGACATCTGCAACGCCTACGCGGCGCTGTGGCGGTTCGACCAGCCCGAGATCGAGCACGCACTCACCCTTAACGACGACGGACTGAATCTGGCCCCGTCCCGATTCCCGACCGTCTGGTACAAAGGCGGCAGCGAACCCGGCGTCATCACGCTGAACTACCTGGCACACACGAACGACGACCGCACTCTGGTCACCAGCCTGATGGTCTCGGACGCCGGTACAGCCCCTGACAAGGTCGCCATGGCGCTGAAAGGGCAGGCCATCATCCGAGGTGCATTCGACTTGCTGACCTCACAGGATTGAATCCTGTCCTGTCCTGTCCCGGGCCTTGAGGCCTTGCGTGAGCCACGGTCGCTGCGGCACCGCCGAACCGCCACCCGGCTCCTGCTGAGGGCCTCACTTGGGGCACGCCTGCCGACCTGGACATTCGCCGTACCGCCGCGTACGGGACTGCGGGGCGCCACGCTCGAACCGCCGTATCCACTGCCGTTGGAGATTGACGATCGCTCTGTCGACTTCACCGCGGGCCGGACCTCGCCCAGGACCTCACGGCTCAGCGATGGGTCGATCCGCATGCGGCAGCGGACGAGTCACAGGTCGTCGGACCATGAAGAGGCCGGTCGAGCCGACATGACGTCGGATCGACCGGCCTCTTCGCTGTCCGGAGGCCCGGGGGGCCTCCTCGTGGTTTCGTGGGGCCCTCGGCGATGGCGCTGCCCCGGCGGGGCCGGCTCCCGGGGGCTGAGGGTCAGCCCTTGGTTCCTCCCCGCAGGCCGTCCAGCACCATGTCCGTCAAGCGCTCCGGCAGATCCGACTCGATCGGGCGGTGGCCGAGCAGGGAGCGGGTCTGGAGCGGGGCGCAGAGCAGTTCCAGTGCCAGGGCCGTGTCGGTGTCCGTCGGGAGTTCCCCGCGTTCGACGGCCCGGCTGACGATGACGCCGGCCTGGTCGAGGCGGGACTGCCAGAAGGTCTGCCAGGCTTCGGCGAGGTCGGGGTCGTCGGAGCTGAGTGCGGCCGCCCGGGCGACGGAACGGCCGGTCGGGGTGGCGAGGTACTCGGCCAGCGCGCGGGCGAAGGCGGCCAGGTCGGTGCGGACGGCTCCGGTGTCGGGGACGGGGACGCCTTCGTTGCTGCCGGTGAGCAGGGCGTCCAGCACGAGCTTCTCCCGACTGCCCCAACGCCGGTACACCGTGGTCTCGTTGACCCCTGCGCGGGCCGCGACCCCGGCGATGCTGAGCCGGTCGATGCCCTCCTCGGCCAGCACCTCCGTGGCGGCGGCCAGGACGGCCTGGCGGACGCGCGCGGCACGGCCGCCCGGGCGGCGGCGGATCGGCTCCGGCGTCGGCTCCGGCTCCGGCGTCAGCTCCGGCTCTTCTTCGGTCATGTGTCGATCACCTCGGCCACCACATTAACGCAAGAGTTCTTGCATTAGGCGCCGCCCGGGCGCATAGTCACTAATGCAAGCGTTCCGGCTTTAAGTGCAGCAGGAGGCACCACTATGTCCTTCACCTGGCCCCTGGACCCGCAGGACCTGTTCGTCGAGCGCTACCCGCAGATGACCCTCGGCCTCCCCACCGACGAGGTGGACGCGGTCCGCGCCGCCGTCACCGAGATGTGGCCCGACCGGCCCGGCAGCTGGGTGTACGAGTGGTCCGCCCTCGCCGCCCGGCACGCCGAGGCCGGGCGCCACCGCCTGGCCGCGCAGGCGTACGGCTGGGCCAAGTTCCCCTCGCTCGCCGACGAGCCGAAGCACACCGCGCTCGCCCGCCAGGTCGAGCAGTACGTCCTCGCCGCCCCCGGCTTTCCGGTGGAGTTCGAGCGCCGCACGCTCACCGTCCCGTACCGCGGCGGCGACGCCACCCTGCCGATCCACCTGATGGCCGCCCCCGGCCTGCCCGCCGACGCGCCGGTCGTGCTGGCCAGCGGCGGCGTGGACTCCTGGAAGACCGACCTGCACGGCATGTGGGAGCAGCTCGCGTTCACCCTGCCGGCGCGGCTGCTGCTGTTCGACCTCCCCGGCACCGGCGAGACCGCCCACCTGCCGATGACCCCGGACGGCGGGGCCGAGGTGATCGCCGGACTGGTCTCCTTCGCCCGCGCGGCCGGCAACGGGAAGGTCGGCCACTTCGGCATCTCGATGGGCGGCTACTACTCCGCCCGGACCGGACTGACGGGATCGGTGGACGCCTCCGTGGTGCTCGGCGGCCCGGTGGAGCGCTCCTTCGCTCCCGGTCGCGGCTTCGCCTTCGGCATGGACGGCATCGTCGGCAACGCCCTCGGCTTCGACGCCATGCCGAGCGGGGCCGAGCTCGAAAAGGCCTTCGCGGCCTTCGACCTGCGCCCGCTGCTGGACCAGGACGCCAACGGGCCGATGCTGGTGGTCAACGGCACCGAGGACGTCCACGTCCCCCTGGACGACACCCTGGTGTTCCAGGGGCGCCGGGACACCCGGGTCGAACTGATCCCGGACACCGGCCACTGCGCCATCTCGCGCTTCGGCGAGGCGATGGCCGTGATCGCCCCCTGGCTGAAGGACGCCCTGGGCGGCTGATCCGGCGCGGGGGTGGATCGCTGGTGGCCCAGGGCTCGGGTAGATCGCTGCTGGCCTGGCGCTCGGGTGGATCGCTGCTGGTCAAAGGATTGTGCCGATTCGCCGCACCAGAACGGTCGGTCGACTCGACAGCCGACCGGCCGTTCTGGTTCCACAGTGGCGACTGGGTGTCGATCGCGCCGACACCCGGAGCCGACCGCCGATCAGGCGGGGATGGGGCGGCAGTTCTGGCCGTTCACCCACAGGGAGCCCTCGGCCCAGCCGGTCTGACACTGGTACGCCGCGCGCGTCGTCCGGTCCATGACGACGAAGTCGCTCAGCGGGCCCCAGGTGGTGCTGTCGCAGGAGCGGCCGAACACGTTCGGCGGCTCGCTGCTCACCTCATCGCACCGGATCACTCCACCGACCCGCTTGCCCGGGGCGCCGTGCACGCCCCCGTCGGCCCCGTCGGCCGCGCCGGCGGCGCCGACACCGGTCAGGCTCAGGACGGCGGTGGCCATGCCGGCGGCGAGGAGCAGTCGTTTCATGAGGGGACCTCCTGGGTGAGGGACGGGACTCCGCAGACAGTTCCCCTGCGATCCACCTGCGTATCGGCCCATTCGCATGAACACGTCATGCTGTCGCCGCCCCGGTGACGACGGGAGCGAACCGAGGAGGCCGGGGGGGCCCCCCACCCCCCCGGGGGGGCCGGGCGCCGCGCCGGCCGGGGGGGGCGGGGGGGTTTTGGGCGGGGCGCCCGGGGGAACTGACCCCCCCGCCGCGGC